>NZ_JAKEIP010000670.1 GCF_021474425.1 Streptomyces muensis | reverse complement strand
GTGTGGCCTACGGCGAGAGTGGTGGAGGCGGCTGCGGCGAGGATCAGCGCCCGGTGGGCGGCGGGGTGGCGGCCGGTCTTGGAATGCGGCAGGACGCGTCTCCAGTGAACACATCCCGGGCAGTCGCAGTCACTCGCCGGATCGAATTCCTCGAATACCGGAGTCCGAGTCTCCATGCGATTCCCTTCACACTCCAGTTGAAAATGTCCGCGGCTGGGCACGTCGTCAGTTTCTCAACTGTCTTCCGCACGCGCATGTTGACGGTCCGAATGGTTTACGGCACCCCGGCACCCCCTCCCCCAC
>NZ_JAKEIP010000669.1 GCF_021474425.1 Streptomyces muensis | reverse complement strand
TCTCCTTCCCACCCCTGACAGCGCGCATCAACTACCACACCAGCACGGCCCCCCACCAAGTAACCATCGAACCGGAAGGCCGCACCCCCGGCCGCCTCCAAATCCGCTGGCAACCAGCCGGCATCACGGCCAACCTGATACACCCCCTCGCACGCCGAGCAGCCCGCCCAAAGCTGCGACGAGCGGCCCGCTTGCTGAGAAGCGCATTGCGCTAGCCACCTCTCGACGCGCGGCAGGCACCTTCAGCCCGTCCGGCGTTTGAGGACGAGGCCGAAGGCCGACAGCGGGGGTCCAGGGGGCAAGGC
>NZ_JAKEIP010000668.1 GCF_021474425.1 Streptomyces muensis | reverse complement strand
CCCCCGCCGACCCCGACCGCGAGATCGTCCCCGGCGAGCTCCTCGACCTCCCCGGCCGCCGTCTGCGCGCGATCTGGACGCCGGGCCACACCCCCGGCCATGTCTGCCTGCACCTGGAGGAGGAGCACCCGGCCCAACTCCCGGGCCACGGCCGCCTGTTCTCCGGCGACCACCTCCTCCCCGAGATCACCCCGCACATCGGCCTGTACGAGGACCCCGACGACAATGGGGGTCCCCCCGCGCGAGCGTATTCGAGCGTGGGGGAGGTCACCGACCCCCTCGGCGACTACCTCGCCTCCCTCGAACGCGTCGCCCGCCTCGCCCCCGCCG
>NZ_JAKEIP010000667.1 GCF_021474425.1 Streptomyces muensis | reverse complement strand
ACCAGCCACCCATCACCCCCAACCAAAGCTGGAGTTCACTGGGGCCGGCACTGAAGGCAGCCGTAACCGGCCGTACCTTCAGACACCCAACAGCGTGCCCGACACACTCCCCGCTTCCCTCAACGTTCCACGCTCCGAAGAGCAGTACTAGAAGGAGAAGACGATCAAGTGTGCCGAGTAGTCAACGTTCCACCCATGAGCAACCAGCATCAGACGTTCGCTGATGTACTGGCCTCTGACCGAGCGAAGGGCTCGGTAAGAAGTGCTCCTTAGAAAGGAGGTGATCCAGCCGCACCTTCCGGTACGGCTACCTTGTTACGACTTCGTCCCAATCGCCAGTCCCACCTTCGACAGCTCCCTCCCCACAAGNAACGACCAGCCACCCATCACCCCCAACCAAAGCTGGAGTTCACTGGGGCCGGCACTGAAGGCAGCCGTAACCGGCCGTACCCTCAGACACCCAACAGCGTGCCCGACACCCTCGCCTCTCCATCTCGCGTTCCACGCCGAAGCAGTACTAGCGACCAGAGCAGGTCAAGTGTGCCGAGTAGTCAACGTTCCACCCATGAGCTAACCACCGTCGATCGTTCGCCGACGTAGTGGCTCTGGACCACCAAGCAAGCTTGGCGGCCTAGATGCTCCTTAGAAAGGAGGTGATCCAGCCGCACCTTCCGGTACGGCTACCTTGTTACGACTTCGTCCCAATCGCCAGT
>NZ_JAKEIP010000666.1 GCF_021474425.1 Streptomyces muensis | reverse complement strand
TAAGGCGAGGCCGACAGGCGTAGTCGATGGATAACCGGTTGATATTCCGGTACCCGCTGTGAAGCGTCAAACATCGAGCATCGTGATGCTAAGGCCGTGAAGCCGCCCTGATCTCTTCGGAGTTGAGGGGAGTGGTGGAGCCGCCGAACCAAGCGGTTAGTAGGTGAGTGATGGGGTGACGCAGGAAGGTAGTCCATCCCGGGCGGTGGTTGTCCCGGGGTAAGGGTGTAGGACGTCAGGTAGGTAAATCCGCCTGGCACATAGTCTGAGACCTGATGCCGAGCCGATTGTGGTGAAGTGGATGATCCTATGCTGTCGAGAAAAGCCTCTAGCGAGTTTCAT
>NZ_JAKEIP010000665.1 GCF_021474425.1 Streptomyces muensis | reverse complement strand
CCCACCCCCGCAACTCCTCCCGCAACGACCGCTGAAAGGTCGTCAACAGAGCCTGCACCACCACAGGCTGCATGGACGCGGACAACGACCGCACATCCCGCGCCGCACGCTCCGACACCTCCCCCCGGAACAGCTGCGACAACTCATGCGCGACAGCACGCGAGTGCTCGATGAGAACCTTGCGCGCAGCGAGAATCGCCTCCTGCGACAAAGGCACATCCAGCAGCCCGACCCCCAACCGCAGCAGCCCGAGATCGACACGGAATTCACCGCCACCGTCCCCACCACCGGCACCGTCGCCCGCCTCGACCACCCCCATCGCGACCAACCGCTCCACGTCCTC
>NZ_JAKEIP010000664.1 GCF_021474425.1 Streptomyces muensis | reverse complement strand
GCCCGAGACGACGGTCAGCACACTCCCCACCCAGCCACCCCAGCCCGCGGCCGCCGACGGCGAGAACGCCCCACAGGGGCCACCCGCACCCGACGACGAAAGCCGCACGGGCGGTGCGGGTGGGAATCAACCCGCCGAAGGCGAAGCCGAGGCCGGACACCGACACACCCCGCGTCACATCGAGGGCCTCCTGCTAGGCCTAGCCGCAGGCGACGCCGCCGGGTGGCCCGCAGCCCGCCACAGAGCCGCCCGCATGCCCGACTGGACCCGCCGCCTCACCCGCGAACTCGACACCTTCGCCGAACACAACGCCACCACCACCCTCCCCGTCCCCATCGCCCTCAACCAACCC
>NZ_JAKEIP010000663.1 GCF_021474425.1 Streptomyces muensis | reverse complement strand
AGGCCGCCGCCCCCGCCCCCGCAAGGTCCTCCTGGCAGCCGGCGGCCTCGCCCTGGCGGCCGGCGCCCTGAGCCTCGTACGCCTGTCCCCCGACGCGGAGGTGGCGGGCCTGGGCGCAACGGACACCGACCCCACCGCGGACTCCGTCACCAGCCCGGACACGGCTACACCCACGGACACAGACACGGAAGCGGACCGCTCGGCAAACACCGCCGCCACAGTGCCGACATCAAGCCCGTCCACACCCTCGACCATGGGCGGCCTGAACGCGCCCCCGACAACAACGACGATCGTCGTACCGACGACAAAGCCCACACCACGCCCCAGCGCGACGCCGACCGACACCCCGCCCG
>NZ_JAKEIP010000662.1 GCF_021474425.1 Streptomyces muensis | reverse complement strand
CCTTCGACCCCGCCAGGGGGCTCCGCCCCCTGGACCCCCATCGGCCTTCGGCCTCGTCCTCAAACGCCGGACGGGCTGGGAAGGGCGCCCGGCGGGCTGAAGGGAGCGGTTCGGGAACGCCCCTAAAGGGGCGCGGGGAACTGCGCGACCAGCCACGGCCCAAGCCACCGCGGCGCCAAGGCCCGGGGCTGGTTATACCTGCACGATTGGTTCTCGTGTGAACAGGGAGCCCAGTTCCGGGGCGTTGACTCGGCGGTCGGTCAGGCGGAGGGCTTCCCAGACGGTTACCTGGTTGGCGGTGAGGACCGGCTTGGAGAGGAGGTGTTCGAGGGCGGGGAGGTGGGAGGCGGTGTGGA
>NZ_JAKEIP010000661.1 GCF_021474425.1 Streptomyces muensis | reverse complement strand
AACATGGTGATCCGCTGCGCCTCGATGGTCCGGGCCAAGGCGCTGAAGGACGCATCGAAGAAGTCCCGCAGGCCGGCCACCGGGACGACGCCGCGGACAACCGCTGTCACCTTCGGCTCCAGATTCACAAGTTCCGGCTCCGAGGCAGGGGCCTCGCTGTCAGATCCTCGACTGCTCATGCCGCTCCCATCGAAGTTCCAGGGCTACTCACGACGTGTAGACCTGACGTGCGCCGAAAACTCATCGTCCCGGCAGGCCGACGGCCAACTGCGATGATCAGGGGAGATCCGCCCGGCCAAAGGCTCTTGGCAGGGCGGGGGGCGACAGTGACGTCGGGGAGAACGTCCGGTGACGCGA
>NZ_JAKEIP010000660.1 GCF_021474425.1 Streptomyces muensis | reverse complement strand
GTCGGGGCGAGGGCGGGGGTGTGCCTTCGGGCGACGGTGGCCGGGCGGCGGGCTGTGCTGCCCACCGTAGATCGAAGTCCTGGAGGGGATGGGACGGTCGTATTTCGAGGATGTGACGATGCCTGGAAAGTCCGCGTTCTTTATGAACGCAACCGCGCGGGGCTGTCCTACAGGCCGAGGGCCATGGCGAGTCGGGTGAGTTCGGCGGTGGTGTTGACGTCGAACTTGGCCCGGATGCGGCGCAGGTAGGTGTCGACGGTGTGCTGGGAGAGACCCATGTGGCGAGCTGTCTGGCAGTAGGTGCGGCCCGCGGCGATGTGGCGCAGCGTCTCCAGCTCGCGCGGGGTGAGCGACGGGGTGGTGGGGG
>NZ_JAKEIP010000659.1 GCF_021474425.1 Streptomyces muensis | reverse complement strand
TCGGAGGGCTGAGGGAGATCGGCTTGCGCCTCGGAGGGCTGATCCGGGTGGGCGTGGGTCTCGGGGGGCCGGCCCGGGGTGGCATGGGGGTCGAGGCTCCGATGGGCGTGTGCCTCGGAGGGCACGTCAGGACCCGCGGGGGAGTCCGGGCTCCGATGAGCCGGCGCCACAGACATCCCGCCTGGGCCGGAGTTCGCATCGCCGCTCCGATGAGACGACGTCTCGGAGGGCACGTCAGGACCCACGGGGGAGTCCGGGCTCCGATGAGCCGACGCCACGGAGATCCCGTCGGGGCCGGTGTGTGCGTCGGGGCTCCGGCGAGCCTGCGTCTCGGGAGGCCCGTCGGGGTCCGAGGGACGGGCAGGGCTTCGGT
>NZ_JAKEIP010000658.1 GCF_021474425.1 Streptomyces muensis | reverse complement strand
CGCCGCACCAGCTCCCCGACGTCCCCCACCGCGAACCCCTCCGCCAGCCGCAGCATCACGCGCAGGTCGATGTCGACGGCGGCACGGATCCCGGCGAAGGTCTCCACCGGCGGGGTGAGCCCGTCGGCCGCCATGTCGGTGACCAGTTCGAGCCGGTCCGCACCCCCGGCCTGGGCGGCGACGGCGTCCTCGACCCCGAGGGCGATCACCTCCAGGACTGCACGCTTGCTCATGGGACCCCATTCCTCGGCCTACAGGTCTAGTCCAATCCAGGATCCAGAGTACGCCCTGTACGCCCTGTGATCGCGGCAGCGCCGGCGCCAGGCCATGCTCCTGAGCCAGGCCCCCCCCGAACCGCCATCACCCGAAGATGTTCAGTC
>NZ_JAKEIP010000657.1 GCF_021474425.1 Streptomyces muensis | reverse complement strand
GGGTGCCACTCGGGTGAGGGCGGGGTGCGTGCGGCGGCTTGCTGGTGTGTCCGGGGCGCGCGTGGCGCGGTTCGGTCGGTGGGTCGTTGGTGGGTCGGGGCCGCGCCGGGGACGCCTGCGGCCCGGTGGTCCCACCGCCCAATCCCGCCCCCGCCGGGCGGGCCGATGCCGGATGCGCGATCAACGGCCGGTGGGGGCTGATCGCGCAGTTCCCCGCGCCCCTGAGCGGCGACGCAGCTCCGCCCCTTTCAGCCCACCCGGCATCCGAGCCCGAGCCATCGCCATCCCCCGCCAATAGCGTCCAGCCCGTCCGACGTGCGAGGACGAGCCCTCGCCACCCCCGCAGGAGGCTGCGCCGGCCCAGGCCCTTCCGGCCCGTCCGGCGTCCGAGAA
>NZ_JAKEIP010000656.1 GCF_021474425.1 Streptomyces muensis | reverse complement strand
CCCATCCCTGGGGGCTGCCGCCCCCAGACCCCCACCATCGGCCCTCCGGGCCTCGTCCTCAAACGCCGGACGGGCTGGAAGTCAGCCTCTCCGGCGTTTGAGGAGCGGGGTCTGGGGCGGAGCCCCCAGAAGGGGCGCGGGGCTGTGTCAATATGCGGCTCCGCCGCGTGGGCGCGACCAGCCCCATGGCGCGGGGTCTGGGGGCGAAGCCCCCAGAAGGGGCGCGGGGAACTGCGCGACCAGCCCCCACCCAGCCGCACCCGAAGGACGACCCGGGGTCGAAGCGGAGCCCCAGAAAAGGGGCGCGGGGAACTGCGCGACCAGCCCCCACCGGCACGCACCCGAAGAACGATCTGGGGTCGAAGGGGCGGAGCCCCTGGGGATGGGACGGGTA
>NZ_JAKEIP010000655.1 GCF_021474425.1 Streptomyces muensis | reverse complement strand
TACCACCCCCACCCGCCCCAGAAGGGACCAACCATGCCGCTGGAAGCCGGCCTCCTGGAGATCCTCGCCTGCCCGGCCTGCCACGCCCCCCTCAAGGAGCAGGACGCCGAGCTGACCTGCACAAGCCAGGACTGCGGCCTGGCCTACCCCGTCCGCGACGGCATCCCCGTCCTCCTCGTCGACGAGGCCCGCCGCCCCGCGTAACGAGCCGCCCGCGCCACACGACGCCCCCCGGCACCGGCCAAGGACTGCCGGCAGACGCGACACCGGCACCCGCCGACGAACAAGAACACCGCCACCCGCCGACTGCCAACCGGAAACGCACAAGGCAACCGGAAACGGCAACCAACGCCCCGCACAAACCCGACAAGAACCCCCGCGACCGAGCAAAGCCCCCCGGCGC
>NZ_JAKEIP010000654.1 GCF_021474425.1 Streptomyces muensis | reverse complement strand
CCCTCCGCCTACGCACCCCCCAGCGGCGGCCTCGACCCCCGCATGCTCTGGCCCAACATCCTGGAAGCGGTCAAGAACCGCCGCCGCTTCACCTGGATCCTGCTCAGCCAGAACGCCCAGGTGGCCGGCTTCGACGGCACCACCCTCCAACTCGGCTTCGTGAACGCCGGCGCGCGTGACAACTTCGCGAGCAGCGGCAGCGAGGACGTGCTGCGGCAGGCGCTGGCCGAGCAGTTCAGCGTCCAGTGGAAGATCGAGGCGATCGTCGACCCGTCGGGCGGCGGTTCGGCTCCCCCGCCACCGGGCGGCGGCGGTTCCTCCGGCTTCGGCGGCGGAAGCGGAAGCGGAGGTGGCGGCGGCTACGGCGCCGGCGGCAACACCGGCTACGGCGGTGGCGGTACGTCCGCCCAGCGCCCCGCACCTCCCCAGC
>NZ_JAKEIP010000653.1 GCF_021474425.1 Streptomyces muensis | reverse complement strand
GGGGGGGGGGGGGTGGGGCGGCGGCGGGGGCGGTCGTCGGGGCCGCGTTGCCGTTGCTGGATCTGACGGGGGTCGCGCGCGGGGCGGCGCCGTGGGGGTATCTGGCGTTGCTGCTGGCGGTGGCGTGTGCGGCGGTCGATCGGTTCTTCGGGGTGACGTCCGGGTGGATGAGGGACGTCGCTACGGCGCAGGCGGTGCAGCGGCGGCTTCAGATGCTGCAGTTCGACTGGGCGACGGAGAGTGTGCGGGAGGTTCTGGGGCCGGCGGAGGGGACGGCGAGTGAGGCGGCCGAGCGGTGTCTGGGGGTGCTGCGGCGGTTCTCGGAGGATGTGTCGGAGTTGGTGCGGGCGGAGACGGCGGACTGGATGGTGGAGTTCCGGACGGGGTCCGCGCCCATGGGGATCCAGTCGGCCGTGGGTGGCTCGGCTCGGCAGGATGTGGGGGTG
>NZ_JAKEIP010000652.1 GCF_021474425.1 Streptomyces muensis | reverse complement strand
GGGGGTTTGGTTGGGGGGTTTGATGGCTCGGTGGGCTGTGTTGTGCTTTTTGCAGCTGGGGTGCCGAATGTCTGGCTCGGTCGCCTGCGGGGGCGCCACATGTCGGTGTCGGGAGGCCGATCGTGCTCAGCCCTTCGGGCCTCCGCGCGTTCGCCCTCCCGACACCGACGCGCCCCCTTCGGCTCCCTCGCGGCCGGTGTCGTGGGACCAGCGGAGGTTGGTGGGCACTCGCCCCGCGTGTACCTTCAGCCCGTCCGGCGTTTGAGGACAAGCCATTGCCGTCCCTAGCCCTCAGCCCTTCCAGCGCGGCGGGCCGACAGCGGGGTCTGGGGGCGGAGCCCCCAGAAGGGGCGCGGGGAACTGCGCGACCAGCCCCCACCGGGCCGCAGACGAAGAACGACCCCGGGGTCGAAGGGGCGGAGCCCCTGGGGAGGGGACGGGTAGGGGC
>NZ_JAKEIP010000651.1 GCF_021474425.1 Streptomyces muensis | reverse complement strand
GAGGTCGGGGGCGGGTCCTGCGGGCCCCGCTGGTCCTGGTGGTCCTGCTGGTCCTGCCGGTCCTGCCGGTCCTGCCGGTCCTGCCGGTCCTACGACCTCGGGTGCCGGGGTCTCGCCGTACGCCGGCCGGTCCGGGCCGTACGCCCCCGGTGCCCCGTACCGGCCTCCGAACCCGGCGACGAACCCGTATCTGCGCGTACCGGGCCGGCCGCGCGAGCCGGAGGACGCTCGGCCGCCCGGAGCGAACCCGCCACCCGAGGATGTGCGGTCGCCCGAGGGTGCGCGACCAGGTGCGCGACCGCCCGAGGACGTGCCGGGGCGTGACGGTGGCGACGACATGTACGGCGCGCCCACGGTCGTCCGGCCGATCGGGCCGCCTCCGAGGTCGCCGCGGCCTCCTCGGGGGCGTCGGAACCGGCCGTCACCCGGAGCGGACGACGGGCCTCCGCCTCCCCCACCGCC
>NZ_JAKEIP010000650.1 GCF_021474425.1 Streptomyces muensis | reverse complement strand
ATCCGCAACTTCAGCGTGCAACTGTCCCCCACCCCACGCGGCGCCCGCCTCGCCCGCCTCCTAGCCACCGAACAACTCCGCAACTGGGGCCTGCCCTTGGACCCGGCGAGGCACATCGTCGCCGAACTGGCAGCCAACGCCGCCCTCCACGGCCGCATCCCCGGCAGGGACTTCCTCCTGCTTCTCTACGTCGTCGCCGACACCCTCCGCATCGAGGTCACGGACACCTGCGGCGACCGCTTCCCGCACCCCCAACACGCCGACCCGGAGGCCGAGTCGGGACGTGGGCTGCTCCTCGTGGAGGCGTTCGTGGACCGCTGGGGATTCTCCGAGGGCCCAGCGCCACGCAAGACGGTGTGGGCCGAAGTCACCGTGCCACCGATGCCCAGAAATCCATGCTGCGGTGCCACGGGCGATCCCCTCAAAGAAACACGAGGTTGAAAGAACCCCACCAAACCCCACCC
>NZ_JAKEIP010000649.1 GCF_021474425.1 Streptomyces muensis | reverse complement strand
GTCCGGCCCCCGCTGCCGGGAGTCGGCGCTGCCGCCGCCCGAGCCGTCGTCGGCGGTGAGCGCGTACACGCCGACGCCGATGCTCGCGAGGACGACCGCGGCGACTCCCACGGCTATGCCCGTACGCAGCCCACGCCGCCCGCCCGACTGCAACTGCCCGGGATAACCCGGATGCACCGGATACGCCCCGCCGGCGGCCAACTGCTCCGGAGGCCCCCATACGTCCGCCGACCCCACGGGCCGGACCTGATCCGTCCACGCCTTGCCGTCCCACCAGCGCTCGGTGGGCGGACCGTCACTTTTCTGCCCCGGGTCGGGGTACCAGCCGGGAGGAGTCACCTGCGTCATGCGCCCACCGTATGAGGTCTCGGTGAAAGTCGGATGAGAGGAAGCCAGCGCCTCCGGCGACTTTCAGCCCGCCCGGCGTTCGAGGACGAGGCCACAGCCGTCCCGAGCCCCCACCC
>NZ_JAKEIP010000648.1 GCF_021474425.1 Streptomyces muensis | reverse complement strand
CACCCCCACTGCTCCCCCCGTTCTGGAGAGACATCGGCCCAGCCCTACCCCCGGGCGCAGGCACCTGGACAACCCGCTCGATCGCCTACTTCAAGGGCAACGACACAACTCCCTCCCTCCTGGTCCTCGCAGCCTGGGCAGCAGCGGGAACAGCCGTCACCCTCCTGGCAGCGACAGTGCGCGGCAAGGACCCAGGCCAGACGCCGACTGCGGGTCCGTAGTGGCTGATCGCGCAGTTCCCCGCGCCCCTAGGGGGTTGCAGCGGGCCCGTACCGAGACGTGACCGCACCCGCCCGCGGCGGCAAGGGACGTGTCGGCGTGCCGCACCGAGACGTGGCCGCAGTCGCCCACGGCGGCAAGGGGCCGTGTCGGGGGGTGTCCGCCCGCAGCGGCGGGCGTCAACGCAGAGCCCCTCTTGAACTCACCGTTCCGCCCGACCTAGGACGGAAACCCCCGGGCGCGGCCCCGACCC
>NZ_JAKEIP010000647.1 GCF_021474425.1 Streptomyces muensis | reverse complement strand
GGCTCCGGGGAGGGAGCCCTTTGTCTCCTCGGGTTCGTGGAGTGACGTGTCCGTGCGATCTGGGGTGGATGGCGGGCCGATGTGGGGACCTGACGTCTCCGCGACTTCAGGGATCAACGTCTCGCCCGGCCCAGGTTCCATCCGCTGGCCCGGACTCGGCTCCTGGCGCCCGGCGGTAAGTCCAGACCGCCCGTTTTCCGGCGATCGTGTCCCGGATTCAGCGTCCGGTCCTGAGGGCGCCGCCTCGGCTCCGGCGTGCCGGTGCTCGGGACCCGCAGGACTGTGTGCGGCGTCGGTTCCCCGGCCCTCTGGGCTGGCGTCGGCCGTCGCTCCTCGACGCCCAAGGCCGGCGTCAGCTTCCCAGTCCCCAGGACCGGCCTCGTTTTCCGCACCCCGCCCCCCTGGGCCGGCCTCAGTCTGTGCTCCCCCGCGCCCAGGACCGGCCCCGGACTCTGCCTCCCGAACGCCGGTACCGACT
>NZ_JAKEIP010000646.1 GCF_021474425.1 Streptomyces muensis | reverse complement strand
CCCCACGCCACACCCACCCCCCTATGCCGCGTTTGTCTGATTAGCGCGTATCGTCGCCGCATGCCCACGCCCTACGGATCCCGCGGCGGCATGGCGTTCGGCGCGGAGGAGCTGCGTGTGCTCCGCCGCGCTCTCGCCCTCGCCCTCAACCCCAGCCCCGTCTCCCCCGAGGAGGTCCAGGCCTGTCTCCGTCTCGCCGAGTCCCTCGACGAGGCGATGCGCGAGGGTGCCCGGCTGCGTGCCTTCCTGGTGGCCGACCTCGCCCGCTACCGCGCCGCCCTCCCCGGCTCCGCAGCCGGCTACCTCACCCTCCTCGAGGAGGCCCTCGGCGCCGGCTACCACCCGGACCCCGCCGACCTCGCCGCCCTGCGCACGCTGCGCGGCAACCCCGCCGCGGCCGCGCTCCTCCAGGACGTACGAGTCCGCCTCGCGCCCGGCGCCACCCGCCCGGCCGTCCCCGCGTCCCGTACGCACCTCCTCGCCCTCCCCGGA
>NZ_JAKEIP010000645.1 GCF_021474425.1 Streptomyces muensis | reverse complement strand
GTGGGTGGGCTGACAGGAAGTGGTCCTTGTCGTGCAGGATCCTGACAGCGGTCGCTCTGGAGGCTGTCGGTGGGTGCTGGCAGAGTCGTGGGCATGGACAACAGGGGGAACACGGGGATCACGGACATGACTGCGACCAAGGCCGTGTGGAGAACAGGGGTTTCGGTGCTCGCGCTGGCGTTGCTGGTCGCGTTGCCGGTGAGTGTGGAGGTGGCCGTCGCGGGGCGGGGTGGGCCCTCGGTTCAGGTGGCCGTGAACGGGTGGCAGTGACGTGGCAGTGAGCGGAGTGGATGAGGGCTGTGGAGTTCCAGGACCTGGTGCTGGTCCGTAGGGCTGGTGGGGATGCGCCGGCTGTGACCGCGGTGATCAGGGTGCTGGGGAAGTTGCCCGAGGGCTGGGGGCATGAGTGGCGGCTCGACGAGGACGGGGGCCGGATCCATCTGCGGATCCGGCCCCCGTCGGGTTCGGCGGGGGATGCGGTGCGGGTGTGGTTGGGGGG
>NZ_JAKEIP010000644.1 GCF_021474425.1 Streptomyces muensis | reverse complement strand
GGGGGTGGCGTGCGCCGACGGGTGAGCGTGCGGGCCTGTGGCCGGGTTCCTGCGTGTACTCGGGGCGGAGGCTGGGCTCGCGTCCGTGCCGGGGTCTGCGTCCGCGCCCGGGGTCGGGTCTGCGTCCGTGCCTGGGGTCGGGTCTGCCTGCGTGCCTGTGCCTGGGTTCACGTCCGCGCTCGGGTCCGGGACCGGGTCTGTGCCCGCGCCCGGGTTGGTGCCCGGGTCCGGGTCTGGGGCTCCGTCCGGGCCGGGCTCTGCGTGTGAGTTCATGTCTGCACCCGGGTCCGGGGCCGCGCCCGAGGCCACGCCCAGGTCCGAGGCGGCGTTCGCGTTCACGGCCGCGCTCTTGTCCGGGGCGGGGCCCGGGGGTGCGTCCGCGCGCGGGTCCGCGTTCGCGTCCGCGTCCGTGCCCACGTGGGCGGTATGCGCGCCGGCCTGTGCGCACGCCTCGTCGTCGGCGCCCATACCCGCGCCCGCGCCCGCGCTCCGGTCCCCGTCCAAGCC
>NZ_JAKEIP010000643.1 GCF_021474425.1 Streptomyces muensis | reverse complement strand
TGGGGCCCCGCGGCCGGGGGTGCGGTTGTGGGGGCTGTGGCTGTGGTGGGTCTGGACGGGGTCGTCCAATAGGCGGTCTCGATCGCCTTGCGGCCCACTGCGCCCAGGCGGGCGTACGGGATGAGTTCGTGGGAGCGGGCCAGGACCGAGATGGTGTCGAGTTGGACCGCGCCGAGGTGACGGAGGATGCCGCGGACGCCGGATCTGCGGTTGGGGGTGCCGAGGAAGCCCTGTGCGCGGAGGGCGATGCGGCGGGCTTCGTCTGCCGTCAGTTCGGTGGTGGGGCGCGGGGTCGTCATGCGATCGGACGATAGGGGGTGGCACTGACAGTGGGGGGTGAGCTGTGGGTTTTGGGGCGGAGCCGGGGATGGATCTCGCCCCCGCCGCCCCTACCATTCCCATCCTCCAGGGGCGCTGCCCCTTCGACCCCGGCCCTCGGGGGGGGGGGGGGGGGGGGCCCCCCGCCCCCCCCCCCCCCCCCCCCCGGGCCGGGAGAGGAGAAGAAACAC
>NZ_JAKEIP010000642.1 GCF_021474425.1 Streptomyces muensis | reverse complement strand
CGATGACGGTGTCGTACTTGTGGATCTTCATGGGGGTGGGCTCAGCCCCGGGCCTGGATGCGGATCAGGTTGCCCGCGGGGTCGCGGAAGGCGCAGTCGCGGATGCCGTACGGCTGGTCGGTGGGCTCCTGGACGACCTCGGCGCCGGTCGCCTGCACCTTCTCGAAGGTGGCGTCGACGTCCGCGGTGGCCAGGAGGATCCAGCCGTAGGTGCCCTTGGCCATCATCTCGGCGATGACGCGGCGCTCGTCGTCGGTGATGCCGGGGTCGGCGGCGGGGGGTGCGAGGAGGATGGAGGTGCCGGGCCGGCCGGCGGGGCCGACCGTGATCCAGCGCATTTTGCCCTGGCCGACGTCGGTGCGGATCTCGAAGCCGAGGGCGT
Source organism: Streptomyces muensis (assembly GCF_021474425.1). Taxonomy (GTDB): domain Bacteria; phylum Actinomycetota; class Actinomycetes; order Streptomycetales; family Streptomycetaceae; genus Streptomyces; species Streptomyces muensis. The sequence goes on along the minus strand of NZ_JAKEIP010000642.1, from coordinate 131 downwards.
CGCGGTAGAAGGCGAGGGAGGCCTCCGGGTCGTCGTGCGGGAGGAAGCTGGCGTGAATCGAGATGTCCATGTCCGTCACGCTAGCCGTGGGCATGGCCCCCCGCTTCTCGATTCCTGACGGACCCCTTTCC
>NZ_JAKEIP010000641.1 GCF_021474425.1 Streptomyces muensis | reverse complement strand
GGGGTGGGCGAGGCGGCGCAGGACGGCGAGGCGGCGGCCCACGGTGTCGCTGCGGGGGCTGAGGCGCTCGTGCGGCAGGGTCTCCCAGGACGGGTACTCCACGACGCCCTCCGAGGGGAGGAGCGAGCGCAGGGCCGCCGCCAGGTCCTCGGCCTCGCGGCCCGTCGCCGTCACCGCGAGGACCGGGCGGTCGGTCTCGCGGGCGAGGGCGGCGATGGCGAAGGGGCGGGCCGCCGGGGGGCCGACCAGGTCGACGTGCATGCGGTTGCCGTCTGCGGCCGCCGTGATCGCTTCCGCGAGGGCGGTGTCCTTGACTACGGCGTCGAGCAGACCGTGCAGGCTCATGGAGGGGGCGCTTCCGTCCGGGGGGTGGGCAACACGAAGGGCCCGACGCGTGTAGTGGGCCGGGGGCTTCCAGCGTACGTCGCTGCGGGGGCGGGTGCCGGGGGCTGTGGATAACGTCCGTTCTCTGTCACCCGGCGGTGGTGCGGCCCCGGCATTCCTCGCCCCCGCCGCCCCTACCCGTCCCATC
>NZ_JAKEIP010000640.1 GCF_021474425.1 Streptomyces muensis | reverse complement strand
GTCCCGAACAGGGCGGGGCGGCGCTTCTTGAGGTCCTTGGCCGCCTCCGCGATCGCATCGGCGTCGGCGTCCGGGGTCTCGGCGAGGGCCTTGTCCAGCAGCACGAGGGCGTCCTCGAGGTCCGCGTCGGCTGCACCGAGGCCGATGAGCGCCGAGGTGCGCTGCGCCTCCTGCAGCTTGGCCTGGGCCGCGGCCAGGGTCTCGGCGGCGGTGGTCTCCTTGGCGGTGATCGCCTTCTCCCGGTCGGCGAACGCGGCCTCCCGGCGCTGTTCTTCGGACAGCTGGGCTTCCTTGAGCTTCTTGGCATCGCCGAGGACCTGCTTGATCTGCTCGGCGTCGACGCTGTCCGGGTCGAGACCGGCCTCCGCGGCGAGGTCGCGCAGCGCGGACTGCCTGCCCTGGTCCTTCTCCCGGGTCATCATCAAGCTCAGGCGCTTCTGGGTGACCGTGACGGTCTCCTCGTCGCTGCCCTGGCCGCTCTGGCGGTCGGCGACGTCCTTCGGCGTGGGGACCGGCGGGGGCGAGGCCGGCGGGGCCGCGGGC
>NZ_JAKEIP010000639.1 GCF_021474425.1 Streptomyces muensis | reverse complement strand
CTGGACTACGACATGCCCGCGCTCTCGGCCCTCCTGGCCCGCGAGGACCTGGGCCTGCGCCAGATCGCCGGGCCCCTGGACGCGGACCCGGCCGTGCACTGGGCGCACACCTCGGAGATGGCCGATCCGTATCCGTACCTGCTGGGCGGCGAGCTGCTGCTGACGGCCGGGGTGCACATCCCGGAGGCGGCGGGCTCGGGGACGTACTTCGACGACTACGTGTCGCGGATCGTGGCGGCGGGCGGCACGGCGCTCGGCTTCGGCCTCGCGCCCGTCCACGACACGGTGCCGCGCGCCCTGGTGGCCGCGTGCGACGCGTACGGCCTCCCGCTCCTGGAGGTCCCGCCCCGCACCACCTTCTCGGGCGTGGCCCGCGCGGTCTGGCAACTCATGGCCCAGGCCCGCCACACCGAACTGCGCCGCGTGACAGAGGCCCAGCAGAGCCTGGCCGCGGCGGCCTCACGCCCCGATCCGGTCCGGGCGGTCCTGCGGCAGCTGGCCCAGCGGGTGGGCGGCCGAGCGGTGCTGTACGGGCCGGAGGGGGC
>NZ_JAKEIP010000638.1 GCF_021474425.1 Streptomyces muensis | reverse complement strand
GTGTTGCTGGACATTCGGGGGGTGCCGCCGGGCGCCCGGGGGAGGTCGCCGGGTGTCTGGAGCGCGTCGCCGGGCATCCGAGAGACGTCACCGCGCGTCCGGAGCCCGTCGCCCGGCGTCCGAGGCGCGTCGCCGGGCGTACGGGTGGTGTTGCTGGACATTCGGGGGGCGTCGCCGGGTGTCCGTGCGAAGTCGCCGGGGGGCTGAAGCGCGTCGCCGCGCGTCCGAGGGACGTCACCAGGCGCCCGAAGCCCGTCGCCGGACGTTCGGGAGGCGTCGCCGGGCGTCCGGGAGAAGTCGCCGGGCGTCTGGAACGCCTCGCCGCGCGACCGAGGGACGTCACCAGGCGCCCGAAGCCCGTCGCCGGACGTTCGGGAGGCGTCGCCGGGGGTCCGGGGGAAGTCCCCGGGCGTCTGGAGCCCGTCACCAGGCATCCGAGAGACGTCACCGGGCGTCCGGAGCCCTTCGCCGGGCATCCGAGGGGCTTGCGGCCCGGGGGCGTTCGGCTGGTCTTGTTGGGTGGTGTCGGGCGTCGGTGGGGACGTGCTGTCG
>NZ_JAKEIP010000637.1 GCF_021474425.1 Streptomyces muensis | reverse complement strand
GGTCCAAGGGGGCCGAGGGGGGAGTGGCGGTGGCTATGGATCCGGTCTCGCTGCTCCGGGGCCGCGGGCGGGTCTGCTGCGGGCTGACGTACGTCTCCACGGGGCAGTTGGACCGCGCCCGCGCGGTGCTGCGCCGCACGTTGGACCTGATGGAGCCGGTGCTGGAGACGGCCGCCGCCCCGGTCGTCGTCCTGGAGCCGAGCTGCGCCGCGGCCCTGCGCTCGGACCTGCCGGAGCTGCTGCACGACGATCCACGGGCCCGCCGCCTGGCCGACCGTGTGCTCACCTTCGCCGAGGCCCTGGAGCGGCTCGCCCCCGACTGGACGCCGCCCCGCGTGGATCGGCCGGCGGTCGGGCAGACGCACTGCCATCAGCACGCGGTGCTCGGCGACACGGCGGACCGCCGGCTGCGCGCGGCCGCGGGGCTGAGCGGGGAGCTGAGCGGCGGCTGCTGCGGTCTCGCGGGCAACTTCGGGTTCGAGAAGGGGCACTTCGAGGTGTCGGCGGCGTGCGCGGAGGAGCAGTTGCTGCCGGGGGTGCGGGCGGCGGGGGAGGGG
>NZ_JAKEIP010000636.1 GCF_021474425.1 Streptomyces muensis | reverse complement strand
GGCTGCGTCTGGGGCGGCACGGCGGGCTGCGCCTGCGGCTGCTCCGGGGCCTGCGTCTGCGGTGGCACCGGGACCTGTCCGGTCGACTGGGCCTGCGGCTGCTGCCCCTCGGGCGCGGGCGGCTGTGCGGGAGCGGTCGGAGCGGCGGGGGCCGACGCGGACTGCGCGTCCGGGGCTCCCTCCGGCTCCTGCTCCGGCGTCACCGCGGCGGCCGGGGACTGGGCCTGGGCCTGGGCGGCGGGGGCCGACGCGTCGCCTTCCGAGTCTTCCCGGCTTTCCGGGCCTTCCGGACTTTCCGTCACGGAGACGGATCCGGTGGAGTCGGCCGACTCCGCTGCGTCGTTCCGCTCCTCCTCCGGCTCCACGTCATCGTCGTCACCGCCGAAGAGCCGAGCGGCCTCGGCGTCGGCGGCGGCGTGGTTGAGCTCGGGCTCCGGCTCTGCCACCGGCTGTGCGGGGGCGGGCTGTTCGGGCGCGGGCGGCGCCGGGACGCCGGCCGCCGGGGTGGCGGTCGGGGCCGGGGCCGCCTGGGCGTCGGGATCGACAGGGCGCAGCACCGGGA
>NZ_JAKEIP010000635.1 GCF_021474425.1 Streptomyces muensis | reverse complement strand
ATCCCCTCCGCCACATCCTGCGCCCCCACCGGCGCCCCGTTCGCCGCGAATCTTGCCGAGAGGCCGTGGAGATACGCCGCCACGCTCGCCGCGTCCACCGTCGTGAGGCCGGCCGCCAGTAGTGAGCCCGCCAGGCCGGACAGCACGTCGCCGCTGCCTGCCGTGGCCAGCCAGCCGGTGCCGGTCGGATTCACGCGCACGGGGCCCGCGCCGCCCGCGTCCGCCACCAGCGTCGTCGACCCCTTCAGCAGGACCGTCGCCGCATACCGCGCCGCCAACTCCCGCACCGAAGCCAGCCGGGCCTCCTCGACCTCCTCCCGCGCGACCCCGAGCAGCGCCGCCGCCTCCCCGGCGTGCGGGGTCATCAGGGTCGGGGCCGTACGTTCCCGTACCGCCGCCGGGTCCGCCAGCCTCAGCCCGTCCGCGTCCAGCAGTACCGGTACGTCCGTCGCCAGCACCTCCGCCACCGTCGCCGCGTCGTCCCCGGCGCCCGGGCCGACCACCCAGGCCTGTACGCGCCCCGCCTTCTTCGGGCCGCCGTCCGACACCAGCGTCTCGGGGAACCGGGCGATCACCGCGTCCCCGGCCGGGCCGACGTACCGTACGGCCCCCGCCC
>NZ_JAKEIP010000634.1 GCF_021474425.1 Streptomyces muensis | reverse complement strand
CCGCCCCGCCCGGACACGGCACCACGTCGGCGGGCCCCCGCGCCACACCCCGCCCGCACCGCCGCCACCAGCCGCGCATGCCGCCGCCCGCACTCGGCACGGGTCCGCCACAGCACCTCGGCGAGGTTGTCGCAGCCCCCGAGCAACCGCCCCGAACCGATCGGCACCGGCGCCCGCATCCGATCCGGCCGGGGATCACAGGCGAAGACCGACCGCAACGCCACGACCATCTGCTCCGCGGCGGCGAGCACCCGCCGCTGCCCGTCCGTCTTCCCGGCCACCCGCAGCGGCAGCAGAGCCGTGCCGAGCCGATCGTCGGGCAGCGGGGCCCGCGTCACCGGCGACTGCCCGGCCGTATGCCAGGCGGCCTGTACGAAGGGCCGGCTCGGATCGCGCAGCGCCGTCTCCAGCAGGACGACCCCGCCCGCGCTCAGCCGCTCCCCCACGATCCGCAGTTCGGGCTCGGCCTGGACGGCGACGTCGAGCCGCACAGGCCCCTCGGGGCCGTCGGCGGTGCACCCGATACGGAAGCCGCGCCGCCGCTGGGCGTCGGGCCGCGCCCGTTCCGGAACGCACGCGACCGGATCGGGGAACACCTCCCCCACCCCGGCACCCC
>NZ_JAKEIP010000633.1 GCF_021474425.1 Streptomyces muensis | reverse complement strand
CCACCCCTCCCTCCCGCTCACGGCGCAAACTCACCCACCCGGGTGAACATCACCAACTCGGCTGGATTCGGGACAGGTTGCCGGGCTTACGCTCGCCGCAGCACCACCGCAGATATGCCCCAGACATACGACGGCCCTCGCCGGGACTGGCATCCCAGTGCGAGGGCCTGACCACCAAGGAAGAAACGCCCCTTCCCGATGGATACCCAAAACCCTAGCGCGCCCTCGCGCCCGCAGTCCCAACTTGCCGCCAACACCACCCGAACCGGCGGCGGCCTGGTCCACGAGCACACCCGCCACACCACCCGCTTCACGGTGATCGGCAACCACCTGGCCCAGCACCCCTCCCTCTCGGGCCTGGCGATCGGCCTGGCCGTCTACATCCAGTCGCTCCCCGCAGGCGCCCGCGTCGACATCAAGACCCTCGCCGCCCGCTTCCCCGAGGGCACGACCCGTATCGCCGCCGCCTTACGCGAACTGGAAACCCACGGCTACCTGCGCCGCGAACGCCAACGCACCTCCGCCGGCCGCATCGTCACCCGCACGATCTCCTGCAACCAGCCCGGCAGCAGCCGTGCCGAGGCCCACCCGGCGGCCCCGCCCCGGAAGAAGCGAACCCCGG
>NZ_JAKEIP010000632.1 GCF_021474425.1 Streptomyces muensis | reverse complement strand
GTTCGGGTGGTCGTCGCCTGAGAGCTCGGGGGTGGCGGTGTGGTGGCGGGTGCGGGTTGTGGCGGGTTGCTCGCGCAGTTCCCCGCGCCCCTTGGTGGGCTACCGCGAGGCCAGCCTCTAGGGGTGCAGGGGTGGCGGAGCGATGGCGGGTGCGGGTCGCGTGTGGCTGGTCGCGCAGTTCCCCGCGCCCCTGGGTTGGCGGCCGCGAGGCCGACCCTTTAGGGGCGCGGGGAACTGCGCGAGCAACCCACCACGACCCGCAGTCGCCATCGGACCCGAAGCCCCGAGTTATTGGGCGAACCCGAACCCCGTCACGGCTCCGTCGTCTCCGATTCCAGCCGCTCACGCGTGGCCAGGTCGTACACCCCGTACTCCTCCGGCTGAACCCCCCGCGCCCACTGATACCTGGTCACCGCGTCCTCGACGCCCTCGTTGTAGCTGCCGCCGGCCTCCCTGGTGTAGAGGCCGAGTTGGGCGAGGCGCAGTTCGAGCTCGACCACCTCGGAGCCCTTGTCGCCGCGGCGCAGCGTCGGCGGTGCGGGATCGCGGGCCGCGGCGGAGGCGCCCTCGGCGGCGCCGGCGGCGTCCGTGGGCGGCGGGGCGGAGGTGTTCGTCGGTTCCGTGGAGGGGGAC
>NZ_JAKEIP010000631.1 GCF_021474425.1 Streptomyces muensis | reverse complement strand
GGTTCGAGGGTGGACGGTTGGCTGGCGGTCGGTTCGCGGGCGACGGGTTCGATGCCGACAGGGGCGGGGCCGACAGGGGCGAGCCCGACGGGTTCGCGGGCGGGCGCTTCGAGCCCGACGGGTTCGCGGGCGACGGGTTCGCGGGCGACAGGGGCGAGGCCGACGCGTTCGAGGGCGGGCGGTTCGAGGCCCACGGGTTCGCAGGCGACCGGTTCGAAGCTGATCGGTTCGCAGGCGACCACTTGGGAGGCGACGGATTCGGAGGCGACCGGTTCGGAGGCGCCACGGCGGCCCCCGGAACCGCCGGAGACACCGGAGCCGGCAGGAACCCCGGGGCCGCCGCCAGGGACACCGCGGCCGCAGCGGATCGTGCGCACCCCCATGAGCCCCACTCCGCCGCTCGCGGAGTCCGGACCGTTCCGGATCAGCGCGACGGGCGGCCGGCCGCCGCCGTGACGACATCCTGGGCGGCCGAGGAGCAGGCGGCGCCCGCTGCCGGGGAGACGGGCCGGCCCGACCGGCAGGGGGCGCAGCAGCGTAAGCGCCGTCGCGGTGGCGCCCGCTTCGCCGGGATCGTCGAGGAGGAGTCGGCCCCCGTCGTCGTACCGCCCACCGCCGCACCCGTGCTGCCCACCCT
>NZ_JAKEIP010000630.1 GCF_021474425.1 Streptomyces muensis | reverse complement strand
CAGGTGGGGGGCTGGTCGCGCAGGTCCCCGCGCCCCTTGGGGTGGCGGAGGATCCGGCGTTGCGTGGTGCGGCTGGTCGTCCTGTGCAAGGTGCGGGTAGTGGGGGGCCGGTCGCGCAGTTCCCCGCGCCCCTGGGGGTGGAGGACAGCCGTCAGTTGGAAGGTGTGGTTGGTGATTCAGCGGAGTCTGCGGGTGGTGGGGGGCTGGTCGCGCAGTTCCCCGCGCCCCTTGGGTGGGCGGAGGATCCGGCGTTGCGTGGTGCGGTCGATCGTCCCACGCAGCCGGCCACCGGTCGTTCCGGGCAGCCTGCGGGCGGCGATGCCGGCGGATCCACTGAGCCTGCGGCCGGTGGACCTGTGCAGCCTGTGGGCAGTCGTCCCACCCAGCCTGCGGGCAGTCGTGCCGCTGGGGCGGCACGGGTGGGCGCAGGCGGTGCCCCGGTAGCGCCGGGCCGCGCGTCCCACCCCCGGGCGGCCGCGACGCCGGGGACCTTCGTGCCCGCCCTTGACGTGGACGTCGTCGCGGCGACAGGGGCCGGTGACGCCTTCGCGGCCGGGTTCCTTTACGCCACGCTTCGTGGGCTGCCCGTCCAGGAGCGGCTGCGGCACGGGCACCTCTGGGCGGCCGCCGTTCTCACCACCCCCGGCGACCTCGCCCCACC
>NZ_JAKEIP010000629.1 GCF_021474425.1 Streptomyces muensis | reverse complement strand
TTCCACGGCGCCCACCGTGATCTACAGGGATAGCTGTTCGTCGGCAGCGTCTGTTGGGTATAGGCGACAGCCTCTGGCTCGCGGAGCCGTCAGAGGCGCTGCGGGACCGGCGAGGGCGGTGCGATGCCGAGCCTTCGCCGGCGCTGCGGGCACGCCGGGCCGGCGGGGCGGTGGTCGCGGCAGGCTGCTGCTCGTCCCCTGTTCCCTCGGTCGTCGTGTCCGCCGATGCCTCGGCCCGCTGGCTCGCCGAGCCCTCGCCGGCGGTCCGGGAACGGCGAGGCGAGGCCGGGGTGCCAGTGTCCGCCGGGGGCGCGGTCGTCTCCGGTGTGGAGTCGGCTGCAGCTGCGGCGGACGTCTGGCCGGGCGAACCGGCTCCGGCCGCAGCCTCCGTCTGGCTGGGCGAACCCTCTGCGACCGGCGCCGCTTCCTGCTGACCGACCTGACCTTGCTGGCTGGCCGAGCCTTCCGCCGCCGTGCGCGCGCGTCGCGGTGTTCCCGCTGTGCCTGTGGCGGGAGCCGCGCCCGCAGCCGGGGCTTCCGCCTGGCTCGCCGAGCCTTCCGCCGCCGTGCGGGTTCGCCGTACCGGGCGATCCCCCGCAGCGCGGGCCGGGCGGTCTGCCGCGGCGCGGGCCGCGCCCCTGGCCGGGCGGGTCGGGGCAGGGGGG
>NZ_JAKEIP010000628.1 GCF_021474425.1 Streptomyces muensis | reverse complement strand
GGGTGGGGGATCGGGATGGCAACGCTTCGTCCTCAAACGCCGGACGGGCTGAAAATGCCTGGCGGCAACGCCTCGGTCTCAAACGCCCAGGCGGTGCCATACCCCCCGGTCCCTCGCCATCGCGTGCAGTGCCTCCACGTCTGCCGGCTTGAGTACGCCGCCCAGGCGGGCCAGGCCCTCCAGTTCCGTGTCGCGGAGGATGCGGAGGTCGCGTGGGGGCGTTTTGATCGTGATGTCTGACGGGGCGAACAGGGTGAGGACCGGGTGGACCTCGGCGGTCAGGGCGTAGGTGGCGCGGTCGGCTTCGGTGCGGAGGCGGCGGAGGAGGGGGTACGGGTCGCGGCGGCCGAGGGCGATCGTCTGGTCGGTGACGGTCACCTTCTGCTTGCGGGCGTACAGGGTGTGCAGGGCGAACAGTCCGCCGGGGCCGATCAGGAGGTGGTGGATGCGGTCGCCGCCGGGGAGTGGCACGGAGTGCAGTGTGTGCCAGCCCGCGCTGTCCAGCCGGTCCAGGGCCTCGCCGACCGTCTGTTCCGCGGTCAGTTCCCGGCGGCGCGGGTCGGCGCGCAGGCGGTGGGAGGGGCCCGGGTCCCGGTCGAGGGCCACGAGGAGCGCCTCGCCGGGGCGGTTGGGCGCGAGGTCGTCGTCCGGGTGCAGGGCCAGCCGGGCCAGTTCCGCGGGGGTGGGGACC
>NZ_JAKEIP010000627.1 GCF_021474425.1 Streptomyces muensis | reverse complement strand
GGGTCGGCTCGGGGGACGTTGTTGGCGGCGGCGGGGTTGCGGTACGTGGCGGAGGTGGAGCCCGGGGTGCGTGAGTTGGTGGAGCGAGAGTTGGGGGCGCTGATTCCGCCGCGTGACGGCAGGATGACCCTGGATCTGGCACGCGCCGGAGGTGATCTGGTGCTGGGCCTGCTGCCAGGGCCGGACGAGGTAGACGACGAAGAGGCCCTTCAGGTGGTCGTTCTGGCCTCGGCGCTGGGCAGTGAGGCGGCGCTGCATTTCCTGACACGCTTCCGGGCCCATCGAAGCCCGGCGGTCCTGCGTGCGCTGTCCTCGGACTGGCAGCACTTCGACCGCGAGCTCTACGCCCGCGAGATCCTCGCGTACCTGCCCGACCATGTGCCCGTCTCGGCACGCACCGCCGACGACCTCCGCACGCTCCGCTCCGTGGGCGGCCGAGCGTGCATAGTGGTGCGCGGCGCCTACCGGGTCGAGGATCTGACGGAACTCATCGTGCCCGAACGGCTCACTCGGCTGTCGCTGGACGCCCCGCACCCGGTGGAGGGACTGGCCTGGCTCACCGCCTTCCCTCATCTGGAATACGTCCACGTGGGAGAGATGAGTCCAGCCGTGGCACAACAGATCCCCGCCGGGATCGAGTTCAACCACCGGCAGGGGTAACAACCCCCCATGGATCCCGCCGTCCGCACCCCC
>NZ_JAKEIP010000626.1 GCF_021474425.1 Streptomyces muensis | reverse complement strand
ACCGGGACCGCCCGGCGCACCACCGGGGCCGGACGACGGCGGGGAGATCACCCAGTCGTCGTCACCGCCGCCGAAGGATGGGCCGCCCTGCTGCGGACGGTTCGTCTCCTGCGGGAAGGCGGGCGGGGCCGGCGGTCCGGGATCCAACGGTCCCTCCGGCCCGCCCGGGCCGGGGCCGAAGCCACCCGGGCCGCCATGGCCGCCGGGGTTGCCAGGACCACCGGGACCGCCCGGGCCGGGGCCGAAGCCGCCAGGTCCGCCCGGGCCGCCAGGTCCACCGGGGCCGGGGCCGCCCGGGCCGCCCTGAGGGTCGCCGCCGAACGGCGGGAGCGGCTCGGCCGGGCGGTTCACCTGGGACGGGCGCGAGCTCTGGTAGTCGTACGAGTCACCGCCGCCGTACGACGGGCCGGGACCCGGCGGCTGCTGGAACGGGCCGCCCGGGCCCGGGCCGGGCGCCGGCTGGCGCGGGGCGGCGGGGGTGTACGACGTCGCCGTGTTGGTCAGGAAGTTCCACCGGCACTCCTCGCAGAACGGCGCACCGCCCTCACGGGGCGTACGGCACTGCGGGCAGAGCTCCGGCTCCGGAATGGCGGAGGTGGGCGGCGGGCCGCCCACCCACCCCCATGCGGGGCCCGCGGGGTGCCCCCCGGGCCGGTCGCCCCCGGAGGGCGGGGGGCCCGGGAGCGGCGAGGTCCGCGGGACCCTCCAGGC
>NZ_JAKEIP010000625.1 GCF_021474425.1 Streptomyces muensis | reverse complement strand
CCCCCCCCCCGGGCCCCCCGGGCGCCCCGCCCCCCCCGGCCCCGCGGGGGGGCGCGGGGCCCCGGCCCCCCGCGGGGTGCTCCGGCGGGTGGGTACGTTCCGACGCAGATGGTGTCGGCGCTCGGTCCTGAGGGGCCGGAGGGTGCTGCGGGGCCGGGGGTTCCGCCGCCGCCCGGTGCTCCCGGTGTTCCGGGTGCGCCCGGTGGGCCTGGGGTGCCGAATCCTCCGGGTACCCCCAATCCGCCCGGTACGCCCGGTGGTACGCCCCCGGGCGGGGTGCATCATGCGGCGACCGTGCTGGCCGACCCGAACCAGATGGGTGGCGCGCCGCAGCCTCCGGGACCTCCTGGTGCGCCGGGTGCCCCCGGTGCGCCGAATCCGCCCGGCATCCCCAGCCCGCCCGGTACTCCGGGTGCTCCGGGCATGCCGGGTGCGCCGCAGCCTCCGGGTCCCCCTGGTGTTCCGGGTGCGCAGGGTGCCGGTGCCCCCGGTGCGCCGCAGCCTCCGGGTGCTCCGGGTGCTCCTGGCGGCCCGGGTTCCTCGGGTGGTGCGCGGGGTGCCGTGCACCATGCGGAGACCGTGCTGTCGGCGCCCCCGGTGGGCGGTCCGGGCGTGCCTCCGCCGCCGCCCGCTCCCGGTGCGCCTCAGCCGCCCGGGGTTCCGGGGATGCCTCCGGGTGGCGGCCCCGGCATGCCACCGCCCGGCCCCGGTGCTCCCCAGCCCTCCATGCCC
>NZ_JAKEIP010000624.1 GCF_021474425.1 Streptomyces muensis | reverse complement strand
CAGTCCCCCCGGTCCCCCCGCGGACAGTGGCCCCGCAAAGAGACCGGGCGCCCCCTTGGCCGGGGGCGCCCTGGACGTCGTACGACTGATCCCGGTGATACGGCTGGCTACAGCGCCTGGGCCGCCGGCTTCACCATCCCCCTCACCGTGCGGGACTTCACGAAGTCGCCCATGGCCGTCATCTCCCACTCGCCGGAGAACTGCCTGATCAGCTTGGCCATCATCACGCCGGTCTGCGCCTCGGCGTTGGTGAGGTCGAAGCGGACGAGTTCCTCGCCGGAGGCGGCGTCGATCAGCCGGCAGTACGCCTTGGCGACCTCGGTGAACTTCTGGCCGGAGAAGGAGTTGACCGTGAAGACCAGCCCGGTGACCTCCTGGGGGAGGCGCCCGAGGTCGACGGTGATGACCTCGTCGTCCCCACCGCCCTCACCGGTGAGGTTGTCGCCGGAGTGGCGGATCGCGCCCTGCACGATCTGGAGCTTGCCGAAGTAGCAGCTGTCGATGTGGTTGCGCTGCGGGCCGTAGGCGATGACCGAGGCGTCCAGGTCGATGTCCTTGCCGCGGTACGCCGGTTCCCAGCCGAGGCCCATCTTGACCTGGGAGAGCAGGGGGCGGCCGCCCTTGACGAGGGACACGGTCTGGTTCTTCTGGAGGCTGACGCGGCCCTTGTCGAGGTTGATCTTCCCGGCGCCGGGCGCGGGGGGCGCGGGCGGGGCCGGGGGAGCGGCGGGGGCCTGGGGCGCCGGGGG
>NZ_JAKEIP010000623.1 GCF_021474425.1 Streptomyces muensis | reverse complement strand
GGTGGCGGCCGCGGGGGCCGAAGAGGCGGGCGGTGGTCTGCGCGTCCTCGCCGACCGGCACGGTCTCCGTCCCGGTTTCCGTCGCTGTTCTCGTCGTCCCGCTCATCACAACCCCTCCCCGCCCGCTCGCGCCCCCGATGCGCCGTGGCTCGCGCACGCTATGCGCTGTCGTCGGCGGTACGGCGGGAGTTGGGCGGGATGTCACTCGAACGGGGTGTCGGGGCTCGACTCGGGGGCCGCTTGTGGCTCTTTCCCCGGCGGGGCCCGGCTGCGATGATCGGGGTGAACGTTGTTAACCCGCGTTAACCGGAGGGTGTCATGAGCGAGGAGCGATACGGGGAGTTCGTGCTGGTGAGGCGGCACGGGGAGGGGCATGTCGCGGAGCTCGCCCTCGACCGGCCGAAGGCCATGAACGCCGTGTCGACGGACATGGCCCGCTCGATCGCGGGGGCGTGTGCGGCGCTGGGCGCGGACCGGGACGTACGGGTGGTGGTGCTGACCTCGACCCATGAGCGGGCGTTCTGCGTCGGGGCGGATCTGAAGGAGCGGAACTCCTTCAGTGACGCCGATCTTGTGCGGCAGCGGCCCGTGGCGCGGGGGGCCTACACGGGGGTGCTGGAGCTGGCGGTGCCGACGATCGCGGCGGTGCACGGATTCGCGCTGGGCGGCGGTTTCGAGCTGGCCTTGTCGTGCGATGTGATCGTGGCGGACCGTACGGCCGTGGTGGGGCTGCCCGAGGTGTCGGTCGGGGTGATTCCGGG
>NZ_JAKEIP010000622.1 GCF_021474425.1 Streptomyces muensis | reverse complement strand
GGGTCGCGGCCGGGGACGTGGAGCGGGGTCAGGGCCGGGGCCGGGGTGACTCGGTGCCGACGGCTCGTGGTGAGCACATCCACAGCGAACCGCCGATGCCGCAGCCGCGTGCTGTTGTGCAGCGGGCGTCCGTGCGGGGGCAGATCCTCGACGCACTGCGCACCGCGCTGGTCACCGGTGAGCTGACGCCCGGGGTGGTCTACTCGGCGCCGGCGCTCGGCGAGCGCTTCGGGGTCTCCGCCACGCCGGTGCGTGAGGCGATGCAGCAGCTCGCGCAGGAGGGGGCCGTCGAGGTCGTTCCCAACCGGGGGTTCCGGGTGGTCGAGCGGGGTGCTCGGGAGCTGGCCGAACTCGCCGAGGTGCGGGCGTTGATCGAGGTGCCGGTGATGCTGCGGCTGGCACGTACCGTGTCCGCCGAACGGTGGGCGGAACTACGGCCGTTGGCCGAGGCGACGGTCCGGGCGGCGGCTACGGGGTGCCGGGCGACGTACACGGAGGCCGACCGGACCTTCCATCGGGCTGTGCTGTCCCTCTGCGGCAACGAACAACTCGTCCAGATCGCCGACGACCTCCACCGCCGCGCCGCCCACAGCCGCACCGACCTCCTCGCGGACGCGGCTGAACACTCGGCGCTGCTGGACGCGTTGATCGCCGGGGATGTGGATGTGGTGCGGGTGTTGGTGGGGGAGCACTTCGCGGGGTGACGTGGCGCGGTGCGGTGCGGTGCGGTTGGTGGGTGGGTCGGGGCCGCGCCGGGGGGTGT
>NZ_JAKEIP010000621.1 GCF_021474425.1 Streptomyces muensis | reverse complement strand
GGCGGGGTGGCCGGGGGCTGCATGGTGGGCTGCGGCGGGGCTGCGGGGGCGGCCGGTTCCTCGACCGTGACGCCGAAGTCGGTGGCGATGCCGGCCAGGCCGTTGGCGTAGCCCTGGCCGACCGCGCGGGCCTTCCAGGCGCCGTTGCGGAGGTAGACCTCGACGATCACCAGTGCGGTCTCGGTGCCGAGCTGCGGGGGTGTGAAGGTGGCCAGGACGCTGTTGTCGTCCGCGTTACGGATGGTGGCGGTCGGTTCGATGCCCTGGAAGGTCTGGCCGGCGGCGTCGGGGCTGGCGGTGACGACGATCTTCTCGATGCCGGGGGGTACGGCCGAGGTGTCGACCGTGATCGCGTCGGGGCTGGTGCCGCCGCCCGAGCGGTAGGTCACGCCGGGGCCGCTCGGCTGGTTGTAGAAGATGAAGTCGTCGTCGGAGCGCACCTTGCCGTCGGCGGTGAGCAGCAGGCCCGATACGTCGAGCCGCACCGGGGCGGCGACGTCCACCGTCACGCGGGCGGCGGAGAGAGGGATGTTCGAGCCGGGGGTCATAGCTGTCATGCCGGGTGAACGAGCGGGGGCGTTTTACCGTTCCCTTACCTGGCGACCATTTGGCGGATGCGGGGGTCAGCGGCGGTTGCGGGGGTGGTTTCTGGCTGTGCGCTCGTTGCCGCGCTTGTAGTTTCCGGTCCAGCGGGCCATGACCAGCTGGGGGTCGGACGTCTCGACCTCGGCGAGGAACTGGGTGGCGCGGGGGCCGTGGAGGGT
>NZ_JAKEIP010000620.1 GCF_021474425.1 Streptomyces muensis | reverse complement strand
GCCGAAGTGCGGGGCGAGGCGTGGGGGCCGGGGGCCGAGTGGCTGCTCGAACAGTTGCCGGAGTTGCTCGGGGCCGCCGACGATCCGTCCGTCTTCGTGCCGCGGCATCGGCTGCTGGCGGTGACTCGGCATCGGCGGCCGGGGCTGCGGTTGACGCGGACCGGGCTGGTGCTGGAGTCGTTGATTCCGTCGATTCTGGAGCAGAAGGTCACGACCGATGAGGCGTATCGGGCGTGGCGGTCGCTGGTGCGGAAGTTCGGGGAGCCGGCGCCTGGGCCCGCGCCCGGGCGGATGTGTGTGATGCCGGACGCGGAGACCTGGCGGCTGATTCCGTCCTGGGAGTGGCATCGGGCCGGGGTCGACAACAAGCGGGCGTCCACGATTTTGCGGGCTGTGCGGGTTGCTGTGCGGATGGAGGAGGCGGTGCGGATGGCTCCGGCTCAGGCGCAGGCTCGGTTGGAGGTTGTGCCGGGGGTTGGGCCGTGGACGTCTGCGGAGGTTGTGCAGCGTAGTCATGGGGCGGCGGATGCGGTGACTGTGGGGGATCTGCATCTGCCGGGGATCGTGGGGTGGGCGCTTGCCGGGGATCGGGATGCGGATGACTCGGTGATGCTGGAGTTGTTGGAGCCGTATGCGGGGCAGCGGCATCGGGCGGCTCGGTTGATCTTGTTGAGTGGGCGGGGGCCTGCGCGGCGGGCTCCGCGGATGCCTCGGGGGGATATCGGGCGGTTGTGAGGGCCCTTCTTTTTCGCCCCCGCCGCCCCTACCCGTC
>NZ_JAKEIP010000619.1 GCF_021474425.1 Streptomyces muensis | reverse complement strand
GGGTGAGGAAGGCGGGGGGTGGGGCTGAGAGGTTGAGGTGAGGCGTCGAGTTGGGCGTCGAGGGGGAGCGGGCCTCAGCGGCCGGTGTCGAAGACCTCGTCGCGTGTCGTCGCCAGCGCGCTCTCCAACGCGCCCCGCAGTACGGGGTGTTCACGGACGTCGCCGACGACGAGCCGGGGGCGGGCCGCCGCCAACTCCTCCAGCTCGTCCTGGACGAGGGCGCGCAGCACGTCGCCGCCGGCGGTGAGGGAGGCGCCGCTGAGGACGACCAGTTCGGGGTCGAGGACGGAGACCAGGGAGGCCAGACCGGTGGCCAGCCGGGTCGCGTAGGTCTGCAGGAGCAGCCGGTGCAGGACGGTGTCCTCGGTGGCGGCTCGTTCGACGAGGGCGGCGGCGGCCTCGGCGTACGGCGTCGACGGGATGCTCGACATGCCGAGTTCGCGGGCGAGCCGGGGGATCGCCTGGGAGCCGGCCAGCTCCTGGTAGCCGCCACTGTTGGCTTTGGTCACCTGTCGGACCAGCGGGGTGCCGGGAACCGGCAGGAAACCCACCTCGCCCGCGCCGCCGGTCCAGCCGCGGTGCAGCCGACCGCCGAGGACCAGGGCGGCGCCGAGGCCGCCCTCGTTCCACAGCAGTACGAAGTCCTCGTGGCCGCGGGCCGCGCCGAGCCGCTGCTCGGCCACTGCCACGAGGTTGACGTCGTTCTCGTACTCGACCGGCATCGGCAGGGCCGCGGCGAGTTCGTCGAGGAGGGCGGGGGTGTGCCAGCTTG
>NZ_JAKEIP010000618.1 GCF_021474425.1 Streptomyces muensis | reverse complement strand
ACCCCACTCATCGCCCCGACCACGCCACCAGCACCCGCCCCCGCGACCAACGCGACCGCCACGGAGACCACCGTCGGCAACGGCAAGGCCCGCACCAGCACCGCGACACCGACCGCCACCGCGCCCACACTCACCGCATCCGCCTCAGCGGCGAGATACCCACCCGCGACGATCGCCAGCGCGGCCGAGACGACCGTCGCCATCAGCCCGTACATCCGCTCGTCCGGATCAGCGTGCGAGCGAAGCTGAAGGACCAACGTCAGCAGCACCCACACCCCCAGCGTCCCGAGGATCGCCGCCGGAGCCCCGTCGGCCACCAGCAACGCCACGTCCGCGCTCAGCGCCCCCGCGAAGGCCAGCGCGATGCCCTGCCGGGCGGGCCACATGCCGTTCAGCCGGAACCAGCCCGCCGCCGTCACGGCCTGGAGGACGACGAGCGGGACGAGAAGGGCGTACGACCCGATGGCCGCCGCACCCGAGAGAAGCAGCCCCAGCAACGCCGTGAGCCCGGCCGGCTGGATCCCCGGTTCGATGATCGGCGAACGGCCCTCCAGCCGGGCCCGCTGGGCGTCCGTGACACGGGAGTTGCCGGCGACGGTGGCGGGACCGTAGCCGGGGTCCGCACTCGACTCGGGCTTCGCTTCCGCGGGGGTCGCCTGGGCGTAGGCCTGCGGCTGGGCGTGGGCGTGGGCGGGGGTGTGGGCGTAGGACTGAGGCTGGGGCGCGCCACCCCACGCCTGCCCCGTCTCGCCGTACCCCGCATACGCCCCCGGACC
>NZ_JAKEIP010000617.1 GCF_021474425.1 Streptomyces muensis | reverse complement strand
ACCGAGAGGGGCCGGGACCCCGCCCCCGGCCCCTCTCGGTGCCAGGGACCTCCCGGCCACCGGCTGGGACGCGGTTCAGCGTGCCCGGGCGGTTCGGCGTCCGCGCGCGGAGGCGTATCTGGCGGCCTACTTCGAGCACCGTGTCCCGATCAGCGGCGACCGCTGCGGTGGCGCCGATCCCGAGGGGATGCTCTGCGGGTTCGGCGCGCACGAGGGCCGTACGGTCGCCTACGCCGCGCAGACCGGGACCGCGACGCGCCCGGCCGGCTACCGGACCGCCGCCCGGCTGATCCGGCTCGCGGACCGGCTCGGCATTCCGGTGCTGACCCTGGTGGACACGCCGGGTGCCGCCAACGACGCGGAGGCCGAGCGGCAGGGGGTGGGCGCCTCGATCGCGGATCTGTTCGGGGCGGTGGCCGGGGCGCGTGTCCCGATCACCACGCTGGTCATCGGCGAGGGCGGCTCGGGCGGGGCCCTGGCCCTGGCGGCGCCCGGCAACACCTGGGCCACGCCGGACA
This sequence comes from Streptomyces muensis, assembly GCF_021474425.1. Classification (GTDB taxonomy): domain Bacteria; phylum Actinomycetota; class Actinomycetes; order Streptomycetales; family Streptomycetaceae; genus Streptomyces; species Streptomyces muensis. The sequence goes on along the minus strand of NZ_JAKEIP010000617.1, from coordinate 262 downwards.
GCTACTTCTCCGTCATCGCCCCGGAACTGGCGGCGGCGATCCTCAAACGAGGGCCAGGGGAGGTGGAGGCGACGGCGGACCAGCTGCGGATCCGGCCGCAGGACCTGGTGGAGCTGGGGGTGATCCGGGGGGTCGTCGGCGAGGGCCGCCCATGAGCGAAGGCACGCCGGAAAGGCACCGCCTCTCCGGCCTCTCTCCGGCTTTCCTCCGGCCTACGCGCCGCAGGAACGCGCACCTCATACCCGAAGCCCCCCGCTCCCCC
>NZ_JAKEIP010000616.1 GCF_021474425.1 Streptomyces muensis | reverse complement strand
GAGTTGGCCCTTGAGAGGGCCCCATTCGTTGGGGTCAGGGACGCCGGGGGGCAGCATCTGGCGGCGCTTGGGGCCGCCGTGTTCGGACTCGCCGGGTTCCTTGGCACCGGGCCAGGCCTTGGCGACTCGGGCTGCGAGGACGAAGTCCTTGCGGAGGGGGTGGCCCTCGAAATTGTCGGGAAGGAGGAGGTGGTCCAGGGCAGGGTGGTCGGCGAACAGGACGCCGAACATTTCGTGCGTCTCGCGTTCGTGCCAGGCGGCGCCCGCGTACACGCCGACCGCCGTGGGCAGGGTCGGCGCCTCGTGCGGGACGGTCGTGCGGACCAGGAGGCGTCGTACCGGAGACAGGGCCGCGACATGGGCGGCGACGCGGAAGCCGGTGCCGGGTTCGTCGACCGCGCTGAGCCAGTCGAAGTAGGTGCAGCCCAGTTCGTCGCGGGCCGTCCGCAGGGCCGCGATCCAGGACGTCGGGGGCACGTCGACCGTCAGGACGTCGTACGACTCCTCGGCGGTGGCCTCCGGGCCGAAGAGGTCCTCGACGGGGGTCGGCAGCCAGCCGGTCGTCGTCATCGGTCGGCCTCCCCCACGCTCGTACGACTCACGCCACCCGGGCCCGGCGCCTCAGGAGGGCTGACCAGACCGCTTTGGAGCGCCGCCGTGGAGGGGCGCGCGGTCCCGGTGCCGTACCGCTCCCCCAGCGACTCCCGGGCGATCTTCTCCTGGAGTTTCAGGATTCCCTGGAGCAGTGCTTCGGGGCGGGGCGGGCAGCCGAGGACGTACACGACGACGGGGATGATC
>NZ_JAKEIP010000615.1 GCF_021474425.1 Streptomyces muensis | reverse complement strand
AACAACACCCTCTCCGCCGGCCCCGACGACCCCGGCGTGCCCTGGGCGATCGGCTCCCCCGAGGGCGGCCACGACGCCGTCCACCCCGACCTGGGCACCATCGAGGACTTCGACCACTTCGTCGCGACGGCGGCAGACCTCGGCCTCGAGATCGCCCTGGACTTCGCGCTGCAGTGCTCCCCCGACCACCCCTGGGTCCAGAAACACCCCGAGTGGTTCCATCACCGCCCCGACGGCACCATCGCGTACGCGGAGAACCCGCCGAAGAAGTACCAGGACATCTACCCCATCGCCTTCGACGCCGACATGGACGGCCTCATCACCGAGACCCTGCGGGTCCTGCGGCACTGGATGGCCCACGGGGTACGGATCTTCCGCGTCGACAACCCGCACACCAAGCCGGTCGTGTTCTGGCAGAAGGTCATCGCCGACATCAACCGCACCGACCCCGACGTGATCTTCCTGGCCGAGGCGTTCACCCGCCCCGCGATGATGCACACCCTGGCCCAGATCGGCTTCCAGCAGTCGTACACCTACTTCACCTGGCGCAACGGCAAGCAGGAGCTCACCGAGTACCTCACCGAACTCTCCGGCGAGGCCGCCTCCTACATGCGCCCGAACTTCTTCGCCAACACCCCCGACATCCTGCACGAGTTCCTCCAGCAGGGCGGGCGCCCCGCCTTCGAACTGCGCGCCGTCCTCGCCGCCACCCTCTCGCCCACCTGGGGCGTCTACAGCGGCTACGAACTGTGCGAGAACACCCCCCTGCGCAAGGGCAGCGAGGAATACCTCCACTCCGAGAAGTACCAGCT
>NZ_JAKEIP010000614.1 GCF_021474425.1 Streptomyces muensis | reverse complement strand
GCGGAGACGGGGGCGGAGACGGGGGTGTAGACGGCGGCGGAGGTGGCAGTGGCTCCTCCCTGCGGGCCAGCACCTCGCCCCGCAGCACCTCGGGCCCGCCCGGCACCTTCGGCTCCGCCGCATCCCCGGACCCCCGGGCCCGGACCCCACGCACCCGACTGGGACCGGGCGCATCCGACCGGAGCTCGGCACGGGCGTCGTACAGCCGGACGGTCGGGGCGCCCGTGATGTGCCGCAGGGCGGCGTTCAGCGCGCCCTGCGCCTCCCGGAGCTGTTCGGTGCCGTACCGGCGGGACACGTCCCGCAGTTGGACGTGCAGCGGGTCGTGCCACGCGGCGCTCATGTCGCGGATGCCCCGGGCCACGATCGCGGCCGGGTCGGTGACCTGGCACATCAGCCGCACGTGGCAGTGGAACGCGTCGGGCGCGTCCCGGCCGGGCAGTCGCAGGCCGAGTGCCAGTCGATGCTCCGCGGTGTCCACCAGGAACATCCCCCGGTACGCACCGCCCCGCACGTCGGGCACCGGCTCCCCCGGGCGGACCGTCAGCGCCGGGCCGCCCTCCGGCACCAGCACCAACGCCCTTCCCGGCGGCGGCGTCCGCAACGGGCGGCTCCGCGGCAGGCGCTTGGCGTCGACCACCGGGTCGTACGTCAGCGAGTGCGTCACCATCACCTGAGCCCGCCCCCCTCCTCGGCGCCAACGGCCGCTCCCGCACCACGAGTTGACGACTCATGGGTACCAGCGGGGGTCCGGGACCCCTCCCGAGCGGGTCAGTCACCGGGCGCGGGCGTCGACGGGCCGCGTAGGGGTGGGGTGGGCG
>NZ_JAKEIP010000613.1 GCF_021474425.1 Streptomyces muensis | reverse complement strand
GTGCAGGAGGCACGGGGGGCGGCGGGGAACTCGGCACTGGGCTCGGTGCCGGGCTCTGCCCAGGAAGCGGCAGGACCAGCGTGGGACTCGACTCAAGGCCCGGCACAGGGACCGGAGCCGGAACCGGGCTGGGCGCCGAACCCGACGGCGAGTGCGCCGACGGAAGCGGCGCAGAACCCGGTGCGGGACTCTGCTCGGATCCCGGCGCCGAACCCGACGACATGTCCTGAGCCGGAAGCGGCGCGGAACCCTGAGCCAGGCGCGCACTCGACACAGGGCTCGGCTCAGGCCCCGACGACTGCGGCGCCGAACCCGACAACACGTCCTGCACCTGAGACCCCGCAACGGCCGGCGAGGAACCTGACACCCGGCTCTCCCCAGAGAGCGGCAGCGAACTCGGAGCAGACCCCGGATCAGCGCTCTGCACAACACCCGCCACACGGGACGCCTCAGGCCCCGACGACTGCGGCGCCGAACCCGACAACACGTCCTGCACCTGAGACTCCGCAGGGGGCGACGAGAAGCCTGGTGCCCGGCTCTGCGCAGGGAGGCGCGGCGAATCCGGGGCGGGGTCGGCCTCGGTGCTCCGCGCGGAACTCAGGGCGGGGGTCGGACCCGAGAGTGGTGGAAGCGGGTCCGAACCCGGAGCGGGACCCGACGACACGTCCTGCGGCGGAAGCGGCGGGGAACCGCCCGGGCTCTCCGCCGGGAGCGGCAGGGAACCCGGCGCGGGACTCGGCTCGGCACTTTGCGCAGAACTCGACACACGACTCGACGCGCCGACCGGCGCAGTACCCGAGGGGGGCTGCGGTGGGGGGACGTAG
>NZ_JAKEIP010000612.1 GCF_021474425.1 Streptomyces muensis | reverse complement strand
CCCCACGCCGCCCCGAGAACCAGCGCCATACCGAGGTTCCCCCGCAGCTCCACCCCGGCGCCGAACGCGTCGAAGCCCAGCACCGACAGCGAGGCGTCGACGGACAGCTCCGTCAGCCACACGAGCAACGGCAGCGTCAACGCCGTCGCGACCCCGAGCCGCAGCGCACAGCGCCCGGCGAAACGGAGGGTCCCCGGATCCCGTACGGCCCCGGCCGGACCCCAGCCCGCTACCGGCGTCCGCACCGCCGTCAGCACCCCCGCGAGCAGCATCATCACCGCCGTGGCGACTCCCAGCAGCCACACCCGTCCGTCCAGCTCGGCCAGCCTGCCCAGCGTCACGGACTGGTCGGCGCCGCTGTTGAGCAGGTCGTCCAGGGGATCCGGCAGCAGAGCCACCAGCGGCCCCGTCGCCCTGCCGTCGAAGGGGACGAACAGGCCGATCGGGATGCCGAGCCACACGCCGTTCGGGGCGCCGAGGAGTGCGGCGCCCGCGATCCGCCCGGGGTGGGCGTCGCCGATCGCCGCGTACGCAGCCGCCGCGAAGCCGGCCCCGACCGCCACCAGCGCCACTGTGACCAGGGCGGACGCGGCGGGCCGTACGACCCGGTGCACGGCCTCCCAGCCGCGCGGCAGCGGGGTGCGGCGCGAGGCCAGCAGGGCGATCAGCAGGATGCCGGCGGACCAGCCCAGGCCGCCGAGCAGCGTCGGCGCCGTGTCCACCGTGAAGCCGACCGCGGCCTTCGCGTCGATCAGGTCGCCGATCTGGTCGGGCAGCAGCCCGCCGATGTCCCCGATGTCCCCCACGCCGGGGATCTCGATCCCGC
>NZ_JAKEIP010000611.1 GCF_021474425.1 Streptomyces muensis | reverse complement strand
ACCCCCACCAGCTCATACGCTGCAGCCCCGTCCACCGGCCGCCCCGCATAAAGCCGCACCAGCGTCGCCGCGTCCCCGATGTACCGCGCCGGCGGCCTCGACGCCGCCGCCTCCCCCAGCCGCAGCGGCTCGTCGACGTCGTCCAGGTCGGCCTGCAACGGCACGTGCCGCCGCTCCCGGGTCAGCCACGCGAGCAGCCGGAGTGCGTCGGGCAGCCCGGCCCCGGCGTACGCCCCCGGCTCCCCGAGCGCCTCCCGTACGTCCCCGGCGTGCACCCACTCCCCCAGCGCGATGCCGTCCAACGCCCCACCGGCCTTGGCGATCACCGGCCCCGCCTCGGTCATCCCGCGCTCCAGCTCGTCGACGATCTGCGCGGGGGTCCAGTCGGCGCGCTCGGCGATGTCCCGGTCGTTGGACTCGGGCGAGAACACCCCCTCCTCGAACCGGTTCTCCACCACCCGCATCAACGCCGCCGAACAATGCGCCAGCACATCCCGCACCGACCACCCCGGACACGCGACGGTCGCCACCCCGAAGTCCCCCTCCGCCCTCCCCCGCAACATCGGCACCAACACATCCCGCTCAACAACCAACAACCGCCCCGCCAAAGCCGGATCCCACACACCAGAAGTCATACGCCCACGCTAGGCGCCCAAGCCCCCCAGAGGGAGAACCCGACAGCTCGTATCTACGCCGTCGCCTGCAACCCCCTAAGGGACGCGGGGAACTGCGCGACCAGCCCCACCCGGCCGACACCCCGCCACGAAACCTCACCACCCGACAGCTCGTATCTACGCCGCCCGGCCCGCACCCCCTCAGGGGCGCGGGGAAC
>NZ_JAKEIP010000610.1 GCF_021474425.1 Streptomyces muensis | reverse complement strand
CCTCTTTCCTCGTGAGCCCCCGCTTCCCCCGGCAGGCGCAACTACGGGTCACCCTTTCATCCCATTAGTGTCACTATGTCCTAGGTGACGGAGAAGGTGAAGGAGTCCCCGCGATGCCCGAGCTCAGCGTCGTCGTCCACGGACCGAACACCCAGGACCGTCTGACCGGACTTCTTGCCTCCCTGGCCGCCCACCCCCACCCCGACGTCGAGGTGATCGTGGCCGCGGTCGGCCCCTGGGCCCAGGAGACGGCCCGGGCGTACGCCCCCGAGATGCTGGTGCTGCCCCTGCCGGACGGGACGGACGACGCCACGGCCCGGGCGGCGGGGGCGGCCCGGGCCACCGGCCGCTGGCTGCAGTTCGTGCACGCGAAGGACGGGCTACCCGTCGGCGGCCCGCGCCTGGTCGCGCAACGTGCCGCGGAGCTCCCGGACGAGGTGGACGTCCTCCTCCTCGACCACGTCCGCTCCACCTGGGACACCGCCGGACTCCCCTCCTCCGACGGCCCCCGGCTCGCCCGCGCGGGCCGCGCCGCGCACCGCCTCGACGACCTCGCCCGCAGCGCCCTGCGCATCACCCCCCTGCTGGGCAACCGCGCGCTGCGCACCTCCTTCTGGCAGGCGCACGAACCCCGGCTCACCACCCCCGACGAGCCGTACGCCGCCTACGCCACGCTCCTCCTCGCCGACCACGTCGCCGCCCTGAACCAAGTGGCGTACGAACACCACGAACTGCGCCCCGAGAGCCTGCCGCCGATCACGCCCGAGCAGCACTACGCCCTGGTCGACCGCTACGAAGACCTTCTGACCCTCGCCCTGGCTCCTACCGTGGCTCCCGCCGTGACCCCCGCCCTGGCCCCCGCCATGGCC
>NZ_JAKEIP010000609.1 GCF_021474425.1 Streptomyces muensis | reverse complement strand
CCACCGCCCCCCGCCACCAAGCCGAAGATCACCACCCGCGAGGGCTTCGAGGTCGACGGACACGAGGAACTGGGCCTCCCCCCGGTCTTCACCACCATCCCCACCAGGCAGCGGGTCGTCTTCCTCACGATCGACGACGGCGCCGAGAAGGACCCGGCGTTCCTGCGGATGATGAACGACCTCCAGGTGCCGTACACCGCCTTCCTCAGCGACTACCTGATCAAGGACGACTACGGCTACTTCAAGCGGATGCAGCGCGACGGCGTCGCCCTGAACAACCACACCCTCCACCACCCCTACCTCCCCGGGCTCTCCTACCGCCGCCAGCAGTACGAGATCTGCGCGATGCAGGACGTGATCGAGGAGCGCTACGGCAAGCGCCCGCTGCTGTTCCGCCCGCCGTTCGGGAACTACAACCGGGACAGTCTGCGCGCCGCCAAGTCGTGCGGCGTCAAGTACGTCCCGCTGTGGAACGAGGAGGTCTTCGTCGACCACTGGGACTACCGCGAGTGGGACCGCAGGATCCGACCGGGTGACATCGTCCTCACGCACTTCCGGGGCAGGGACGACTGGAAGGGCACAATGCCGGACATGATCCGCCGGTTCCTGGACAAGGTCACGGCCGAGGGGTACGCGGTGGCCCGGCTGGAGGACTACCTGTGAGGCAGACGCCGGGGCCGCGCGGGCCGGCCGCCGTGGTCCTGGCAGCCGTGGTCCTGGCGTCCACCCTGCTCACCGGCTGCGCCCGGCCGACGGCGACGGTCGCTCCCGAGGCGGCTCAGTCCGACGGGAGGTCGTACAGCGCCCGCTCGGCGAAGGGGCCGACGCACACCGCCCAGCCCTACCGCCGCTGGGGCCTGACCGCCCCGCTC
>NZ_JAKEIP010000608.1 GCF_021474425.1 Streptomyces muensis | reverse complement strand
GGTCTTCGACGGCTGGGGGGTGGGGGTCAGCGTCGGCGTCGGTGCCTTCTCCTTCTTGGTCTCCGAGTCCCAGTTGACCACCTCCAGCTGGGGCTCCGTCCTGGAGGTGTCGATCACCCAGTGCTGGGCGTTGTTGTCGTCCTCGCGGCTCTTGAGGACGAGGGCGCCCGAGCCGTCCGTGGCGGCGGGGCTCAGGGCCAGGTCCTGGTCGAAGCGGGGCACGAGGGTGCCCTGGAGGGTGAAGTCGTAGCGGACGTTCTTGGTCTCGGAGTCGGCGGCGTTGGTGCAGGGCGCCAGCCGGACCGAGTAGCCGAGGTGGGAGTCGAGGCAGAGATCGGGGTCGGCGACGCTGCGCGCCAGTCCGTCGGTCTCGTACGACCACTGCTGGCCGGGCGCCGAGGAGCACTTGGTGAGTTCGGTCTCCGCGTCCTCGACGGCCTTCTCGCCGACGATGCCGACGCAGAGTCCGGAGCCGATGTTGTGCAGCCGGCCCCGCAGTTCGCCCTTGGCCGCCTCGGCGGCGCCGGCCCAGGACGGGTTGCTGGTGGCGGAGCCGGCGTCGGAGTCCGGCGCCTCGGTGGGGCGGTCGTTCGCGGCCGGGGCGGGCGCGTCCTCGGAGCCGCCGGACGACCACAGGACGAGCGGGAGCACGACCAGGGCGCTGACGGTCGCCACGGCCGCGGTGAGGTTGCGGCGCCGCGTGGCACGGCGGGCGGCCTTGAGCGCCGCACGGCCGGTGCAGGTGCGGGGGTCGCCGGCCTGCGGGGCGGTGGCGGGCTCGCTCCGGCGGGAGGTACGGCGGGCAGATCGGCGCGCGGCGCGGGGACCGGCCGGCGACGCGGCGGGTACGCCGGTCGCGGCGGTCTCGGCGGTGAAG
>NZ_JAKEIP010000607.1 GCF_021474425.1 Streptomyces muensis | reverse complement strand
CCCCCACACCGTCACCGCCGACCCCGGCCCGCCGACCCCCCGGCGCACCTCCGCGAGCGACACGCCCGGCGGTGTCGGGCGCATACCCGTGCTGGACGTCCGCCCGGTCGTCCAGCACGGACGCAGGCCCGCGAAGGCGGTGACCGGCGAGAGCTTCGAGGTCTCGGCGACCGTGTTCCGCGAGGGCCATGACGCCGTTGCCGCCAATGTCGTGCTGACCGACCCGGACGGCCGCCCGGGCCCGTGGACACCGATGCGTGAACTCGCCCCCGGCACCGACCGCTGGGGCGCCACCGTCACCGCCGGCGAGCCCGGCCACTGGACCTACCGGGTCGAGGCCTGGGGCGACCCGGTCACCACCTGGCGCCACCACGCCCGGATCAAGATCCCGGCCGGGATGGACACGGAGCTGGTCCTGGAGGAGGGCGCGCGGCTGTACGAGCGCGCGGCCGCCGACGTGCCCGAGAGCGCGGGGCGGTCCGTGGTCCTGACGGCCGTCGAGGCCCTGCGGGACGAGAACCGCCCCGCCGCCTGGCGGTTGGCCGCCGCGCTGACACCCGAGGTCGACGCGGTGCTGGGCCGGTATCCGCTACGGGACCTGGTCACGGCGTCGGACCCGCTGCCGTTGCTGGTCGAGCGCGAGCGGGCGTTGTTCGGCTCCTGGTACGAATTCTTCCCCCGCTCCGAGGGCACCCCGCAACAGCCCCACGGCACCTTCCGCACCGCCGCCCACCGGCTGCCCGCCATCGCCTCGATGGGCTTCGACGTCGTCTACCTCCCGCCGATCCACCCCATCGGCACCACCTTCCGCAAGGGCCCGAACAACACCCTCTCCGCCGGCCCCGACGACCCCGGCGTGCCCTGGGCGATCGGCTCCCCCGAGGGCGGCCACGACGC
>NZ_JAKEIP010000606.1 GCF_021474425.1 Streptomyces muensis | reverse complement strand
GCCCCGGCCCGTCCACCACCGGCCAGTCCACGGCAAGGTCCCGCACCGCCCGGATCCACCGCTGCCGGGCACCGTAGGAGGCATAGGGCGCCGCGGCGGCCCAGGCCCGGTCGAAGTCCCGTAGAAACGCATGCACCGGCTCACCGCTCACATTGCGATGAATAAGCACCTTCGGCAGCCGCTCGGCAAGATCCGAAGGCCGCTCCAAAGACCCCAACCGAGCGGCGAAGGTCACCGTCCGGGGCCCCTCCGCCCCCAACGCCACCCACACATGCCGCCGCCCGACCTCGTCACAGGTCCCCTCGACAACCAGCCCGGCCGGCGCGAGCCGAGCGCACAGCCGCTCCCAGACCCCGGCGACCTCCCCCTCCTCGTACTGCCGCAGCACATTGGCGGCCCGCACGAGCATCGGCCGCTCCGCGACCGGAATCTCGAACCCCCCGTGCCGAAAAACCAGCCCGTCCCGCTCATACGGCCTGGCGGCGGCAACCCGAGCCGGCTCGATCTCCAGCCCCACCACCCGCACCCGAGGAGCAACCCCCCGCAACCGCCCGAGCAACTCCACGGCAGTCCAGGGAGCGGCCCCATACCCCAGATCAACAGCCACAGCCTCACCGGCCCGCCGCAACGCACCCCCATGCACATGGGCGATCCACCGATCCATACGGCGCAGCCGATTCGGATTGGTGGTCCCGCGAGTCACGGTCCCCACGGGACGGACGCGGGCTGTCATACGTACGAGAGTAGTTCCCGCCCTCAGCCAGTGGGCCACCCGCACCGGCGCAACGGCGAGCAGGGGACGTGCCGGGGGGTGTCCGCCCGCAGCGGCGGGCGTCCATCACCGAGCACCGCCCCAGCCAACGGCAACCGCCCGACCGAGGACGGACACCCCCCGGCG
>NZ_JAKEIP010000605.1 GCF_021474425.1 Streptomyces muensis | reverse complement strand
CCCACCGAGCCCTTCTCCACAGCACCCTTCTTCGCCGGACTCTTCTTCCCCAGAGCGCCCTTCTTCGCCTTCGCTGCGACGACGCCCTCCCTCGCCGCCCCCTCCTCCGCGACGCGCGCTTTGGCCGCGCTCTTCCCCGCCGCGCCCTTCTCCACGGCGCTCACCTTGGCGGCGCTCTTCCTGGCCGGGCCCTTCTCCGCGGCGCCCGCTTCGACCGCACTCTTCCCCGCCGCGCCCTTCTCCACGGCGCCGACTTCGGCCGAGCCCTTCCCAGCAGAACCCCTCCCGGCCGCGCTCACCTTGGCGACGCTCTTCCCCGCCGAGGCCTTCTCCACGGCACCGACTTCGGCCGTGCTCTTCCCTGCCGAGCTCTTCTCCGCAGCGCTCACCTTGGCCGCACTCTTCCTGGCCGAACCCTTCTCCGCACCGCCCTCTTCGGCCGAGCCCTTGCCCACCGAGCCCCGCTGTGCCGCGCTCACATTGGCGGCCCCCTGACCACCGGTCCCCTGCTTCCGAGAAGCCTTCTGACCGCCAGCCACCTTCCCCACGGCCCTCTTCGCAGCCGTCTTCTTGGCAGCACCTCCCTTGACTGTGCCCTTCTTGGCGGCACCTTCCTCGGTCACTGCCTTCCTTGCCGCCGCCGACTCCTTCGCAGTGCCCTTCTTGGCCGCGGCCTGCACGGCCTTCTCTTCCGTGCCCTTCCTGGCGTCGGACTTGTCGGGGTTCGCCTTGGCCGCCGTCTTCCTCGCCGGGGCCTTCTCGTCGCCGCCTTTCTTGGTGGCGGTCTTCGATGCGGCCGCTCGTCCGCCGCCCGCCTTGGGCTGTCTCTTATACACATCTCGAGCCCACGAGACCTGTTATATCATCT
>NZ_JAKEIP010000604.1 GCF_021474425.1 Streptomyces muensis | reverse complement strand
ACTAGGGTCCGTCTTCAAAGATCATCGGCTAGTGGATCATGGTGGAGTGATACGTCGTCATGAACTCACCGATCAGGAGTGGGAGTTACTCGCTCCGTTGATACCGCGGGCCGTCACAGGCCGGCCCCGTGTGGAGGACCGGCGGGTCATCAACGCGATGGTCTACAAGATCCGGACCGGGATCTCGTGGCGCGACCTGCCGGAACGATACGGACCGTGGAAGACGGTCTACACCCGCTTCCGCCGCTACGCCCTGGACGGCGTGTTCACCCGAGCACTGCAGACCATCCAGGCCCACGCGGACGCGACCGGCGACATCGACTGGCTCGTCCAGATCGACTCCACCATCGTCCGCGCCCACCAGCACGCCGCCGCCACCGGCCGAAAAGGGGGGCGGCACCAACCGGACGAACCGGACGATCACGCCCTCGTCCGATGCCGAGGCGGACTGACCACCAAGGTCCACCTCGCATGCGACGGGAAAGGCCGCCCGCTCGCGGTCCTGCTGACACCCGGCCAACGCCACGACAATGTCTGTGCACGCCCGCTACTCGAACGGATCCGCGTTCCCCGCAACGGCCTGGGCCGGCCTCGCTGCAGGCCCGACCAGGTCATCGCAGACAAGGCCTACAGCTCCCGCGGCTTCCGCGCATACCTGAGGAAGCGCGGCATCGCGCACACCATCCCCGAGAAGACCGACCAGCGCCGGCACCGGCTGAGGCGCGGTTGCCGCGGCGGCCGACCACCAGGATTCGACCGGGACACATACCGCCAACGCAACGTGATCGAGCGCTGTTTCAACCGGCTCAAGAGCTTTCGCGGCATCGCCACCAGATACGAGAAGACCGCCACCTCCTACGAAGCAGCGGTCACCCTCGCATCGTTCCTGCTCTGGGCAAGATCCGTTTGAAGACGGACCCTAG
>NZ_JAKEIP010000603.1 GCF_021474425.1 Streptomyces muensis | reverse complement strand
GACTGACCGGGGCGGGCTGCCGGCGCCCTGGGTCATGGCGAGTCCGGTGGCTCGGGGGGTGCCGGGGTCTCCGACGGTTCACGGGGCTCCGACGGCTCAGGGGGCTCCGACGGTTCACGGGGCTCCGGGGGTTCCTCCGGGTCCGACGCCTCCTTCATCGCCGCCCAGCGCGCCGCGCGTGCGTGCTCGTCGTGCCAGGGCGAGGGCGGTCGCTCCGGTGACGGACCGGGCGGGAAGTCGTCCGGTTCGAAGGTCGTGTCGTGGTCGTACGCCCCGTACGGGACCTCCTGGTCACCGGCCGCGTACGGCCCGTCCTCGTCGTAGGCCGCGGCGGACCCGGCGTCCTGGTCCTCACCCTGCGGGCGGGCCTGGTCCTGCGCCAGTGCGGTGAACGGGCCGCCGTCCTCGCCGTAGGCGGAGTGCCGCGGGTCCGAGTCCGCCGAGGCACCCTTGCCGTTCCCGGGCTTCTCCGTCCTCTCCGCCGTACCCGCGGTTTCCCAAATCTCCGACATCTCCGGCTTCTCCGGCTTCTCCGGCTCGACGCGGGGCTTGCCGATCCGGGCCTCCCGCGCCCCCGTCCCCGTCCCCGTCTCGCTCGCCCGAGCCGTCCGCGGCGCCCAACCCGTCCGGCACCGCCATCCACGTACGACCACCGCCACGGGAACCGCCACCACCGCGACCCACGCGAGCGTCGCCGCACCCACCTGCCACCACACCGGCCCGAACTCCGCCAGCACCCCGCGCCCCAGCGGCCCGCCCGACAGCGCGGCCAGCACCGCGATCACGGCCGCGCAGAACACGGCCGCCAGCAGCGCGACCCCGGCGGTCCGCCCCGGCGCCCAGGCCACGGCGGACTCCCGCCCGGCCCGGGCCCCTGTCGCCGTGGACGTCCGCCGCTCCTCGTATCCGCCGTCCCACCCCGC
>NZ_JAKEIP010000602.1 GCF_021474425.1 Streptomyces muensis | reverse complement strand
GACGAGGACAGGGGCAGGGGCAGGGGCAGGGACGGCGTACGGCTGAGGTGGCGGTCGTGGCCACGGCCGCCGGGGAGCCGGAGCCGGCCGCGGCCACGGCGGAGGCTGGTCGCTGAAGGGCGTTGTCAGGGGCGTTGTCAGTGCCTGCCCCTACGCTCGGGAGCGATGGCACAGGCATGGAGATGCACGGGGCTGCGATGGTCGGCGGACGGCCCTGAACTGAGGTGGGACGGCGGTCGGCGCTCCACGCTGACCTGGGGGAAACGGGTGGCCTTCGGGGTCGCGGAAGGGGGAGTGCGGACATGCGTGGGAGCGCGGGGGCACGCGTGTCCGGTGCGGGCGACCGTGTCGGGGCGCAGCACGGGCGCGCGCTGCGAGGAGTGCGCGCGGCTGGACCGGGCGCACTCGGTGGCCGCCGACACGATCACGGACGACCCGCGCCCGTACCACGTATATCTGGCCTGGTTCGGCCCCGGCATGACCAAGGTCGGCATCACCGCCCTTGAACGCGGCTCGGCCCGGCTGCTGGAACAGGGAGCGATCTGCTTCACCTGGCTCGGCGCAGGCCCCCTGATGGCGGCGCGGCGCACGGAGGAACTGCTGCGGGCGGCCCTGCGGGTACCGGACCGTATTCCGTACGCCGACAAGCGGGCGGTGCGCTCCGAGTTGCCGGCGTCGGCGGCGGAGCGGGCGGCCGAGGTGGCGGACCTCCACGCCCGGGCAGTTGCGCTACAGGGCTGGCCGGACTCCCTCACCCGCGAGCCCTGCCAACCGGTCGACCACGCCCAGGTGTTCGGGCTGGCGGAGCTGCCGGACGCGGTCGGGGAGGTGACCGAGCTTGTCGCGGGCGGGATGGTGAGCGGGCGGTTGGTGGCGGCTGCGGGGCCGGATCTTCATGTGGAGACGGGCGGTGGGGACGGGGACGG
>NZ_JAKEIP010000601.1 GCF_021474425.1 Streptomyces muensis | reverse complement strand
GGGCGTAGAGGATCGCGCGGTGGGCCGGGGGGATGCCCAGGCGGGCGCGGATCACGCGGATGTCGGCCGCGGTGGCCGTGTAGTAGACGTCGTTGCGCGGATAGCCGTGGTCCAGGGAGACGAATCGGGACGGATACGCGCGCTCCCACATCCGGGTGGAGTGGCTGTTCGCCGAGACGCTGTAGTCCCACTTGTCGATACGGGCGAGCAACGCCTCGAAGTCCAGGCCCTTGGCCGCCGCCGGGAACTCCATCTGGTCGACGCCCATGCGCTTGAGCGGGGTGCCGTGGTGGGTCTGGAGGTGGACCGCGTCCGGGCGCTTCACGATCGCGTTGGGGTAATTGACGTTGTTGACCAGGTACTTGGCCGTGGCCAGCACCTCGCGGTAGCGGCGGGTGCCGGGCAGCACGTGGTCGGTGTGGGGCGGCAGGAGCGGGGCGTTCTCGGGGGTCACCACCCACACGGGGTGGATCTGGGGGGCGAGTTCGGTGAGCTTGGCCGCGATGGCCGCCGGGTTGCAGGCGACTCCACGGTTCCAGTACGCCGCGAAGACGGCCAGGCCGGGGTCGACCGGGCGGGACAGGGCCGCGCGGTAGTGGCGGTCGCCGAGGGCGGCGGCCACCTGGCGTTTACGGGTCCGTACGGCCGACTTGGCGGTGCGGCGGGCCCGGTTGGCGGCCTGGAAGGCGCGGTACCTGGTGTACGCGCTCTCTTCGAGAAGGGCTCGGCGGATGCCCTCGGGGCCGGCGGGGCGGCGGTACCCGGGCGGGCGCAGACGGACGGCGGCGTCGGCGGCGCGGCGGAAGAACTCCCTGGCCACGGGGTCCGGCATCGGCGTGCGGGCGAAGGTGCGCAGGCAGTCGCGGACCATGACGTCGTAGAGGACGGCGTGGCAGGGAGAGCGAGGGGGAGGCTCGGGGGTGGCCTGGGATACGGCGGTGCTGTTC
>NZ_JAKEIP010000600.1 GCF_021474425.1 Streptomyces muensis | reverse complement strand
GGACGGGTAGGGGCGGCGGGGGCGAGGGGGGTCAGTTGGTCGAGGCTGTCGCGGACGGCGCTTTGGCCTTCTTCAGGAAACCCATGTCCTCGTACACCGGCGTCCCGAAACCGAAGGCCCCGGCGTTGGCGACGTTCGCCCTCGCGGCCACCAGCTGCGGACGCTGGAAGAGGGGGAGGGACCCGGCCGCCGCCCAGATACGGGAGTCGGCCTTGCGGATCAGCGCCCGCGACTCGGACTCGTCCAGCGTGGCAACCGCCTGGTCGAACAGCTGGTCCACCTGATCGGTACCGACCCGCGTGTAGTTCTGCTCGACGTTCAACGACCCGTCGGCGGCCGGCACGGGCTTGGCGTAGATGGGCCGCCCGTCGGTCGCCGGATAGGCGGAGGCGGGCCAGGAGTACAGCGCGAGATCGTACTGACCGGACGCGATGTGATCCTTGAAGTAGCTCTCGTCCGAGACCTTCATGATCTCGGTACCGATCCCGACCCGCTCCAGCATCACCCCGATCCGCTCCGCCACCGTCCGCAGCGTCTGCGACCCCTCCCCCTCCGGCACCACGAACCGCAACGTCAACGCCTTGCCGTCCTTGGCCAACGGCCGAGCCGCTGCCCCGGCCGGCGCGGGAGTCCCCTGCGGCGCGTACGCCCCGGGCGCCCCGCCCTGCTGCACCTGCTTGGTGGTGCCGTACTGCTTGCCGTCCTGAGCTAGGTGCCGCCCACCGTCATGATCGGCGTCCTCCCCCTCCCCCTTCTCCTTCCCCTTGTCGCCCTCGTGCCGGGGCGCCTTGTTGTCCTCCCCGACGATGTACGTCCCGTCGTCATCGGCCTCGTCCCCGGCCTTGGACTTGGACTTCGCCGTGGACTCGGAGTCGGAGTCCTTCTCAGCCTTGTCGGCCTTGTCAGCCTTCTCGGCCTTCTTCCCCTCACTCCCCGCAGCCTTCTCCGCCTTCTCCGCCTTCTCC
>NZ_JAKEIP010000599.1 GCF_021474425.1 Streptomyces muensis | reverse complement strand
CACTTCGGGCCGCGCCGGGGAGGGGCGGGGTGTGGGCCCGGGGGTGCCGGCGGTCGGGGGGTGGGCCTGGCCGTCGACGTACCAGGGGACTACCTGGCCGCTGTCGTCGAAGTACGTCACGTTGCCGCGCAGCCAGGGGACGGGGCCCTGACCGAAGGGGTCCGTCACGGCGTGCGCGAGTGCCCCCGACTCCCAGCGGCGGATCTGCTCCGACCCCATGGCCGTACCCCTCCCTCGTTCCCCCGTGGCCGTGCGTCCGTGGTGGTGCGTCACCTCGCGCGACATGGCCGTTTGTGTGCCTGTCGTATGTCGCAAGCCCTTGCCATGTGCGCTATCGATCCCAGCACATCACATTGCGCACGCATCCTGTCACTATTCGTTGCGAATTGGCCGAAAGTGGAACCGGGGGTTCCGACCGCATACGGGGTGCGAGCCTGCTGGGCGGGCCGGAGTGGCTGTCCTCTGGGGGCTCTGGCGACTCTGGCCTCTCGATCGGGGCTCTCTGGCCTCTGGGGCGGCCCTCAGACCAGGCGTACCGGCTTCTCCGGGCGTATCCCCGACTCCACCAGCCAGGCGCGCAGGGGCGCCGGGTCACCGTCCTCGATGAGGCTCAGGACTCTGGGGGTGAGGTCGGCCGCTCTTGTGCCGTTGATGAGAAGCGTGGGGCCGTCGAGCCAGTCCAGCCCCGGGGTCGCCCCGGCGGTGTCCATCGCGGCGCAGCACACCATCGCCGTCACATGGTCGGTGAGCAGCTCGCGCGAGGTACGGGGTGGCTGGAGCGGGAAGAGGGGGAGCGCGCCGGTGTCCAGGAGGGTGGTGCCGGGAGCGAGGGACGCGTTCTGTTCCACCGGGGCCGCGGCTTCCTCGCGGGCCAGCTCGGCGGTGAGGACGGCGGCGAGGGCGGAGCTTCGCTCGGTTTCCTGGTCGTCGCTGGGGTGGTCTTCGGCCATGGCGGCGTAGGGGGGCTTTGGGG
>NZ_JAKEIP010000598.1 GCF_021474425.1 Streptomyces muensis | reverse complement strand
ACCGCACACCCCAACCCCGCCCGCCGCATCGGCAATGCTGAGGACATGCACCCAGACGACTGGCACCTCGCCGAAGACGTGGACGACTTCCTCGCCCGAGCCGGAGGCTTTCTGCGGTCGCGGCCCGGGATGCATGTCATGCCGTTGACGTGGGCCGAGAGAGTGCGGACGCGTGGGGCGGAGGCGTTCGGGTGCGGGACGCCCGTCTACGGCGTGCTGGAGCGGGCGGGTGAGGTGCGTGCCGCCTTCTACCGCCTCCCGCCGCGCGCCCTGTGCCCCACCCCGCTCACATCCGAGCAGGCCGACGCGCTCGCCGCTCACCTCTTCGCGCTCGGGCACACCCTCCCCGCCGTCAGCGCTGACCACAGCACCGCCACCGCCTTCGCCGAGGCCTGGCAGCGGCGTACCGGCCTCACGCCGAAACTCCGTGACACCCAGGTCCGGCTGTACCGCCTCGACACGCTCACCCCGCCGGATCCGATGCCGGCGGGCCGGGCGCGGGTCCTCGGTGAGGAGGACCTCGATCAAGTCATGTTCTGGTGCGGCGAGTTCGCCAAGGCCGTCGGAGAGGACGTCACCATCGACGCCGATTCCTGGGCCGGCACGCGTTACGCCGACAAGCGCTACACCCTCTGGGAGACCCCGGACGGCACCCCCGTCTCCATCGCCGGCATGAACCCGCTGATCGGCGGCCAGATCCAGGTGGACATCGTCTACACCCCGGCCCACCTGCGCGGTCGCGGCTACGCGGCTGCCGTGACGACCGAGGTCAGCCGGGCCGCGCTGGCCGCCGGCGCCAAGGAGGTCGTCCTCTTCGCGGACCTGGCCAACCCCACCAGCAACGCCCTCTACCAGCGCCTCGGCTATCGCACGCTCACCGACTGGGCGGCGCGGGGTACGAGCAGGGGGGTGGGGCCCCGGGCGCGCGGCGGGAGGCGGTAGAAGGCGGCACGCACCGCACCCGCCCGCGCCCGCCCCGGGCGC
>NZ_JAKEIP010000597.1 GCF_021474425.1 Streptomyces muensis | reverse complement strand
CCCCCGCCCTCGGTCAGCGCCCCCGTCGCCAACAGGGCCACCAGCAGGACGATCGCGCCCGCCGACAGCAGCTCCCGCACCCTCGGCGCAAGCGCCACCCGGCCGTGCAGCGCCGGGCCCACCAGCCGGAAGGCGTACGTCCCGACCGCCAGCGCCAGGATCATGGCCACCGTCGCGTTCATGCCGTACGCCCCCTGCCGCGCCCGTGTCCGACGAGCCCCGCCAGCGCCACCAGCACCGGCACCCCGGCCGGGACGGCGGGTGTCACCGCCAGCGCAAGACCGGCGCCGAGCAGCGCGCACCGTCGTACGGCCGGATCCGCGCGCAGGGCGGGCAGCACCAGGGCGACGAGGACGGCGGGGAAGGCCGCGTCCAGGCCGTAGGCGGCGGTGTCGCCGAGCGCGTCGCCGGCCAGCGCGCCGGCCAGGACGCCGAGGTTCCAGACGGCGAACAGGCCGAGCCCGGAGATCCAGAACGCCGCCCGCCGACGTGCCGGATCCGACTGGGCGAGGGCGAAGGCCACCGTCTCGTCGGTCACCAGGTGCGCGCCCAGGAGCCGGGCGAGGCGGCCGCGGCCGAGGATGTCCGCGACGGCGAGGCCGAAGGCCAGGGTGCGGGTGTTGAGCAGCAGCCCCGTCGCCGCGGCGGCCACCGGACCGCCCCCGGCGAGCAGCACCCCGACCGCGCTGAACTGGGCCGAGCCCGCGTACACGACCAGCGACATCACCACCGGCACCCACACGGGCAGCCCGCCGGCCACCGAGATGGCGCCGAAGGAGACGCCGACGACGCCGCTGGCCAGCCAGACCAGTGCGCTGTCGCGCACCAGGGGTGCCATCATCGGTGTTCGGAGTAGCGAACGCATGTTTTCTACAATGGACAGCAAGAGTCATGTTCGTCAAGGCGAACGAGCGTACCGATGGAGCGAACGCCATGTCCGACGCAGCGCCCCCGCCCTCCCGCCTGCCCCTCGACTGGATCGCGGCGTCCCTGCGGCGTGAGCGCGGCCGGACCGG
>NZ_JAKEIP010000596.1 GCF_021474425.1 Streptomyces muensis | reverse complement strand
GGCGTGTACTGCGGCGGGGGTGGGCCGAAGCCCGGCTGCTCGGTCATCGGTGGCGTCCTGGGTCCTCGTACTCGCTGCGGGCTTCTCGAACTTCTCGAACTTCTCGGTGCTGCGGTGAAACATTCTCCCTGCCCCACCGCATCAGTTAAGTGAGGGCCCGCGCCCACAGCCGGGGCACAGCAGCAGGGGGAACACATGAGACAGGCCCGCGCGGACGAGTACGCGGAGTTCGCGATGGCCAGGGCCGGGCACCTGTACCGCTCGGCCTGTCTGCTGACCGCCGGGGACACCCACCTCGCCGAGGACCTCGTCCAGGAGACCCTCGGCCGGATCTACGTCCGCTGGGGCCGGGTGTCCCGGGTCGGGAACCCCGCCGGGTACGCGCAGACGGTCCTCACCCGTGCCTTCCTCGCCCATCAGCGGCGGCGCAGCAGTACCGAGCGGGCCACGGACGCCGTGCCGGACCGGGCGGCCGACGGCGGTGACCTGTCGCTGCGGCTGACCCTGCTCCAGGCGCTGGCCCGGCTGCCGGCCAAGGACCGGGCGGTGGTCGTCCTGCGGTACTGGGAGGACCGGTCCGTCGAGGAGACCGCCGACGCGATGAACGCCAGCTCGGCGGCGGTACGGACCCGGTGTACGCGTGCCCTCGGGCGGCTGCGCGAGCTGCTCGGTGAGGACCTCGGCGAGTACGCGACGCGCTGACTCACGTACCTGACACCTTGAGTTTCGGAAGACGGTGGTTTTGCCATGTCCGTTGAACACGACGACGACCGATTCGAAGGGCGGCTCAGTCATGCCCTGCACGACATCGGCGGCGGCTTCGACGCCGACCGGCCCGCGCTGGTCGCCGCCGGCCGGGCGCGCGGGCGGCCGGCGCCTCATCCCCGCCGCCGCGGCGCCGCCCGCGCCCGCGCCGCCGCCCCCCCGCTCCGGCCGCGCCCCGCCCCACACGACCCGGCCACCCAACGGCCCTTCAATGACGCCCTGTCCCCCGAGATCCTCACCGGCGTCGACTGCCGCCTGCCCGCCTCCAACG
>NZ_JAKEIP010000595.1 GCF_021474425.1 Streptomyces muensis | reverse complement strand
ACCCCCGCAGTCGCTCCGCCGCCACGCCGACCGCGGCCTCCACCGCCCGCCGCTCCACGCTGCCCAGCTTCTCCAGCAACCGCCAGACGATCTCCCCGTCCTTGCGCTGGGCCCATCCGCCCACCACCCGACCGTTCCACCACACCGTCGGCCCGACATTGCCGCTCCGGTCGAACAGCGGCGGCCACAGCTCCGGCGCCAGATACCACTCCCGCCGCTGCCACCCCACCGCCGTGGGGTCGAGCGCGGGCAGCAGCGCCGCCCAGGGCTCCGCGGGCTCCGCCACCGGATCGACGTCGCCGTCGACGACGTACCCCGTCCCCTCGTCGAGGGACACGGCCCGCGCCCCCATCGCCGCCAGTGCCCGGCGCACCTCGGTGACCCGCCACCCCGTCCACCACTTGAGGTCGGCCTCCGTGGCCGGCCCGCACACCGCGAGCCAGTTCCGCAGCAACTCCGCCTGGGCCCCGGCGACGTCGAGCTCGGGGTGCTCGGGCGCGGGCGCCCACCGGAACTGCGAGGACGTCCAGGAGCCCAGCGGCCGCCCCCGCACCACCTTGCCCTCGACGCCCAGCACCCGCAGCAGCCGCGTCGAGACGGTGTGCTCGCCCTCGTAGCTCTTGCCGGCCCCGTACACGAACCGCTCGCGCAACCGCGGTTCGTCCACGGCGAGTTCGGCCGCCGTGGCCTGTCCGCGCCGCGCGAGCGCGGCCAGCGTCGACTCCTCGACCTCGGCCAGCCACGCCGCGTCCGGCGCCCCCGCCGCCGCCATGTGCTTGACCAGCGAGGCCCGCTCCCGGGCGGCGACCGCGAGGCCCGTCGAGGCGTGCACGACGGCCGTCAGACGGGTCGGGAAGACGAACACGGTGTGCCGCATGCCGTGCATCCGGACCAGCGCCCGCTCCTCGTACAACGCCCGCTCGGTCTCCGCCACGGTCTTCGCGGGTTCCGCCAGCCGCGCCCCCACGGCCAGGTACACCGTCGCCGGATCGGTCCCGTGCAGCGCCACGAGCGAGTCGGCGACCTCCTCCGGGCTCCCCGCC
>NZ_JAKEIP010000594.1 GCF_021474425.1 Streptomyces muensis | reverse complement strand
GGTCGGGGCCCGGGCCGGGGCGGGAGCATACGTCCGCCGGGCCGGGGCGCGGGAGCATACGCCCGCGGGGAGGGTGCCCGGTGAGAATCCCCGGATGTTCGGGTGCGCTTCTCGCCATGCTGGGTAGGCTCGGGCCTCATGGAGCATGAGGTGTTCGTTCCGGTTGCGGCCGAGCGGCTCAGGGAGGTGCTGGCCGATCCCGTACGGGTCGCCCGGGCCGTCCCCGGGCTCCAGCAGGACGCCGGCGCCGAGCCGGTCGCCGGGCGGCTGAAGGTGCGCGTCGGTGGTCACACCATCACCTATCGGGGTACCGCTCGGGTGTCCGCGCGCGAGGACGGGTCGTACGCCGTCGAGGGCGACGCGACCGAGGCGCGGGGCACCGGGTCGGTGAAGCTCGCGCTGACGGTGTGGGTTCGGGAGGCCGAGGAGGGCTCTGGGGGCTCGGGGGCCACGGTGCGGTTCGAGGGGTCGGCTTCCGTGGATGGGCGGGTTGCGGAGTTCTCGGCGGACGCGGTTTCGGCGGCTGTGGGGCGGTTGCTGAATCGGTTCGGGGAGCAGTTGGGAGTGGTGGCGGAGCAGGAGCGGGAGGAGCGGGAGGAGAGTGCGGCGGACGGGGGTTCCGCCGTCGAGACTGCCGATGACGCCGCTGACGTGACTGCTGATCAGGGCTTGGCGCCGGGGGAGTTCGAGACTCGGGTCACCAGTGACTTCGAGACGACGCCGGATGCGGATGATGCTGCGGTGCCGGGGCCTGAAGTGGATGCCGGTGACGGTGGCGATGCCGGTGAGCCGCCCGTTGCGGAGGCCGCTCATGCTCGGCGGACGATGATCGGGCGCAGTGCGGAGGAAGTGGACCATGCGCCGCCGCGGGGGCGGTATGCGCCGGTTCCCGCGCCGCAGACGGTGGTACCGACTTCGGCGTTGCGGTGGGCTGCTCCGGCTGCTGCGGTGGTGTTGGCTTCGGCGATCGTGGTGAGCCGGGTGATCCGGCGCCGCCGCTGAGTTCCTCGCCCCCGCCGCCCCTACCCGTCCCATCCCTGGGGGCTCCGCCCCCAGAC
>NZ_JAKEIP010000593.1 GCF_021474425.1 Streptomyces muensis | reverse complement strand
GGCCGGGGTGGCGGGGGCGGACGGCGTGACGGTGGTACACCTGGAGCCGTGACCGAACCCCTTGATGTGGCGAAGCTCCAGCGCCGGCTGGCCGAGTTCGCCGCCGCGCGCGACTGGCAGCCGTACCACACGCCGAAGAACCTCGTCGCGGCGCTGAGTGTGGAGGCGTCCGAGCTGGTGGAGATCTTCCAGTGGATGACGCCCGAGGAGTCCTCGCGGGTCATGGACGACACGGAGACCGCGGCGCGGGTGACGGACGAGGTCGCGGATGTGCTGGCGTATCTGCTGCAGCTGTGCGAGGTGCTCGGGGTCGATGCGCTGGCCGCGCTGGACGCGAAGATCGACCGGAACGAGCGGCGGTTTCCCGCGCCGGAGTGATGAGGGCCGGGCTGGGACCGGGCGCTGAGGGAAGATCACCGTCCATTTTCACTCTCCGTATTCGTTTGGCTGGCTGAGACTGAAAAGTTGTCCGCAGATTTCCGTCTTCCTCTGGCTTTTCGTCTCAAGGGCCTTCACTCTGGGTAGTGGACAAGGGAGTTCGGGTGGACGCGTGGGCAGCGCGTCGGGACAGACGGGGACTGCGGATGGACGCGGTGCGGCTGATCGTGACGAGCAGGCGGGCGCTGGCGGGGAGCAAAGGCGTCCCGGAGATGATGACCGAGGTGTGGCAGGCGCAGGCGTTGGCTCAGGCGATAGGTAGCCGGCTCGCGGTCTTCGGCCCACCTGAACTGCGGGGCGAGGCACTGGGGTTGACGGAGCTGGCGGGGCGGGGGTGCGGGGTGCTGGAGACGCCGGATCTGGCGGAGGGTGACTTACGGGCCGCTCAGCTCACGGAGTTGGGGGATGCGCGGCAGGCGCTGATGCATCTGGGGAGCCTGCTGGGGGAGGTGGGGATCGCGCTGGTCGGGATGGCCAGTGGGGCGGATGACGAGACGACGTACTGGCAGTGCGTGGAAGCGATCGACGCGGCGGACGAGTCTCGGGATCGGGTGCTGGAGATGCTGCGGAGACTTGCGGATCGCGATGAGGTGGTGCCGGAGGCGGGGTAGTCGGCGGTGGGTGCGG
>NZ_JAKEIP010000592.1 GCF_021474425.1 Streptomyces muensis | reverse complement strand
GAGGCACTCGAAGCCCTCGTCCTGCGGCTGCTCGCGAAGGACCCGCAGCACCGGCCCGCCTCGGCGCAGGAAGGGGCGGGTGGGGTCCAGCGGCGATCCGGTGGGCGTCCCGCGCGCGGGCAGCAGCTCCGCCAGATCCTCGTACACCTCCTGCGCCGAGGCGGGCCGGTGCTGCGGGTCCTTCGCGAGCAGCCGCAGGACGAGGGCTTCGAGTGCCTCGGGGACCTCGGGGCGGATACGGCGCACGGGCAGCGGCGGCTCGTACAGGTGCCGGTGCAGCACGCCGAGCGCCGTCGAACCGGAGAACGGCACGTCTCCGCTGAGGAGTTCATGGAGCAGTACGCCGAGTGCGTACAGGTCGGTGTACGGGCCGACCGCGCCGCCCATCGCCTGCTCGGGCGCCATGTAGGCGGGCGATCCGATGGGGGTGCCGGTGTGGGTGAGGCGGGTGGTGTCGGCGTCCATGACGGAGGCGACACCGAGGTCGAGGACGGTGACCGTGCCGTCCTGCTTCACCATCACGTTGCGCGGCTTGAGGTCGCGGTGGACGATCGGCACCGCGTGCACGGCGCTCAGCACGGCGCACAGTTGCGCGGCGACCGCGACCGCCCACTGCCACGGGTAAGGGTCGTGCTCGGCGAGGTGGTCGGAGAGGTCGGCGCCGTCGACGTACTGCATGACGAGGAACAGCTCCTCGCCCTCGCTGCCCGCGTCGTGCACGGTGACGAGCCCGGGGTGGTCGACCTGCGCGGTCACCCGGCACTCGCGCACGAACCGGCGGCGCAGCTCGTCCGCCTCCTGCCCGGCCACCTTGTCGGGGCGCAGCAGCTTCACCGCCACGCGCCGGTCCAGCCGCTGGTCGTAGGCCGTCCACACCTGTCCCATGCCGCCCTGTCCGATGAGCGTGGACAGTTCATAGCGGCCTGCGACGACACGTCCTGTCGCCACGGTCACCTTCCGCCCTCGTGGTTGCCGTCCTGCCGGCTGTCGTGCTGGCGCAGATAGTCACTGAGCTCGTCGAGCTCGGCGCGCACCTGGTCGATCCGCGCGGGCGCGGGGCGCTGCGGGGGCGGTGGCACGGGGG
>NZ_JAKEIP010000591.1 GCF_021474425.1 Streptomyces muensis | reverse complement strand
CGGGGGGGCAGGAGGTTGCGGGGGGGGGGCACCGGATCGCGCCCCGGCCGCCGTCCCGGTGCTCCCTGCTGCCCTGCCCCTACCTCGTCTTGCCGCCCCGACGACCCCTCTACGCCGCCGTACTCCCTACTCCCGACCCACCAACGTCAGCAACGTCGCCTCCGGCGGGCACGCGAACCGGAACGGTGTGTAGCGGTTCGTGCCGCAGCCCGCCGAGACATGCAAGTAGGAGGTACGGCCCTCCGCGGTGTGCGTGGACAGGCCCTTCACGCGGTCCGTGTCCAGGTCGCAGTTGGTGACCAGGGCGCCGTAGAAGGGGATGCAGAGCTGGCCGCCGTGGGTGTGGCCGGCCAGGATCAGGGGGTAGTCGTCGGCCGTGTACGCGTCCAGAACGCGCAGGTACGGCGCGTGCACCACGCCCATCGCGAAGTCCGCGGCGCCGGACGGGCCGCCCGCCACCTGCTGGTAGCGGTCCCTCTTGATGTGCGGGTCGTCCAGGCCGGTGAGCTCCACGGACACGCCCTCGACCTTCAGCGTGCCCCGCGTGTTCGTGAGATTCAGCCAGCCCGCCGTGTCGAAACCGTCCCGCAGGTCCTCCCACGGGTTGTGGATCGCGCCGACGGCCGGCGGGTTGCCGTTCAGGCCGTGGCGGCCCTGGGTCTTCTCCAGCAGGTAAAGGGCGGGGTTGCGCAGCTTCGGGCCGTAGTAGTCGTTCGAGCCGAAGACGTACGCGCCCGGGAACTCCATCAACGGGCCCAGCGCGTCCAGCACCTCCGGCACGCCCTCCGGGTCGGAGAGGTTGTCGCCGGTGTTGATCACGAAGTCGGGGCGCAGGCCGGCCAGTGAGCGCAGCCAGCGCTGCTTCTTGCGCTGACCGCCGACCATGTGGATGTCGGAGACCTGGAGCACGCGCAGCGGACGCATCCCCGCGGGCAGGACGGGGATCGTCACCCGTCGCAGGCGGAAGGAACGGGCCTCGAAACCCGCCGAGTACAGCAGTCCGGCGGCGCCAACCGCCGTGATTCCCAGGGGTACTCCGTATCGCGCACGCATACGACCATCGTGTCAGACCGGGGGAACGCTCCGTGCCGCCCGCCTCCGGCCCCCGTACCCCGCC
>NZ_JAKEIP010000590.1 GCF_021474425.1 Streptomyces muensis | reverse complement strand
CCCTCAAACCCCCTGAGCAGCACAGCTGCCCCAGGGCACACCCCGCAACGAAAGCCGAGGTACACCCCCATGCGCACCCGCACCCTCCTCACCCTCGCCGGTACCGTCGCCGCCCTCACCCTCCCCCTGGCCGGCCCCGCGTCCGCGGCCGACGGCACCGTTCTGACCACCGGCTCCGTCGGGGGTACGGCCGTCGCCGCCGGCGAGGTCCTCACCGCGCCGCTGGCGAGCGGTACCGCGGCCACGTTCTACTCCAGCGCGACCGGCACGAGCGGTATCTCCTGCACGTCGTCGCAGTTCACGGCCACCGTGACGGACAACCCGAGCGCGCCCGGCACCGCGACGGAGTCGGTCTCCGCGCACACCTTCGACGCCGCCAGCTGCACCACCAACGTGGTCGGCGTGCTCGGCGTCACCGGCATCACGGTCAACAACCTGCCGTACAGCGCCGCCGTCTCCTCCGACGGCACGGTCACCGTCACCCCGGCCGCGGGCTCCACCATCCAGACGACGGTCGTCCTGCGCACCCTGCTGGGCAGCATCAACTGCGTCTACCAGGCCCCCAGCCTGTCCGGCACGGCCAGCAACGCCGACAACAGCATCAACTTCGCCAGCGCCCAGTTCACCAAGGTCTCCGGCTCGTCCCTCTGCTTCGCCAACGGCTACTTCACCGCCAAGTACGCCCCGGTGACCGGCGCCGGCGAGGCGGTCTACGTCAACTGAGGCCCGCCGCGCCGGAGTTCACCTCCTGCGCAGCCGTAGTGCCAGGGCGGCGCCCCCGGTGAGCACCAGCACCGCGGCGGCGCCGCCCGCCAGCATCGGCGTCGAGGGCCCCGCTCCGGTGCCGCCGGCGTTCGCCACGGGCGTGCTGTCGGGCGCGGCGGCGTTCTGCGTACGCCGGCTCTCGGCGCCGACGGAGGCGGAAGGCGTCGGTGAGACGGTCCTGCGCGGCTCGGCCGCCGACGAAGGACTCACGGACGTACGGCCGTTGCCCCGGCCCGCGTCACCACCGGCGGCGGAAGCCGTGCCCCCGCCACCGCCCTCCTCGACCTCCGCCAGCTTCCCGACCAGCCGTATGCGGGAGCCGACCTTCACCGGTGCGGGGAAACGCACCTTG
>NZ_JAKEIP010000589.1 GCF_021474425.1 Streptomyces muensis | reverse complement strand
GGCGGGCGACGGCGTTCTCGGGGGACCGGGCGGAGGGGGTGGCGGCGTTCAACGAGAAGCGGAGGCCGCAGTGGCCGGGAGAGTGAGTGGCCGCTCCTGCCCTCCGCCTGCCGCCTGTCGCGGGGCCGGATGTCGTGTCTGTGCGCCGGTGACCTCCCCGTTCGCCACACCAACGTCCCAAATCGGGGTAAAACTCCCTAGCCTGGAGTGATGGGTGAGGACAGACGGCTCGCGGCCGTGGTGGCGTTGGCGCAGGGGATGGCGGCGGCGCACACCCCGCGTGAGTCCTGGCGGGCGGCGGCGCTCGGGGCGTGCCGGGCGCTCGCCGGGAGTTTTGCCGCGCTGTCGGTGTGGGAGCGGGAGCTCGGGCGGTTGCGGGTGCTCGTGAACGTGGGGGACCGCGCCGAGGGGGAGGAGGAGTTCCCGGGGGACGAGGCCTATCCGGTGCACCAGTTCCCGGAGATCGCCGAGTTCCTGCACGAGCGGTGGGCCGCCGGGGGTGAGCCCAACGCGTGGGTGGAGACGGCCGAGGGGCCCGCGACCGCGCATCCCGGGTACTGCCATCAGCGGGTCGCCGCTCTTCGGCGGCGTGGGCGGGGGTGCTGTGTGGTCGCGCCGCTCGTGCTGAACGGGCGGGCCTGGGGGGAGCTCTATGTCGCCCGTCCTGCGGGTGCGCCCGTCTTCGACCGGGGGGACGCCGACTTCGCCACCGTGCTGGCCTCCGTGGTGGCGGCCGGGCTCGCGCAGAGTGAGCGGCTGGAGGAGGCTCGGCGGCTGGCGTTCACCGACGCGCTGACCGGGCTGGCGAATCGGCGGGCCGTGGATGTGCGGCTGGAGGAGGCCGTCGAGCGGCATCGCAGTGAGGGGGTCGTGGTCAGCCTCGTCGTGTGTGACCTCAATGGGCTCAAGCGGGTCAACGACACCCAGGGGCATGCGGTCGGGGACCGGCTGTTGGAGCGGTTCGGGTCGGTGCTGTCGGTGTGCGGGGCGATGTTGCCGGGGGCGCTGGCGGCGCGGCTCGGGGGTGACGAGTTCTGTCTGCTGGCGGTCGGGACGGCTGCCGATGACGTGGTGAAGGCCGCTGATGAACTGTGTCGGCGGGCGGGGGAGTTGGAGCT
>NZ_JAKEIP010000588.1 GCF_021474425.1 Streptomyces muensis | reverse complement strand
CGCCGCCCCCGTCCCCGTCGACGACGTCGAGCACGAGCACCCCGTGCCCCTCGTACGTCCGCGCCTCCAGGGCCCGTACGACGTCCAGGATCCGCACCCACAGCCAGTCCGCCCGAGTCGTGACCCTGGCGGCCCGCGGATCGGGCAGGTAGAAGGGCAGAAGGTCGTCCGGGGCCCGCCAGCCGCTCTTCACCGTGGTGATCCAGTCGATCGAGCACAGATAGCGCCACAACGCGCGCTCGGCGTCCGGGGTCGCCGCGATCAGCCAGTTCACGGACGCCGTGTTGAGCGGCTGCTTGCCGTCGCCCCAGTGGTCGTCCGCCTGGTACGACACCAGACCCTGGACCTCGCCGCCCGCCGAGCGGTACACGGCGAAGAAGGGTTCGGTCCACGGGGACCTGTCCAGGCGCACCGCCCCGGTGGCGACCTGCCACCACCGCTCGTCCCGGTCGACAGCGCCCGGCTGCGCCCCGCGCACCCTCTCGTACAGCTCGGGTCCGAGCTTGCGTACGTCCGGCCCGTCCACGAGGTCGATACGGCCGCCGTCCTCGGGGCCGGACCATCTCCGGTCGAGGCCGGTGCGGGGGACGTCGACGGTCCACTGGGTGGTCCAGGTGGCGGGGCCGAAGCCGTAGCGGCCGTAGATCGGGTACTCGGCGGCGATCAGGGTGGCCACGACGTCGCCGCGGTCCTTCGCCGCGGTGAGGTCGTGGGCCATCATGCGGGTGAGGAGGCCTCTGCGGCGGTGGGTGGGGGTGACGGTGACGTTCGATATCGCGTCGGCGGGGACCGGGGTGCCGCCGACCGCGGTGATCTCCTGGGCGAAGGATCGGAACGTGGCGACGCAGCGGCCGTTGTCGAAGGCGCCGAGGGTGCGGGACGGGACGAGGTACGAGCTGCGGTCCGCGATCTCCGTGTCGGCGACGTCGGGGGTGCGGAGGAAGCCGGTGTTCAGGGCCCTGATCCAGTCGGGGATGTCGGCCTCGGTGATGGGGCGGACGTCGGGTTCGGGACGGCTCATGGGGTCACGGTAGGGGGGTGGCGGCCAGGAGTGCTCCCGATTTTCCTCGCCCCCGCCGCCCCTACCCGTCCCATCCCTGGGGGCTCCGCCCCCAGGGAT
>NZ_JAKEIP010000587.1 GCF_021474425.1 Streptomyces muensis | reverse complement strand
GCCCACCCCGGTCCCCGGCACCGCCTCCAGCAACGGAAGCGGCGGCAGCAGCGGCGCGGGCGAGGAGGACAGCGGGCCCACGACATGCCCCGCGCCGAGCACGAACCCGGGGCCGAGGGCGTACGAGGCCGCCCACACCGCCGCGTTCGGCACGAGCGCCGCGCACAGCAGCAGTACCGCGAACCGTCCCGACCAGCCCGCCGTCAGATCCAGGAACGACTCCCGCGCCGCCCCGCCGTGCCACACCAGGGAGCCCGCCACCAGCACCGCCCCGCCGCCGACGAGCGCCGCCGCACCGGCCCCGGCCGCCCGGGCCGCCGCACCGAGCCGGGCGGGCGCCTCCGCGACCGGCACCAGCCGCCGTACCTGCGTCGGCATCGCGCCCAGCACGCCGTCGGCCGCCTCGGGCCGTCGCTCGCACGCCGTCCACACCCCCACGCCCGCCGCCGCCATCGTGACCAGGGGCACACACAGCACGGTCCAGAACCACGCCGGCCGCAGCTCGCCCCCGGTGGCGTACACCGAGGCCGCCGCCCCGACGCCGAGGTAGCCGAGCACGACGCCCGTCCACGCCGTACGCCCCGACACCACCGGCGCCCCGTCGCCGCCGTCCGCCGCCGCGTCGCGGGCCGCCCGGTGCACCAGCCACACCGGCAGCATCAGCAGCAGCAACGGGGTGACGCCGACCGGGGCTGGGACGCCGGAGAGGGTGTCGGCGCGGACCAGTTCGGCGCCGTGCGCGAGAAGCCACAGCACGGCGGCGACCTGGAGCGCGCCGCCCGGTCCGCTGTCGGGGTAGGGCGAGCTGATCCACAGCGCGATCACCAGGACGGCGAGCACGCCGAGGCCCAGGCCGGCCGCGACGGCGCCGTTCAGCAGGCTGGCGCCGAGGCCGGGCATTCGGTAGCGGATGCGAGTGAGCAGGGACGACAGGGGCGTTCGGCGGGCGGTCATCTCGATCACGAGCGCCATGGTCCCAACGACACGCGCTTTCCCGTCGTAACAGGCGAACCTCCGATGTGTCGCTCAATATATGTTTATGTACCTTTTCAACCGAAGGGGCGTACGGTGACGGAATTGACGCAGGATCAGGGCTCGGGAAGCTGCAGGGGAGCCTGAGGTGACGGCGCGTCAGCGGTCCGAGGACCAACACCTGCCCCCGACCCCGGAACCC
>NZ_JAKEIP010000586.1 GCF_021474425.1 Streptomyces muensis | reverse complement strand
CGCCGGCACCGCGTTGGGCCCGATGTGCACATCCCCGTCGATCCCACGCGTGAGATGCACCCCGAGGAACGGAAACGCCGGATCCGGCACCGGATACACCAGCCCCCGCACCAGCTCGGGCCGCGCCAGCGAGTAGTACTCCCCCCGGAACGGCACGATCCGCACCTCCGGCTCGTCCCCCGTCATCCGGGCCACCTCGTCGCAGTACAGCCCGGCACAGTTCACCAGCACCCGCCCCCGCACCACGTCCCCGCGCGTGGTCCGCACCGCCACCCCCAGCTCCGCCCGCCGGTCCACCCGCTCGACCTCCGCGCCGTACCGGATCTCCGCCCCGGACGCCTCGGCGAGCTGCCGCGCGACCCCGACGAAGTCGCACACACCCGTCGTCCCGACGTGTATGGCCGCGAGCCCCCGCACCTCCGGCTCGTACTCCGCGATCTGCGCGACACCCAGCTCCCGTACCGGAATGCCGTTCTCCCGGCCGCGCTGCACCAGCGCGTGCAGCCGCGGCAGCTCCTGCCGCTCGGTCGCGACGATCAGCTTGCCGGTGACGGCGTGCGCGATGCCGTACTCCGCGCAGAACTTGACCATCTCGGCGGCGCCCCGCACCGCGTACCGCGCCTTCAGCGACCCCGGCCGGTAGTAGATCCCGCTGTGGATGACCCCGCTGTTGCGCCCCGTCTGGTGCCGGGCCGGACCCGGCTCCTTCTCCAGGACGGTCACCCGCGTCCCCGGCGCGGCACGCGTGATCGCATACGCCGTGGACAGCCCGACGATCCCACCGCCGATGACGAGCACGTCACAGTCGTAAGCGAGCGTCCGCACCTGCCCCACCTCCCGGTTTCGATAATGCCTTGCGCCACTGACAACGCACTCAAACCCCGGGGGCCACGGCACCGGTACGGGGATGCCCGGTCCGCCTGCCCCGGCCTGACGATTCCCAGGGGGAACCTTGGGCAAGGGCGGGAATTCCGGCCATTCGTCCGCCGCGATTCCGCCACGAGGAGTTCACGCACCGCTTCGACGATGCGGCGGATCACCCCGGACTGCCGCCTCGGTGCGACACAGCGGCACTGAACGAAACGGCACCTCCATGAGACGCCTGCCCCCGGCCCTGCCCCGGGTCCTGCCCCTGGCTCGGCCCCCGGTCCGGTCCCGGATCCTGACCCCAGCCC
>NZ_JAKEIP010000585.1 GCF_021474425.1 Streptomyces muensis | reverse complement strand
GAGCCAAGGGGGTTTACGGGGCGAAGTGTTGGCGGAGGTGGGTGTGGGCGGTCGGTGGGGCCTGCACCGCGTCCAGGCCCAGCAGCGCCGCGCCCAGCACGGGAGGCGCTGTGACCACGTTCGGTACCGCCTTGGGGGCGCGGGAGGCGAGGAGTTCGTGGATGCCGTCGATGAGTTGGGGATGCCGGGCCGCGAGAACGCTGCCGCCCAGCAGTACGGGTACCTCCTCCGCGAGCAGGTCCAGCCGGGTCAGCGCGACCGTAGCCATGGTGACCACTTCGTCGGCGAGGCGGTCGACGAGGCCACGGGCGACCGGGTCGCCGGAGGCGGCCGTGGTGAAGAGGACCGGGGTCAGCTCGTGGCGACGGGCAGGGGCGATGCGTTCGAGGTGCAGGGCCTCGATCAGCGCGTACATGGTGGGCAGGCCGAAGTGGGCGGGGAGGGCCTGCGTCAGGGCCGTGGGGACTCCCCGGCCGTCCTCCGCGCGTGCCGCGTGCCACAGAGCCTCCTCCGCCAGACCCCAGCCGCCTCCCCAGTCGCCGGAGATACGTCCCAGCGCGGGGAAGCGGGCCGTACGGCCGTCGGGGCGCATGCCCACGCAGTTGATGCCGGCACCGCAGACGACGGCGACACCGCGCGGTTCGGTGACACCTGCCCGCAGGATCGCGAAGGTGTCGTTGCGGACCTCGACGGTCGTGCCCCACGCGCGCGCGTGCAGGGCCGCCGCCAGTTGTTCCTCCTCCACGGGGAAGTCGGCGTTGGCCAGACAGGCCGAGACGTGGTCCGCGGAGGTCACGCCCGCTGCGGCGAAGGCCTCCCGCACCGTTTCGGCCAGGCTGTCGACCGCCCGTTCCACACCCACCGTCGGCGGCCGGAACCCGCCGCCGCGGGCCGTGGCCAGGACGGTGCCGTCGGCCGCCACCACTGCCACGTCGGTCTTGCTGTTGCCCGCGTCCACGGCGAGGACACGTGCGGTCATGCCCACGCGAGGTGCTCCCGGTTGTGTGCGATCAGTTGGTCGGTGAGGGCCTCGGCGTACTCGTACTGGCCGATCAGGGGGTGGGCGAGGAGGGCCTTGAACACGCGGTCCCGGCCGCCGTGCAGGGCTGCCCGCAGGGCCAGGTCCTCGTAGGCCGTCACCTGGGCCATGAGGCCGGCGAACAGGGGGTCCACAGGGGGAACG
>NZ_JAKEIP010000584.1 GCF_021474425.1 Streptomyces muensis | reverse complement strand
CCCCCGAGACCCCGGACGCGAACTCCTCCACGGCCAGCTCCACACCGAACAACGGCCGCACCCCCGCCGCCGCACAGGCCTTGGCGAACCGAACCGCTCCACCGAGCGAGTCCCGATCAGTCAGAGCCAGGGCGTCCATACCCCGCTCGGAGGCACGCTCGGCCAGCCGCTCCGGGTGCGAGGCGCCGTACCGCAGGGAGAACCCGGAGACGGTGTGCAGATGCGTGAACCCGGACACACGCACCTCCCGACTCACACTCCCGAGACCCGGCCGGACACCAACTCTCGAACATCAGTTCCCAACTCCCCCACCCCCACCATAGACCATCTCCGGACCGTTCTCGAACATTAGTACGACATCCGTTCGGCCGCCTCCCACCTGCACAAACGCCCCGAGCCCCCGACCGTGGGGGCATGCCCCCCAGCCCCTTCCTCGCCGAAGTGAAGGACGCCGTCACCCCCCGAGCCACCCTGCTCGTGACCGGCGTGGTCGCCCTCGCCCTGCTCTTCATCGCCTCCTACGTGGGCGCCCTCCACGACCCGAAGCCCAGGAACGTCCCCTTCGGAGTCGTGGCCCCCGAGGTGGCCGCCCAGCAGACGGTGGACCGCCTGGAAGGCCTGCCCGGCGACCCCCTGTCCCCCCGCACGGTCCCCGACGAGCAAACAGCCCGCCACCAGATCCTCAACCGCGACATCGACGGCGCCCTCCTCGTCAACCCCACCGGCACCACCGACACCCTCCTGGTGGCCACCGGAGCCGGCCGGGTCCTGGCCACCACCCTGGAAACCCTCCTCACCCCCCTGGAGAGATCCGAGGCCCGCACCCTGCGCACCATCGACGTGGCCCCGGCCGACCGACACGACGCCAGCGGCCTCACGTCCTTCTACGTGACCGTGGGCTGGTGCGTCGGCGGCTACCTCTGCGCATCGATCATGACGATCAGCTCGGGCGCCGGCCGCCCCACCCCGAGACGCTCACTGATCCGCCTCATCGCCATGGCCGCGGTCGCCGTCGTGGCCGGACTCGGCGGTGCCCTCATCGTCGGCCCCGTCCTGGGCGCACTCCCCGGCAGCATCGCCGCCCTCTGGGGCACCGGCGCCCTGATCGTCTTCGCGGTAGGCGCGGCCACCCTCGCCTTCCAGGCCATCTTCGGCCTGGCCGGAATCGGCCTGGTCATCCTGATCGTCGTCATCCTGGGCAACCCCAGCGCAGGCGGCGCCCTCCCACCCCCACTGC
>NZ_JAKEIP010000583.1 GCF_021474425.1 Streptomyces muensis | reverse complement strand
GGGTGGGGGTGTCGACGGGCGTGGAGGGATGGGGGCGCGCCGCGCTTCCGTGCTCATGCACCCCCCGTTTCCTCATGTCCCGGGCCCGATCCCGTACGTGGGCCGTCGTTCCGTGTTCCCTGCCCCGGCCCGGCGCGGACTCGTCCGACCAGGCACGCATACCCGCACGGGAGAGGCGTCATCCCGGCGAATGTGCGCCCGGGAACGCTCCCCGCATGCGTGCGCGTCACTCTACGGGTTGATCCTGGGCGAACGGGAACCAGTCCGGGACCCCGTGTGCATCTGCCCGGAACATCCCCCTACCCTGCGGTAATCCTGCATGGGAGGCTTCGTTCATGACTGCGCGCGCCGCCGACCGGGCCCGTTACGACCGGGCCACCGCCCATCTCGACGCCCCTCTCGCGATCGTGGACCTGGACGCCTTCGACGCCAACGCGGACGACCTCGTCCGCCGGGCCGGCGGGAAGCCGATCCGCGTCGCCAGCAAGTCCGTACGCTGCCGGGCCCTGCTGGAACGGGTCCTCGCCAAGGACGGGTTCGCCGGGATCATGTCCTTCACCCTCGCCGAGTCCCTGTGGCTGGCGCGGTCCGGGTTCGACGACGTCCTGCTCGCCTATCCGTCCGCCGACAAGGCCGGGTTCGCCGAGCTGACCAGTGATCCCAAGCTCGCCTCCGCCGTCACCGTGATGATCGACGACCCGGCGCAGCTCCGGCTCATCGACGAGGCCCGGGACGGCGGGCGGGAAGTGGTGCGGGTCTGCCTGGAGTTGGACACCTCGCTGAAGCTGCTCGGCGGGCGGGTGCGCGTGGGCGCCCGGCGTTCGCCGCTGCACTCCCCCGTGCAGGTCGCCGACATGGCCAGGTTCGTCGCCCGGCGGCCGGGGTTCGAGGTGGTCGGGATCATGGCGTACGAGGGGCATGTCGCCGGGGTCGGGGACTCCGTGGCGGGGCGGCCGTTGCGGTCGCGGGCCGTGCGGCTGATGCAGGCCGCGGCTCGACGGGAGCTCGCTGAGCGGCGGGGGGCTGTGGTGCGGGCCGTGCGGGCGGTGGCGCCGGGGCTTGAGTTCGTCAACGGCGGGGGGACGGGCAGTGTGCAGTTCACTGCCGCCGAGGAGTGTGTGACGGAGATCGGGGCCGGGTCGGGGCTTTATGTGCCGCGGTTGTTCGACAACTACACGTCTTTCAGTGGGCGGCCAGCCGCGTTGTTCGCCCAGCCGGTGGTGCGGCGCGAGGGCCTCTTAGGCGTCGACAAC
>NZ_JAKEIP010000582.1 GCF_021474425.1 Streptomyces muensis | reverse complement strand
GGAGCCGGGGGTGGCGGCGGGGGCGCGTACGAGGGTGGCGCTCGGGTCGTGCCCGGCCGACCGGGAGGTCGACGGAGAGGTCGACGGACGGGTCGACGGAGAGGTCGACGGTGACGGTGTCCGGTCGGCGGAGGTGAGCGTGGACTGGGCGGGGTTCCGGGCGGGCACGTGGGATCTCCGGCTGCGCGTGTGCTTCCGGGGCGGCGCGTACCGCGAGGTCACGGCGCGCGCGGTGGCGGGCGCCGGTCTGCTGCGCCGGCGCGCCGCGATCGGCGCCGGTCACACCGTGGTCCTCGTCCAGCCGTACGCCACCCACTCGGGAGCGCTGGCACTGCGCGTCGCCCGCGGTTCACGGAGTCTCATGTCGGTTCTCCGCGGCAGGCTCCGCCGCCTGCTTCACTGTCACTGACTTCACTTGTCACGAGGGGACGGCCGCACATGACCTGGCTGATCACCGGCGGCGCCGGTTACATCGGGGCGCACGTCGTACGGGCGATGACCGAGGCGGGCGAGCACGCCGTGGTGTACGACGACCTGTCCACCGGCATCGCCGACCGCGTGCCGGACGGCGTCCCGCTGGTCGTGGGCTCGACCCTGGACGGCGAGCGCGTCGCCCGTGCCCTCAGGGACCACGGCGTGACCGGCGTGGTCCACCTGGCGGCGAAGAAGCAGGTCGGCGAGTCGGTCGACCTCCCGCTGCACTACTACCGGGAGAACGTCGAGGGCCTGCGCGTCCTGCTGGAGGCCGTGACGGCGGCGGACGTACCGTCCTTCGTCTTCTCCTCCTCGGCGGCGGTGTACGGCATGCCGGACGTCGACCTGGTGACGGAGGAGACGCCGTGCGTGCCGATGTCGCCCTACGGCGAGACCAAGCTGGCGGGCGAGTGGCTGGTCCGGGCGACGGGCCGCGCGACGGGCCTGTCGACGGCGTCGCTCCGCTACTTCAACGTGGCGGGCGCCGCCACCCCCGAACTCGCCGACGTGGGCATCTACAACCTCATCCCCATGGTCTTCGAGAAGCTCACCGAGAACCTGCCCCCACGCATCTTCGGCGACGACTACCCGACCCCCGACGGCACCTGCGTCCGCGACTACATCCACGTCGTCGACCTCGCCGACGCCCACGTGGCCGCCGCCCGCGCCCTGAGCTCCTCCCCCGGCCACACCCTCACTCTCAACATCGGCCGCGGCGAGGGCGTCTCGGTCCGCGAGATGATCGACCTCATCAACGCCATCACCGGCTACGACCGCCCCCCGACCGTCACCCCC
>NZ_JAKEIP010000581.1 GCF_021474425.1 Streptomyces muensis | reverse complement strand
GAGGAGGGCTGCTTGGAGGGCGGGGACCAGGGGGGTGGCGATGGCGCCGCCAGCGATGATCAGGGCGGAGAGGAAGCCAAGGATGAGACCGGCTCCCGCCTCGATGCCGTCGGGGACGTCCACCAGGAACCAGAAGAGGATCCACGCGTCCAGAACGGCGAAGGCCGTACCGGTCGCACCGAGTTCCAGGCCGGCGACCTTGCGCGGCTGCGGCAGGAGGCGGTTGACGACGATCAGGGCGGCACCGATGATTCCGCCCAGGTAGACGCCCATGCCGGTGTAGAGCTGTTCCCACGCGCTCGGGGTGTCGGAGACGCCTTCGGCGCTGTAGAAGCTGAGGAACGACGCGATGAACAGCAACACCGCTGCTCCGATCACCACGCCGTCGCCTCGAGTGAGGGAGCGGATATTCACTTCAAAGGTCCTTCGTCGGTCGTCTCGTCGTAGGTAGAGGCGTCGCTGTCACCATGTCGCCGTCAGGCCCCGGTGTGAAGCGCGGGGGTGGCCCCTCATCGTAAGGACGACCTTATCGTCCGACCGACGAGGGTGTCCGCCGGGATCAGCCCGTGGACCATTACCCGCGCAGGAAACTCACGATTCCCTCAGAGATCCCTTGCGCCGCCTTCTGCCGCCAAGCGCCACTGGTGAGCAACGCCGCGTCCTTGCTATCGCGCATGTTGCCGCACTCGATGAACACCTTGGGAACCGTTGACAGATTGAGACCGCCCAGGTCCTTACGCGTGACGAGACCGGTGCCGTCGCCGACGTAGTTGGAGGGTGCGCTGCCCGTGACGCGGACGAAGGAGCCCGCGATGCGCTCGCCGAGGTCGCGGGACGGGGCGACGATGGGGCCGGTGTCGGCGGCGCCCTCGTTCACCTTGCCGGGGAGGATGACGTGGAAGCCGCGCTGGCCGGCGCCGGCTCCGTCGGCGTGGAGGGAGACGACGGCGTCGGCGTTCGCCTTGTTGCCGATCCGGGCGCGTTCGTCGACACACGGACCCCACGGACGGTCGCCGTCCTGTGTGAACTTGACGGTGGCGCCCTGCTTCTCCAGCAGGGTGCGCATGCGGTGGGCGAGGTCGAGGGTGAACTTGGCCTCGCTGTAGCCGTCGTTCGTCGACGTCCCTGTGGTGTCGCACTCCTTCCAGTTCGTGCCGATGTTCACCTTGCGGTTGATTTCGGCCGTGTGCTGGAAGTTGTTCGGGTTGTGGCCCGGGTCGATGACGACGACCTTGCCCTTGAGGGGGCCGGTGGCGGCGGGCGCGGTGGTGGACTCC
>NZ_JAKEIP010000580.1 GCF_021474425.1 Streptomyces muensis | reverse complement strand
GGGTTGAGGTGGGGGGTGGGCGAGGGAGGTTCGAGAGAGGTGCTGCGACACTCCGGTCTCTTACGTGACTCTTCACGTTTCCTTACGTCGGGACGGGACCGTATCGTCGCAACGTGAGCGTAGGACGCGATGGCGTCGGAACGCAACCGTTTCGTCGTGACGTGTAGGACATGACGTGCGCGACGTGACGAGCGTGGGGGCGAGGCCCATCGTGAGAACGGCGCCGTAGCGTCGCAACGCTCGCGAGACCGCCCGACCGTGGGGACGGCACCGTATCGTCGCTACGCCCTATGCTGTCCGCATGACGACGAACGCCGGCCAGCCCCAGACGAGCCCGCGCCGCCGGACCCCCGCCGGGGCGGCCGTACTCCGCGAGGACGTGACGGAGGCCATCCGGGCGGCTGTCTTCGAGGAGTTGGCAGCCGTCGGCTATGCGCGGATGTCGATAGAGGGCATCGCGCGCCGCGCGGGTGTCGGCAAGACGGCGGTCTACCGGCGCTGGCGTTCCAAGCTGCACCTGGTGCTGGACGTGGTGTCGGCGGTCGCGGTCATGGGCCTGCCGACGCCGAACACCGGCTCGCTGGAGGGCGACCTGCGGATGCTGTACGAGGTGACCTCACGCGCCCTGCGGCACCCCGTCGTCTCGCAGATCATCCCCGACCTCCAGGCGGAGGCGGCCCGCAACCCGGAGATCGCCGAGGCGCTGCAGAAGGCGTTGGAGCAGGGCCAGGAGGGGGTCGCCAGCAAGATCCTGATCGGGGCGGAGCGACGCGGCGAGCTGCGGACGGGCTTCGACGACGAACTGGCCCTCGACCTGGTCTCGGGACCGCTGTACTGGCGGATGGTGGTGGCCCGCAGCCCGAAGCTGCCGAAGGGCTACCTGGACGCCCTGGCCCGTTCCACCACGCAGGCGCTCAAGGCGCTCTGAGCAGGCGACGTCACCGCACCCGCACGGTGACCGGAGCAGCGGCGGGACCGCCGTGCGAGTCGTGAGCGCAGAGGACAACGCCCTGCTGTACGAGGCCCTCGTCCTCCTCCTGACGTCGGCCGGACACGAGGTAGCGGCCGTCGCCGGCACCGGCCCGGGTGCGTTCGGGAGGGCGCGGTCGGCCGGGGGCCCCGGCGAGGCTCGGTCTCAGGCACGTGCCGCCTCTGGGTGCAGGCGTACCCATCCCTCCCACGCCGACGCGATCATGTCCTGGACGTCGTGCTTGGCCTTCCAGTCCAGTTCGGTGGCGATGCGGTCGGCGGAGGCGACTACGCGGGCGGGGTCGCCGGGGCGG
>NZ_JAKEIP010000579.1 GCF_021474425.1 Streptomyces muensis | reverse complement strand
GTGAGCTGAACCGGATTTTGTAGCGGCCCTGAAGCCAGGCATGATCGCCTCGGCAGATGGGAGAACACAGGTCCGATGCCTGCACCACGGAAGTACCCAGACGAGCTGCGCGAGCGAGCCGTCCGCGAGGTCCAGACCTCGGGCCGTCCGGTCGCGCATGTCGCCCGGGATCTGGGCATCCACAAGGAAGCCCTGCGGCAATGGGTCCGGCAGGCCGAGGCCGACCAGGGCGACCGGCCTGATCTGCTCACCACGGCCGAGAAGAATGAGCTCGCTCAACTCCGCAAGGAAAACGCCGAGTTGAGGCGGGCGAACGAGATCCTGAAAGCCGCCTCGGTGTTTTTCGCGAAGGAGCTCGACCAGCCCCGCACGAGGCCGACGCGGTGATCAACCACCTCCGCGACGACTTCGGGGTTGAGCCGGTCTGCCGGGAGCTGAACCTTTCGGTCTCGGCATACAACGCCCGCCGCCGGCGGCCGAAGTCCACCCGGCGCCTGCGCGACGAGCAACTGCTGGCGAAGATCCGCGCCGCCCACGCGGCATCCGGCGAGACCTATGGCGCCCGCAGGATCCACCGCCAACTGCGGCGCGAGGGAGTCACTGCGGCCCGCTGCACCATCGAGCGGCTGATGCGCGAGGACGGCCTGGAGGGCGTTGTCCGCGGCCGACGACGCCGGACCACGGTGCCCGAGCCGACCGCTCCGCGCCCGCCGGACCTGGTCAACCGGCTCTTCACCGCGACCCGGCCGAACCAGCTCTGGGTGGCGGACCTGACTTATGTCCGGACCTGGTCCGGCTGGGTCTACGTCGCGTTCGTCCTCGACGTGTACTCGCGGATGATCGTTGGATGGCAGCTCGCGACCCACATGCGCACCGATCTCCCCCTGGATGCCCTGGAGATGGCTTTGTGGCGCCGGGGCATCAAGAAGGGGTCGGGCCTGATCCATCACAGTGATCGCGGCAGCCAATACGTGTCGATCCGCTACAGCGAACGGCTGACGGACGTCGGCGCCGCCGCATCGGTGGGCTCCGTCGCAGACTCGTACGACAACGCGATGGCCGAGGCCCTCAACGGCACCTTCAAGGCCGAGCTGATCGAACACCAGGGCCCCTGGCGGGACGCTGACCAGGTCGAACGCGCCGTCGTACAGTGGGTCGGCTGGTACAACACCGAGCGCCTGCACTCCGCACTCGACTACCTCCCGCCCGAGGAGTTCGAGGCGGCCTACTGCCGTTTGTTGGCCACCGCGAACGCAGCCTGAAACACACAAGATCGGCCGCTACGAAACTAGGGGCAGCTCA
>NZ_JAKEIP010000578.1 GCF_021474425.1 Streptomyces muensis | reverse complement strand
TGCGGCTTTTTCTCCGACCACCTCCCCCCGGCCCGTAAGTCTAACACCACGCAGAAAGTGGACGGCCTCCAAAATGGGCCCGCCCCCCAAGGGGAGCCATTGTCTGAGGCCGTCACGATTCTGCTGGGTGATCGACTTCAGGACCGGGGCGAGAGCGTCGTCGATCTCGCCGCTGCGCCCGGCGACGGCGAGCCAGGTGACGTGTTCCTCCAGCAGGAGCGCCGGTGACAGGTCGGCGTGCACATGCTGGATGATCCGCCACAGGGCGTGCACCGGGGCGTCCGGGTGCTGCCGCTGCCGTACCCAGCGGGCAAGCCGGCGTTGCAGGCGGTGGCGTTGCGCGGTGTCGAAGACGAGGCCCGTGGGCCCCTGGGACCGGACGAGTCCGCTGAACCACAGGTCGGACTCGGTCTCCACGCCGAGCCGTGGGAACAGCTCCAGCCGCACCGCCCGGATCAGTTCGGGCTCCACGCGCACCGCCACGCTGAGCGCGGTCGCCAGTTTCTCGACCGCGTCGACGGCCTGCCGGTCGCGTGGCACGGTCACCGCCGGCGTCCCACCAGCGCGGCGACCGTGCTCACCGTGGTGGTCCGGTCCCAGGTGAGGGCGGCCAGCAGCGGGGTGAGCTCCGCGGGCACCCGGGTGACCGGGTAGGGCACCAGCGCCAGCACCGTGCAGCCGGCCCGGACGATCTCGTCGCACACTCGGTACCACTCGGCGACGGAGGCGCGCCGCGGATGCAGGACGGGTCCGCCGACGCCGAGGTCGGAGACGACCAGGACCCGGGTGCCCGGGCTGGGGGGCCGGTACGGCTGCCAGGTCCACGGGGAGCCCGGTCCGGTGCCGCGGTTCGGGGCGTCGGCGAAGTAGCGGGTCTGGGTGAGTTCGGCGCCGACCAGACCGGTGATCCGGCGGGTGAGTTCCTGCTGGTCGCGGCGGAAGGGCTGCATGCCGTCGCCGCGGTCCACCAGGACCTGGACGCCGAAGCGGAGGGTGGGGCGCGGTGCCCGGGGCAGCCGGGTGAGCGGGATGCCGCGGGCGAAGGCCTCGACCAGGGCGTCGATGTCGGGTTCGCCGTCGTCGCGGACCAGGGTGGTCAGGGCGGCGTTGAGGATCGCGGTGGAGGACCGTTCGGTGAGCAGCGGTTCCAGCGGGGGGCGGGCGGTGAGGTGACGGTCGGTCACCTCTTCGAGGAAGGGGACGGCCGTCCAGTCGGTGGGGTCGGGGGCGTCGAAGTCGACCGGTTCCAGCACGGGCAGGTCGGCCGGGAGGGTGCGGCCCTCGTAGCGGCCCGGGTCGGTATCCGGCGGCGGTGGCTCATGGGGGGC
>NZ_JAKEIP010000577.1 GCF_021474425.1 Streptomyces muensis | reverse complement strand
TGCCAGTTCCTCGCCCCCGCCGCCCCAACCCGTCCCATCCCTGAAGGGGCGGAGCCCCTTCAAGGATGGGACGGGTAGGGGCGGCGGGGGCGAGGAACTGGCAGGAGGAGCCGCCGGGGGATGACGCGAGGCGGCGCGCCGGCCTATCTGCGCGGGAGCACCCCGATCGCCACGAGCGGTACGGCCCCCAGCACCAGCCATGGCACAGCAGCCGGCAACCCGGCGTCGAGCAGCATGCCCGTCACCGCGCTCCCGACCAGAACGATCAGGCCCGACACGGAGGACAACGCACCGGTGTACAACCCGAGTCGCCCCTCCTCCGCAAGGTCAGGAACCCACGCCCGGGCAACCGGAGCGACCAGCATCTGACCGAGGGTGAGCAGGACGACGAAGCCACCCGCGGGCAACAGGGCCACCGTGCCCGTCCAGCCGACGGGCCGCGCGGCAGCCACGACGCTGAAGCCCACCGCGATCAGCAAGAGCCCGACCACCATGGACCGCCGCAGAGTGACCCGCTCCCCCACCCACCGGGTGACCGGCAACTGAGCAGCCACCACCAACAGCGAGGACAGCGCGAACAGCCAGGCCAGAGCCGCCTGAGAGCCCGT
This sequence comes from Streptomyces muensis, assembly GCF_021474425.1. GTDB lineage: Bacteria > Actinomycetota > Actinomycetes > Streptomycetales > Streptomycetaceae > Streptomyces > Streptomyces muensis. Next base: position 723 of record NZ_JAKEIP010000577.1, on the reverse strand, counting down.
GGCACGCTCCACCTCGTCGGGAAGGGCGAGATAGAGCTGGTTGTAGGCGAGAAGGTAGGCACCGTATGCGCAGCACAGGGCGAGAAAACGACGGTTGCGCAGCAGCTTCCCCACACCGCCCTGGAACCGGACACCGCCACGCCCGGGTATGTGCTGAGGCAGCAGCCACGCGTGCCCGGCAAGAACGAGGACGAAGATGCCGGCACCGGCGAGGCAGACCGTACGGAAGTCCACCGAGAGCAGCAGCGCTCCGAGCAGCGGTCCGACGAACGCACCCGCCTGCCCGGCCACGGTGAGCAGAGCGAGGACGCGCGTGCGCGAACCGGCCCCCGACTCCTCCCAGAGCACCGCCTGCCGGGCCACCTCGGACTCCACGGCCGGCGAGAAGAGCGCGGCGGCGAACCCGATCAGCAGCACCGCGCCGATGACCGCCCAGGTCTCCCGTGCGTACCCGAGCCACACGAACCCGGCGATCCGCAGCACGCACCCCGTGAGGACGACGGGCCGTATGCCGTACCGGTCGGCCAGCGCCCCGCCCACCACGAAGAGGCCCTGCTGGCTGAAGGTCCGCAGTCCCAGCACGAATCCGACCAGCCAGCCCGCCATGCCGACGGCCTGTCCGAGGTGCTCGGAGAGGAAGGGCAGAACGGCGTAGAAGCCGATGTTGAAGGCGAGTTGGGTGAGGATGAGGAGGCGGAGGAGGGGGGAGAGGCGGGGCTGAGC
>NZ_JAKEIP010000576.1 GCF_021474425.1 Streptomyces muensis | reverse complement strand
CCGCCGAACAGGCCACCGCCTCCGCCACCGCCGCCCGCCTCCTGGCGCCCCTCCTGCCCGAGCCGCTGGACCACGTCCTCCTCCAGGCCGACCTGACGGCCGTGGCACCCGGGCCGCTGCGACGGCCGCTCGCCGACACGCTGGGCGTGCTCGCGGACGTCGAGTCGAAGGGCGGCGCGACGGTCTACCGCTTCACACCCGGCTCGGTACGCCGGGCACTCGACGCCGGCCGCACCGCCACCGACCTGCACGCCTTCCTCGCCGAGCACTCCCGTACGCCGGTGCCGCAGCCGCTCGCGTACCTCATCGACGACGTGGCCCGCAGGCACGGGCATCTGCGGGTGGGCGCGGCGTCGGCGTACGTCCGCTGCGACGACGACGCCGTGCTGAACGAGATCCTCGCCGACAAGCGGGCCGCGGGCCTGCGCCTGCGCCGGCTGGCCCCTACGGTCCTCGCCACCCAGGCCGATCCGGCCGCGCTGCTGGAGGGCCTGCGCGCGATGGGGTTCGCGCCGGCCGCCGAGTCGGCGGAGGGCGACGTCCTGATCACCCGCGCCGACGCCCACCGCACCCCGCCGCGCACGGCCCCCGAGCCGGTCCCGGACGGCCCGCCGACCCCGGACGCCACGCTGCTGGGCGCCGCGATCCGCGCCATCCGCGCGGGCGACCTCGCCTCCACGGCCCCCCGCAAGCCCAGCGCGACCACCCCCGCGGTGACCGGCGGTGAGCTCCCCCGCACGACCTCCGCCGAGACCCTCGCCACCATGCAGGCCGCCGTCCTGACCGGCGAGGCGCTGTGGATCGGGTACGTCAACGCCGAGGGCGCCGCGAGTCAACGGGTGATCGCGCCGGTGCGGGTCGAGGGCGGGTTCGTGACGGCGTACGACCACACCGCGGACGAGGTACGGACGTATCCGCTGCACCGGATCACGGGAGTGGCGGAGCTGGCGGACGACCAGATCTGACGGCGTCCCACTCGTCCGGGTGTACGCGGCGATTCATGCACGCCACGCCGGGCTTTTCCAACTCTTGAGCGACCTTGGGGATCTTTCCGCATCCCCGCTCGCGGCGCGGGGCAGCCACCGGGTGTCCTGATCACGCTCAAGTGAGCGCAACAGAGAGGTAGTTGTCCCATGCGCACAGCTCGTCGCCTTGCCACCGTCCTGGCCGCCGCAGCCCTGATGATGGGCGCCTTCACCGCCCAGGCCGCGGCGATCGGCATCGACGCCGCCGGGCTGGTCATCGAGACCCCGCAGATCTGACACCACCACAGCGCACCCTTCGGGCCGGCCCCGCTGTCGTCAGGGGCCGGCCCGAAGGGTGCGCTGTGGTGGTGTCAGA
>NZ_JAKEIP010000575.1 GCF_021474425.1 Streptomyces muensis | reverse complement strand
CACGGAGTGGGCGGCGCGGGTCGCTGTGCATCGGGAGCGGCGGCCGGGGTCTTGGCGTACGGCCGAGACGTGTGATCTGGTGCCGCTGCTCTCCGAGGGTGGGGCGCCGTTGTTGATCGACTGTCTGTCCTTGTGGCTGACGGATGCGATGGACTCCGTCGGGGCCTGGGATGACGCGGTGTGGGCGGAGGGTGGGGAGAAGGCGCTTCGGGAGCGGGTGCGGGAGCTTACGGAGGCGGTGCGGGGGGCTCGGCGGACTGTTGTCGCCGTGTCGAATGAGGTGGGGTCGGGGATTGTGCCGGCTACCGCGTCGGGGCGGCGGTATCGGGATGAGCTGGGGCGGTTGAATGCTGCGTTTGCCTCGGAGTGTGAGCAGGTGGTGCTGGTGGTGGCGGGGCAGGCGGTTGTGCTTCGTGGGTGAGTTCGCCCAAGGGGCTGCCGTGGATTGTTGTTGTGCGGCTGCGGGTTCGTTGTGGCTGGTCGCGCAGTTCCCCGCGCCCCTAAAGGGGCGCTTCCTTACGGGCGATGATCCGGTACGCGTTCGAATAGCGGGTGCGGCGTAGGGCCGGGGCCAGGATGTGGTCCAAGGTCCAGGCGACCGCTACCAGAGGTGCGCCCGCTCTTGCCAGGAACGAAGGGAGTAGGCGGGTCAGGGTCAAGGACGTCGTGGCCGCGATGTCGTAGGGGATGTGGGGGGCTCGGTGGTCCGTCGAGACGATCGTGCAGCCCTGGCGTTCCAGTTCGGTGCAGAGGGTGTCCATGGGCATCAGGTGCAGATGGCCCGGGCGGCTGTGGGGGATCCAGAGTCTGCCGAGGAGGATGGCGAACAGGCCGCGGGGGTTGGGGAGTTCGAGGAGGAGGTGGCCGCCGGGGCGCAGGACCGCGAGGGCGGCGCGGAGTTCGGCGGGCGGGTTCGGGGCGTGTTCCAGGTGGCGGAACATGCTGACGACGTCGTAGCGTGCGCGCAGGCGGGCGGTGATGCGGGGGTCGGTGAGGTGGCCGACGTGGGCTTCCTCCACCCGCTCGGCGACGCGGGCGTCCAGGACGCGGTGGGTGAGGTCCAGGCCGTCGAACGCCGTGTACGGGAAGAGTTCCTTGGCGGCCTCCGGGAAGCGGGCGAAGCCCGTGCCGACGTCCAGCCAGCTCTCCGGCTCGGGGAAGGGGAGCGCGGCGCGGGCGGCGGCTCTCAGCCGGCGGTACGGCAGCCGTGTGAGGCGTAGGTGCCGGGGGACGAAGCGCTGGTCCCGGCAGGCGGCGAGGGTGAACCCGCAGTCGGCGCGGTGTCGTTCGGAGGGTGCGGTCGCGGTCATGAGCGGCTCCCGGGCGCGGGGGCGTACGGCGGGGGCGTACGG
>NZ_JAKEIP010000574.1 GCF_021474425.1 Streptomyces muensis | reverse complement strand
ATAACAGGTCTCGTGGGCTCGTTTTTGTGTATACGAGCCCGGAAGACTTGGGAGGGGGCGGGCTCAGGGTGTTCGAAGGCCGTGCCGTGGACGGTCGCCTCGATGGTGTCGCCGGGCTTCGCCGTCCGTGCCCAGTCGCTGGCGCACCCCTCGTGCAGGGCGAACTCCAGGCTGAAGGTGCCGGCCGCCTGGTCGGGGTCGACCAGGGTGTAGGCGCGCTGGTGGGGCTTGCCCGCGTTGTCGAACCACAGGCGCACCCACATGGTGGGGTGGACGCCGGTCGCGGCCAGCATGCCGCCGTCCGTGAGGTGGACCCGGCGGTACCGCGGCGTGACGTCCTCGGCACCCGTCACCGTGAACACGAAGTCCTTCGCGCGCAGCAGCTTCAGGACCGCGCCCTCCCAGCCGTGCCCCTGCCCCATGGCGTCTTCACCCTTCACGTACCATTCCTGCACCAATGACTTAGGCAAGGCTAACCTAAAGCAAAGGAGGGGCACAGGTGACCGGCGAGATCTTCCGTGATGCCTGGGGCATTCCGCATCTTCGTGCGGACGGGGTGAGAGAACTCGCCCGCGTACAGGGCCGCGTCACCGCCCTCGACCGGGCCTGGCAGCTGGAGGTGGAGCGGCACCGGTCCCAGGGAACCTCCGCCTCCTTCCTCGGCGCCGCGGCCCTGCCCTGGGACCGGTTCGTCAGACGGGCCCGCCTCGACGACACGGCGAGACGCTGCTTCGCCGAGCTGGAGAGACGGGACCCGGAGACGGCGGCGTGGGTGCGGGCGTACGTCGACGGGGTGAACGAGGCACTGGCCGAGGGGGCGGGACGTACGCCGGAGTTCGCGCGGACCGGGCTCGCCCCCGGCCGTTGGGAGCCCTGGACGCCGCTCGGTGTCTGGCTCGGCATCCACATCCTGTTCGCCGGGTTCCCGGCCAAGCTCTGGCGTGAGCAGGTCGTACGGCATCTCGGCGCCGACGCGGTCGCGCTGTTCGCCACCGACGGGCCCGCCACCTCCGGCAGCAACGGTTGGCTGGTGAGCGGCGAACGGACCGTCACCGGTCGTCCGATCATCGCCGGCGACCCGCACCGCTTCATCGAGGAACCCGGCGTCTACCAGCAGATCCACCTCTCCTGCCCCGAGTTCGACGTCGTCGGCCTCGCCGTCCCCGGCATCCCCGGCATCGCTCACTTCGGGCACACCGGCACGGTCGCCTGGGCCATCACCAACGCCATGGCCGACTACCAGGACCTGTACCGGGAGCGGTTGCGGCGCACGGGGGCGGGGGTGGAGGCGCTGGGCCCGGACGGGGTCTGGCGTCGCGCCGCGCGGCACACCGAGGTCGTGGAGGTCGCGGGGG
>NZ_JAKEIP010000573.1 GCF_021474425.1 Streptomyces muensis | reverse complement strand
CCAGCCCACCCTCACCGACCTCGCCCAACTCCTAGAAGGCGTACGAGCCGCGGGCCTCCCCGTCCACACCACCACCCACGGCACCCCGACCCTCCCCCCGGGCCGCCAGCTCACCGTCTACCGCGTCATCCAGGAAGCCCTCACCAACACCCTCAAACACGCCGGCCCCGGCACCACGGCCGCCATAGACCTCTCGTACGAGGAGAAAGGCGCCGTCACGGTCACAGTGACCGACACCGGCACGACAACCCCCACCCGCCCCACTCAACCCCCCGGCGGCCGCGGTCTGCCCGGAATGCGCGAGCGAACCGCCCTCTACGGCGGCACACTTGAGGCCGGCCCACGCCCCCACCCCGAACAGGGCTGGCGCGTCCACCTGCACCTCCCGGAGGAAACCCCGCAGTGACCACCGTCCTCATAGCCGACGACCAGCCCCTCCAGCGCTTCGGCTTCCGGATGCTCCTGGAGAGCCAGGACGACATGACCGTGCTCGGCGAAGCGGCCAACGGCAGCGAGGCCATCCGCATGACAGCGGAGCTGGTCCCCGACGTGGTCCTGATGGACGTCCGCATGCCGGGCCTCGACGGCATCGAGGCCACCCGCCGCATCACCGCCTCCGGCGACCGCACGCGCGTCCTGATCCTCACGACCTTCGACCTCGACGAGTACGCCTACGCCGGCCTCCGCGCCGGAGCCTCCGGCTTCCTCGTCAAGGACGCCCAGCCGGAGGAGCTCCTCTCGGGCATCCGCGCGGTCGCCACGGGCGACGCGGTGGTAGCCCCCAGCCTGACCCGCCGCCTCCTCGACGCATACGCCCACCATCTCCCGGCCCAATCCCCGGCCGGCCGCCCGGACTCGACGCCCCTGAGCCCCCGCCTCGCTGCCCTCACCGACCGCGAACGCGAGATCCTCAAGGTGATCGGCCAGGGATGGACCAACACGGAGATAGCCACACGCCTCCACCTGGCAGAGTCCACGGTGAAGACCCACGTGGGCCGCATCCTCGCGAAGACCGGCTCACGGGACCGAATTCAGGCGGTGATTCTGGCGTACGACACCGGACTGGTGATCCCGTCCTGAAACGCGAAAAGGCCCACACCGTAAGGTGTGGGCCTTTTCTAAAATTTGTTCGGCGGCGTCCTACTCTCCCACAGGGTCCCCCCTGCAGTACCATCGGCGCTGTAAGGCTTAGCTTCCGGGTTCGGAATGTAACCGGGCGTTTCCCTCACGCTATAACCACCGAAACACTATGAAACTGTCGAACACTGCCGCACCGCATGTGACCCATGCGGGGCCGTTCGTGGTTTCAGAACCAACACAGTGGACGCGAGCAACTGAGGACAAGCCCTCGGCCTATTAGTAC
>NZ_JAKEIP010000572.1 GCF_021474425.1 Streptomyces muensis | reverse complement strand
GGGGTTTGCGGGGTGGTGGGGCCGGATCACGGTCCCTGTTCCGGGCTTGGCTCCTGCCCCTCCCGGTCCGCATTCCGGAAAGTCGCTTGTAGGTGGCATGTAGTTCTCTAGGCTGCCCGGCACGAGCCGTCACCCCTCGTCGCCGAGCCGAAGGAGCCGCGTCATGACCGTCATCGAGCCCGCGCACCGTCCAGTCTCTGCCGCCGTGCCGCCGCTCGCGGCGCGGACCGGGGTCGTGGGGGGCTCGCCCGTGCGGGACATTCTCGCCGTGACCGCACGGCCCGAGGTCATCAACTTCGCGGGCGGGCTGCCGGCGCCGGAGCTGTTCGACCAGGAGGGCATCGCGGCCGCCTTCCGTGACGCGCTCGCGGAGGCGCCCGCGCAGGCGTTGCAGTACTCCACCACGGAGGGCGAGCCGAGCCTGCGGGCCGGGCTCGCCGCGCGTATGTCGGCGCGCGGACTGGCGACGGACGCCGACGACCTCCTCATCACCACCGGCTCTCAGCAGGGCCTGTCGCTGCTGGCCACCGCGCTGCTGGAGCCCGGTGACACGGTTCTCGTCGAAGACCCCTGCTATCTGGCGGCACTTCAGGTGTTCGGGCTCGCGGGGGCGCGGGTCGTCGCCGTGCCCGGTGACGCGGACGGGGTGGATCCGGAGACGCTGGAGGAACTGGTCGGGCGGGAGCGGCCGAAGCTCTTCTACACCGTGCCCACCTTCCAGAACCCGACCGGCAGAACCGTCCCCGCCGAGCGCCGGGCGGCCATCGCCGAGGTCGCCGCCCGGAGCGGGGTGTGGATCGTCGAGGACGACCCGTACGGCGAACTCCGGTACGAGGGCGAACGGGTGCCGTGGATCGCCTCCTACCCGGGAGCCGAGGACCGCACGGTGCTGCTCGGCTCCTTCTCCAAGGTGATGGCGCCCGGGCTGCGGCTGGGCTGGCTGCGCGCACCCGCGGCCCTGCGGCGGGCCTGCGCGGTCGCCAAGCAGGCCGCCGACCTGCACACCCCGACCGTCAACCAGCTCGCCGCCGCCCGCTACCTGACCGGCCTCGACGCCCATGTGGCCCACGTCAGGGACGTCTACCGCGAGCGCCGCGACGCCATGCTGGCGGGCCTGGCCGGCGCCCTCCCCGAGGGCTCCACCTGGGGCCGGCCCGAGGGCGGAATGTTCCTCTGGGTCCGGCTGCCGCGGTCGTACGACACGACGGCCCTGCTGCCCGAGGTGGTGCGGCACGATGTCGCCTATGTGCCCGGGGCGCCCTTCTACGCCGGTGAGCCCGACCGGTCGACGCTGCGGCTGTGCTTCGTGACGCAGACGCCGGAGGAGATCGGGGAGGGGCTCAGGAGGCTGGGGGAAGGGCTGGGGAAGGG
>NZ_JAKEIP010000571.1 GCF_021474425.1 Streptomyces muensis | reverse complement strand
TGCGGGCGCCGGTCTCGGTGCGGCCCACTTTGACGGCGACGACGGGCACCTTGCGCCGGGCGGCGCGGTCGGCGGCGGGAGGTGAGCGCAGGCCGGGTGAGCAGGTGGACGGTGGCGGGAGAGCCGGCGAGCGAGCGGCCGGTGACCGGGAAGCCGACGGGCGAGCGGCCCGCGACCGGGAAGCCGACGGGCGAGCGGCCCGCGACCGGGAAGCCAACGGGCGAGCGGCCCGCGACCGGGAAGCCAACGAGCAGACGGCCCATGACCGGAGAGCCGACGAGCGAGCGGCAGGTGACCGTAGAGTCGGCGAGCGAGCGGCAGGTGACCGTAGAGTCGGCGAGCAGGCAGCCGGTGATCGGGAAGCCGACGGGCAGGCGGTCCGTGACCGGAGAGCCGGCGAGCAGGCGGCCCATGACCGGGAAGCCGGCGAGCAGACGGCCGCTGACCGGATCCCCGGTGACGTGGCCCGTACGATCCGGCTCGGCGCCCAGCGCCTCATCGCCGCCGTCCTCGACTGCGAGAAGCCGGTGATCGCGGCGGTGAACGGCACCGCGGCCGGCCTCGGCGCACATCTCGCGTTCGCCTGTGATCTCGTACTGGCCGCCGAATCGGCCAGGTTCATCGAGGTGTTCGTGCGCCGCGGCCTCGTCCCCGACGGCGGCGGGGCGTATCTCCTGCCCCGCCTGATCGGACCCCAGCGGGCGAAGGAGCTGATGTTCTTCGGTGACGCGCTCGGCGCCGCGGACGCGGAGCGGCTCGGGCTGGTCAACCGCGTCGTGCCGGACGGGGAGTTGGACAAGACGGCCCGGGCCTGGGCCGAGCGCCTCGCCACCGGCCCGACCCGCACCCTCGCCCTCACCAAGCAGCTCGTCAACGCCTCCCTCGACACCGACCGCACCACCGCCTTCGCGGCCGAGGCGGCCGCACAGGAGATCAACATGACGACTCAGGACGCGCAGGAGGGCGTGGCGAGTTTCGTGGAGCGCAGGAGCGCCGAGTACAAGGGGCGGTGAGCGCGCGCCGGCAGCTCGACCAGCTCGGCCTTCCCTCCCGATCGTGCCCGGCACACAAGCCGCACACCCCTTCCAATCTGACGAACCGTCAGCTTCAATGGTCGGTGTGATGGGACACGCGGGGATGGCGGCAGCCGCCGTCCGCTACCTCAGGTCGGCCGACGCACCGCCCGTGCAGGCGCTGCCGAGACCGGAGTTGCGCTGTGTGGGCGACGACGAGCGGGCGCCGGTCGGGCAGGCGGAGTTCCGGCGGGTGCTCGGGAACTTCGCGACGGGCGTGGCCGTTGTCACGGCACCAGGCACCACCGACGACCCACAGGCCCCCGTCCCGACAGCGACCCCAGCCGCAGCCCCAGCCCCGGGC
>NZ_JAKEIP010000570.1 GCF_021474425.1 Streptomyces muensis | reverse complement strand
GGGTGTGGGTGGGGCTGGTTAGGCTCCGGCTTCATGGACGTACTCATCCATCTTTTCGTCGGCCTGCACATCGTCGGTATCGCCGCGCTGCTCGGTGGTTTCCTCACCCAGATGAAGGCGATGGGGCAGGGCACCGCCCGGTTCGTCCCCGCGATGCTGCACGGTGCGCTGACCATGCTGGTCACCGGGGTTGTTCTTGTCGGCCTCAATCAGGCGGACGACCAGCCCGTCGACAACGTCAAGATCGGCGTGAAGCTGGCGCTGCTGGTCGTGATCCTCGGGCTCGTGTATGTGAAGCGGGACGAGGAGACGGTGGACAAGCGGCTGTTCGGGCTGGTGGGGCTGCTGACCGTTGCGAACATCTTCATCGCTGTGTTGTGGACGTGACGTCCGTCCCGGGGGGCCTGGTCCCGGCGCCGGTTGTGTCGCCGGGGTGGGTGTAGGTCCACACCGCGCCCGCGGTGACCGTCAGCCATGCCGCCACCGCGATCCACATCAGTGCCTCGCCGGGGCCGTCGAGCCAGGGGATGTCCAGGGCGGTGGCTACGGAGAGGGTCGCCGCTGCCGTCATTCCGAGCGGGAAGACCGTGGCCCAGCGGCGGGTGTCGTAACGCGGCCGTGGCCAGGCGATCTCGGCCAGCAGCAGGGCGGCGTACCAGGCCAGGTCGAGGACCAGCAGGGCGATGGTCACCGTGCGCAGGGTGCTGGTGTCGTCGTCGTTCCAGAGGTACAGGCGGGCGCTGTCGGCGGCGAAGAGCTTCGAGCCGGCGAGCGCGGAGATGGCGAGGGCGCCGCCCGCGATCCAGTGGTCGCCGGCGCCGTGGGCCACCTGGCGTAGGTCGAAGCGGGTCAGGGCGATGGCGTAGAGAACCAGGCCGAGCCAGAACAGTACGAGGGCGGCGTGGGCGAGCCATGCCGAGGCCTCGGTCGTGGCGAGCGTCGCGCCCAGGACGGCGAGGCCCTCGGTGGCCACGCAGCCCAGGAACACGGCGCCGGGCATGCCGCGGTGCCAGTGGCGCACCACGGCGATGAGGAGGCCCGGCCAGAGCACGGCCGCGAGGGCCAGGAGGGCCTCGGCGAGGGTCTGCCAGCCGAGGACGCTGAAGCGGGTGCCCAGGACGGTTGTCGCGGCGATGGCGGTCAGGGCGGCCGGGGTGGCTGCCTCCTTCAGCCATCGGGCGCGGTCCCACAGGAGGCGTGCGGTGAAGTCGCCGGCCAGGGCTAGCCAGGTTGCGGAGGCCAGGGCGAGGGCGATGCGGGAGAGGGTTTCGTAGCCGGTCTGGTGCAGGGTCACCGAGAGGATGCCGGTTGCCATGACTGCGGCGCCGGCTGTGGGGGGACGTTGCGACCACCAGGTGTGGAGGGGGGATGTGGGCTG
>NZ_JAKEIP010000569.1 GCF_021474425.1 Streptomyces muensis | reverse complement strand
CCCTCGCCCCGACCGACCCACCCCTACGGCAGCCCGTCGCACACGCCGAGGACCCCACCGAGCCCGTACTGCAGGTCCTGCCGCTCGGCACCGGTCTGGTCCTCGTCGGGCTCGGTCTGGGCCTCGCCTTCGTGGGTCTGCGGATGCGGCGCGGCTAGGGCCTGTCCGGCGGATCAGGCCGGCTGAAAGAAGCAGTTCAGACCGGCCAAGCCGAGCGGGCTCTGGTGCGTGCAGCTGCAAGGCGGAGGAGGGCGTCGACGCGGAGCGTCGGCAACCGACGACAACGCCGCAGATGTGCGTGCCAGAGCCCGCGACGCCGGCATGATCCGCCGGACAGGCCCTAGGGACTGTCCGAGGGCTACGGCGTCACCAGGAGCACCTTGCCGACGTGACCGCTCTCCTCCAGTACCCGGTGTGCCTCGGCCGCGTCGTTCATCGGGACCTCGCGGTCGACGACCGGGCGTACATGGCCGGCGTCCAGCAGGGGCCAGACATGCTCGCGTACGGCCGCGACGATCGCCGCCTTCTCGCCGAGGGGACGGGCACGCAGCGAGGTCGCGCTGATGGCGCCGCGCTTGGCCAGGAGCGCGCCGATGTTGAGTTCGCCCTTGACGCCGCCCTGCATGCCGATGATGGCGAGGCGGCCGCTGACGGCGAGGGCCTGGACGTTGCGGTCGAGGTACTTGGCGCCCATGTTGTCGAGGATGACGTCGGCGCCTGCCCCGTCGGTGGCCTTCTTGAGCTCGGCGACGAAGTCCTGTTCCCGGTAGTTGACGAGGATGTCGGCGCCGAGTTCGGCGCACCGGTCGAGCTTCTCCTTGCTGCCCGCGGTGACGGCGACCTTGGCACCGACGGCCTTGGCGAGCTGGATGGCCATGGTGCCGATGCCGCTGGAACCGCCGTGTACGAGCAGGGTCTCGCCGGGGCGCAGATGGGCCACCATGAAGACGTTCGACCAGACCGTGCAGACCACCTCGGGCAGGGCGGCGGCCTGAGTGAGGCTCACGCCCTTGGGCACGGGCAGCAGTTGGCCCACCGGTACGGCGACCTTCTCGGCGTAGCCGCCGCCCGAGAGCAGCGCGCACACCTCGTCGCCGACGGCCCAGCCGGAGACTCCGGGGCCCAGCTGGGCGATCCGGCCGGAGCACTCCAGGCCCGGGTAGGGGGAGGCGCCGGGCGGCGGGTTGTAGAAGCCCTGTCGTTGCAGGATGTCGGCACGGTTGACGGCCCCGGCCACCACCTCGACCAGCACCTCGCCCTCACCGGGCACGGGATCGGGGACCTCGTCCCACACCAGCGCCTCGGGCCCACCAGGTTCGGGAATCGTGATCGCATGCATGGAACGGACGCTACTCCCCGGGCCCCAGGCCCCGACCGCCGATCC
>NZ_JAKEIP010000568.1 GCF_021474425.1 Streptomyces muensis | reverse complement strand
GGTGGGGGTGGAGGAGGGCGCGTTCGGCCCTGCCGCTCAACTGCTCGCGCTGATCGGGTTGTTCGCGGGTGTGGTTGCGGTGCGGGAGCCGATGGCCGGGGTGGCGGGCGATCCGGGAGGACCGGGCGGGTCCTCGGATCCGGGCGCGCCGACGCGGCCGTTGCCGCAGCGTCGGCGCGGGCGGAGTCCGATGGGGACCGAGCCGCCCGGTTCGACGAATCCTGCCCACGGTCCCGACCTCGGCTCCGCCCCTCGGCCCGAATCCGGGCCGACCGTCTCCGCACGCGGCCCCGGCGGGCCGGACCCGGATCCGCCGACCGCCCGCATCGGCGGGAAGCCGAGGTTCCGGGTGAGCCGCCCCGACGGCACGACGGCACCCGCGGACCCACCGGAGCCCGAGGACCCCCGGAAGGGCGACGTCACATGACCGCGCTTCAGCAGCCCGCACGCGCCGACGGTCCCTCGCGGCCGCCCGTACGTGTCCCGTTTCCCGTCGTGGACGAGGTCGCCCGGCACTGTCTCCAGGAGGAGGAGCCGGAGACGGTGCACATCGAGGTGCATCTGCCGGGGCGGCTGGAACCGGGGCGGCTGCGGGCGGCCTTCGGTGAGGCGTTGCGGCGGCATCCGCGCATCCTGATGCGGGAGGCGTCGGGGCATTGGTACCGGCGCCGGTACGAGTGGGAGCTGACGGCGGAGCCGGACGTGGAGGTGGTGGGCTTTCCCGCGCCGGGGCGGGACGCGCTGCGGGACGCCCGGACCCGGGCGCTGACGCAGGCGCCGCCGCTGTCGCTGTCGCCGCCGATTCGCGTGGAGGTGGTGGAGGGAACGGGGCCGGGGCCGGTCGAGGGGAGCGAGGCCTCCGACGCCGTGGGAGTACGCCCGCGCGGAACCGACGGCGGCCCGCAACCGCGTACCGCACCGGGCACCGTCCTCTTCCTCACCATCAACCACACCGCCCTGGACGGCCCCGCGTGCCTCCGCGTCCTGGCCACCGCCGCCGAGTTGTACGGCGGCCAGGACAACTCGCCCGCCGCTCCCCCCGTGCGGACGGCGTCCGAAGCGCCGCCGCCCCCCGAGGACACCCCGTCCAACTGGTCCCACCCGGCGCGGGTGGCGCCCGGCAGTCCCGAACCCTCCCCCGGCAACGGCATGCTCGTCACCGAGCTCCCCCTCCCGCACCGGCCCAAGGGCTCCCCGTACACGGTCAACGACCAGCTCATGGTCACCACCGCCCTGACCATCGCCCACTGGAACCGGGAGCACGGCGGGGGGGGGGGGGGGGGGGGGGGGGGGGGGGGGGGGGGGGGGGGGCGCCGGGCGGCGGGGGGGGGGGGGGCGCCCCCCCCCCCCCCCGCCCCCCCCCCCCCCCCCGCCGCCCCCCCCCCCCCCCCCCCCCCCCCCACCCCCCCCCCCCCCCCCCCGGGGGGGGGGGGGCGGGG
>NZ_JAKEIP010000567.1 GCF_021474425.1 Streptomyces muensis | reverse complement strand
GGGAAGGGGATTGACCTCCGCGTTGTTTGTCCCCGTGTGAGACCGGTAAGGGCATAATCGCACCGAGCCGGATCCAAGCCTGACGAAGCGGTCACTGAGCGTGGGCATACGGGAGGACAGCACATGGCGTGGCTGCTGGTCATCGTGGCGGGGCTGCTCGAAACCGGTTTCGCCGTCTGCCTGAAACTGTCGCACGGCTTCAGCCGTCTCTGGCCGACGGTCGCCTTCTGCATCTTCGCCCTGGGCAGCTTCGGACTGCTGACGCTGTCGCTGAAGAAGCTGGACGTGGGGCCGGCGTACGCCGTGTGGACGGGGATCGGGGCGGCGGGTACGGCGATCTACGGGATGATCTTCCTCGGCGACATCGTGTCGACGTTGAAGATCGTGTCGATCAGTCTGGTGATCGTGGGGGTCGTCGGCCTGCAACTGTCGGGCTCGGCACACTGACCTCGTGACGTCGGTCGTCCCCCAACTGCCGGTGCAGCGCGCCGCGTACGAGTTCGGCGACACCGCCTTCGCCGGGCGGGGCGGCGACGCAGGAGAGGGCCAGCCTGACGACGAGTTCGCAGGACCGGGCCAGGTCGGCGACGTCGGACTTGTTGATCCCGGGGCCGGAGATGACCACTACGGCCCGGTCGCGCACGAAAGCCACGAAGTCGCCGGGTGACGGGAGCGGGCCGTCGGCGCGGCGCTGTGCCGGTACGGCGGAGGTGGACGGCACGGCGGACAGTGTCGGTGCGGGCAGGCGCTCGCTCCAGCAGCCGGTGAGCATGGCGCGGACGAGGGCGTTGTCGCGGGCGAGTGCGGCCGTCCACTCGGCGGTGGCGGTGAGGCGTTCCCGGGTGTCGCTGTGGGTGGCGAGGGCGCGTTCGACGCCGGCGAGGTAGCCGTCGGCCTCCCTTCTGACGAGCGCGCGGGCAAGGCCTTCCTTGCTCCCGAACTCGTTGTACAGCGTCTGCCGGGACACCCCGGCCGCCGCGGCCACGTCCACCATCCGCACGGCGGACCACGACCGACGCGCCAGCGCCGTGTATGCGGCGTCCAGCAGGGATTCCCGCGCTGCAGGCATCATCGCCTCCCGGGGACGAGCGGCTCTGCGCCCAGATTTGACGCGCACGGGGTCACTGTCAAGGGTTCGCGAAGGCACGCGGGGGCGCACGAGGTTGCCTGCGGCGGCCCGTTGCTCATCGGTGGGGTTCGCGTGGCGCGGTTCGGTGAGCGGGTGAGTGGGTGATCAGGAACTCGGGCGACTGCGGCCCGGCGGGGGCTGGCCGCGCAGTTCCCCGCGCCCCTTTGGGGCGATGCAGCTCCGCCCTCCTTCAGCCGACCGGCGATCGAGGACCGGACCCGAGTCACCGGCGGTCACCCTTGGGCGCCGGCCCAGGCACCCTCCAGCCCGTCCGGCGTTCGAGGACGAGCATTGCCATCCCCAGCCCCCACCC
>NZ_JAKEIP010000566.1 GCF_021474425.1 Streptomyces muensis | reverse complement strand
GTGGGGAACCGCGCAAGGGGGGAGCGGTGGGAGCGACGGCTTAGGCGGGGACCGGCGCACCCTCCGACTCCCCGACCCCCCTTCGACGACACCACCCCCGCAGGAACGGCTGATCATGGGCGGATCAGCGCCACGACGGGATCACCGGCTGCCGGTCGAGACGACCAGCTTCGTCGACCGGCGCGGCGAACTCGCCGCCGGACGCGAGCTGTTGGCCAGGGCACGGCTGATCACACTGACCGGACCGGGCGGTGTCGGCAAGACCCGCCTCGCCGCGCGCATCGCGGCCGCGGTACGGCGCACCTTCCCCGACGGCGTGCGCTTCGTGCACCTCTCCGGCCTCGACGACCCGGCACTCGTCCCACTCGCCGCCGCCGACGCCCTCGACCTGCACGACCACTCCGCCCGGCCGCCGCTGCCCGCGCTCGTGGAACGGTTGCGGGACCGCAGGCTGCTGTTGCTGATCGACAACTGCGAACACCTGCTGCCGGCCTGCGCCGAACTCGCCGCGGCGCTGCTGCACGGCACGACCGGCGTACGGATCCTCGCCACCAGCCGCCACCGCCTGGGCCTGACCGAGGAACACCTCCTCGACGTACGACCCCTGCCGGTCCCCGACCCGGACGGCGACCTCACCAGCCCCGAGGGCTGTCCGGCCCTGGCCCTCTTCGCCGACCGGGCCGCCGCCGTGGTCCCCGGCTTCCGCCTCACCGCCGCCAACCGAGGGGCCGTGGCCCGCCTCTGCCGCCGCCTCGACGGCCTCCCCCTCGCCATCGAACTCGCCGCCGTCCGCATGCGCGTACTCGACGTGGACCGCCTCCTCGACCGCCTCGACGACCGCTACCGCCTCCTCACCGGCGGCAGCCCCGCGGCCCTGCCCCGCCATCAGACCCTGCGAGCGGCGGTCGACTGGAGCCACGAACTCTGCACCGCCCGAGAGCGCTTGACGTGGGCCCGGCTCTCGGTACTGGCGGGAAGCTTCGACCTGGAGACGGCGGAAGCGGTATGCACAGACGCCCAAGCCCGCCCAGAGCCCAAGGCCGAGCCGTCGCCGCCGCGGTCCCCCACCGACCCGGAGGGGGCGTCGCTGGTCCGGCCATCTTCAGTCCGTCCGGCGTCCGACGACGAGGTATTGCCATCCCTGTCCCCCGCCCACCCGGAGGAGGCGTGGCCGGTCAGGGCATCCTCGCTCCGTCCGGCGTCTGAGGCCGAGCCGTCGCCGCCGCGGTCCCCCACCGACCCGGAGGGGACGTCGCTGGTCCGGCCATCTTCAGTCCGTCCAGCGTCCGAGGACGAGGTGTTGCCGTCCCGATCCGCCACCGACCCGGAGGGGGCGTGGTCGGTTCGGGCGTCTTCGGTCGGTCCGGCGTCTGAGGACGAGGTGTTGCCGTCCCGATCCGCCACCGACCCGGTGGGGGTGTGGTCGGTTCGGGCGTCTTCGGTCGGTCCGGCGTCTGAGGACGAGGTGTTGCCG
>NZ_JAKEIP010000565.1 GCF_021474425.1 Streptomyces muensis | reverse complement strand
CCCCGAGGCCGACGACGAGGGGGACATCAAGTGATCCAGCAGCGCGCCAACTTCGACTGGATGCTCAAGGAGCTCCACGACGGCGTACCGGGCATCGAGATGATCGTCGTGCTCTCCGCCGACGGTCTGCGCATCGCCCGCTACGGCGGTGACCCGGACACCGCCGACCGCGTCGCCGCGGCCTGCGCCGGGCTGCAGAGCCTGGCGAGCGCGGTCGCCACGGAGATCCCGAACAGCGACGGCAAGATGAAGATGGTCCTCATCGAGATCAACGGCGGCTACTTCTATCTGATGGCCGCCGGCGCCAACGCGTATCTCGCCGTGCTCTCCGACACGTTCGCCGAGCCCGGCCGGATGAGCAACCGGATGTCCGACCTCGTCGCCCGCATCGGTGCCCATCTCACCAGTCCGCCCAGGCGCAACGGGCAGACCGTATGACTCCTCCGCAACGCCAGCGGCGAGTCCCCAAGGAACAACCGCCCTCACCACCCCCCGGGTCCGGGAAACCCCCCGGGCCCGGGAAGCAGAAGAACCCCGAGCGGCTCTTCGTGGTCGCCGGACCGGACGGTGGCGAGCGCGACGGCGACCTCGACCTCGTCACGTTAATCGTGGCGCGCGCCGACCCCCCGCCCTCCGCCACGCCCGAGCAGACGGCGCTGCTCCGGCTCTGTTCCACCCCCCTGTCCGTGGCCGAGCTGTCGGCCTACCTCAACCTGCCGTTCAGCATGATGACGGTGCTGCTCACCGACATGCTGACGGCCGGACTGGTGACGGCCCGCAACCCGATCGTGCGCCAGTCCGTCGCCGACCGTTCAATCCTCGAAGCGGTGATGCATGGACTTCAAAGGCTCTGACACCGTCCCCGGCCCCCGGACCGAGGACCAGCTGCCGCACACGGCAGAGGCCGCGGTCAAGATCGTGATCGTGGGCGGCTTCGGTGTCGGCAAGACGACCATGGTCGGCTCGGTCAGCGAGATCAGGCCGCTGACCACCGAAGAGACCATGACGCAGGCGGGCATCGGCGTCGACGACAACTTCGGCTCGGACACCAAGACGGCCACCACCGTCGCGATGGACTTCGGGCGCATCAGCATCACCGAGCAGCTCGTGCTGTACCTGTTCGGCACCCCCGGCCAGGAACGCTTCTGGTTCCTGTGGAACGGGCTGTTCGACGGTGCGCTGGGCGCGGTCGTGCTGATCGACACCCGCCGGCTGGAGGTCAGCTTCGACGTCATGGGACGCCTGGAGGAGCGCGGCGTGCCCTTCGTGGTGGCCGTCAACACCTTCCCGGACGCGCCCCGTTACCCCGTCGCCGAACTCCGTACGGCACTCGACCTGCCCGAGGAGATCCCCATCGTCGAGTGCGACGTACGCCGCCGGGCCTCCAGCCGGGACGTCCTGATGACACTCATGCGCTTCCTGCACGCGCTCGCCATGGCCAAGGCCCCCGCCTGAGCCGCACACCACCCCCCTCCCC
>NZ_JAKEIP010000564.1 GCF_021474425.1 Streptomyces muensis | reverse complement strand
CGCCTGGGTGCTCTCCCGGGGCGAGGACATCGTGCCGGGAGTCCGCGCAGGCGCACGGGGTCGGGGCGTTGTCCGGGGATCCGAAGGACAAGGGGTGGTGGTCCGGGCGGCGGTCGTTCAGCCGGGGGGCCAAGGACGTGCTGGAGCGGTCGTTGCGTATCGCCGTCGCCCGGCGGGACCGGAACATCGGTGACGAGCACATCCTGCTCGCGCTCGTCGGCCGGCCCGGCGTGCCCGCCGAGGTTCTCGCCGATCACGGAGTGACCTATGAGTCCGTCACCCGGGTGTTGTACGGAGGGGGAGAGGCGAAGGCTGGTTGAGGGGCGCGCCGGGGGCGTCGGGACGGGTGGTGCGGCTGCCGGTGCAGCCGCACCGCCTCGGGGGGCGGACTCAGGGTTTCGGTGTGCGCAGCAGTGCTCCGATGTGGGCCGCCGCCGTCGACAGGTGGCGGCGGGCGTCCCGGAGCTGGTCCGGGGTGACGCCGTGGTCCCTCGCCGCGTCGCGGATGTCGTCGCGGAAGCGGTCGAGCAGACGGTCCAGGTCGCGGGCCGGGTCGTCCGTGGGGGGCTCATGGGCCCAGGTGGGCTCGTAGTCGGCGGGGAAGTCCTCGGGCGTCTCCGAGTAGTCGGGTTGGGGCTGGGGCGGTGACTTGGGGGCGTCCTGGCGGCCGAAGCCGAAGTCGCGGCCGAACTCCTTGCCGTAGTCCTTGCCGAACTCGCCGAACTCCTTGGCCAGCTCCGTCAGGCCCTCCCGTACGCCCGTCGGCCAGTCGCCGCGGACGAAGTGGTCCTGTACGTGTTCCTGGACCCGGCGGGCGATGCGCTGGACCTCCTCCTGGGCCTCGGTGCGGGCGCGGTCCTGGGCCTCCTTGGCCTGGCGCCGGGCGCGCTGGGCCTCCTCTCGGGCGCGGCGGCTCTCGTCCTTGGCGCGCCGGGCCTGTTCCTTCCACTCCTGCTTGGCGCGGCGCATCTCCTCCTTGGCGGCGCGCCACGCCTCCTTGTCGGTGTAGTCGGAGAAGTCGCCGAAGGGCGAGTCCGGCCTGGTGCCGTTGCCCTGGCGGGCCTCGGAGGCCGCCGCCCGCATCTCGCGTCGCAGGTCGCCCGCCGCGCCGCGCACATCGGCCCGGATCTCGGCGGCCAGTTCGGCGACCGACTCCCTGATCTCCAGCTCCAGGTCGGCCAGTTCGCCGGAGCGGTCGGCCAGTTCGGCGCGGCCGGCGTCCGTGATGGCGTAGACCTTGCGGCCGCCCTCGGTGGTGTGGGTGACCAGGCCCTCGGCCTCCAGCTTGGCGAGACGGGGGTAGACGGTGCCGGCCGACGGTGCGTACAGGCCCTGGAATCGCTCTTCGAGGAGGCGGATCACCTCGTAGCCGTGGCGCGGGGCCTCGTCCAGCAGCTTCAGCAGATAGAGGCGCAGGCGGCCGTGGGCGAAGACGGGAGGCATGTCAGAGCACCTTCTTGTCGGTCGTGCCGTCGGCCGGGGCGTGGGGTGGGGACT
>NZ_JAKEIP010000563.1 GCF_021474425.1 Streptomyces muensis | reverse complement strand
CCCCCCGGTCCGTCGCCGGCGGCTAGAGCTCCGTCTCCACCGCCGGCAGCGCCCCCGTCCGAGCCGCCTTCCCGTACCAGTACGCGCTCGACTTCGGTGTCCGCTCGAGCGTCGAGTAGTCCACGTACACCGCCCCGAACCGCTTCTCGTAGCCGTACGCCCACTCGAAGTTGTCCATCAGGGACCACAGGTAGTAGCCCCGGACGTCGGCGCCGTCGGTGATGGCGCGGCGGACGGCGGAGAGGTGGCCGTGGAGGTAGGCGATGCGCTCCGGGTCGTGGACGCGGCCGTCGGGGTCGGGCTTGTCGTCGTAGGCCGCGCCGTTCTCGGTGATGTACAGGGGCAGGCCCGGAGCCTCCCGGGAGTAGCGCATGATCAGCTCGTGCAGGCCGGTCGGGTCGATCGTCCAGCCCATCTCGGTGCGCTCACCCGGGGTCTGGTGGAACGTCACGTCGTCCGCCGCGGGCCACGGCGAGTGCTCGCTCGCCCCGTGCCCGTCCGCGCGCGGCCCGCTGACCTCGGTCTCCGCCGCCGACACCAGCGACGGGGTGTAGTAGTTCAGGCCCAGGGCGTCCAACGGCTGGTTGATCGCCGCCAGGTCGCCGTCCAGGACGTAGGACCAGTCCGTCACCAGCTCCGTCGCCGCGTACAGCGACTCCGGGTACACGCCGTGCAGGATCGGGCCGTGGAAGACGCCGTTGGCCAGGTCGTCGATCTTCCGGGCCGCCGCCAGGTCCGCCGGATCCTGCGAAACCGGCCGTACCACGGCGGAGTTGAGGCTGAGCGCCACCGAGTTGCGGGCCGGCATCACCGAGCGCAGGGCCGTGGTGCCCAGGCCGTGCGCCAGGTTGAGGTGGTGGGCCGCGCGCAGTGAGGCCGCCGGTTCCGTACGCCCGGGCGCGTGCACGCCCGACCCGTAGCCCAGGAACGCGCTGCACCACGGCTCGTTGAGCGTGATCCACTGCTCCACGCGGTCGCCGAGCGCCGCACCGACGATCTGCGCGTACTCGGCGAACCGGTACGCCGTCTCGCGCTCCGGCCAGCCGCCGGCGTCCTCCAGCTCCTGGGGGAGGTCCCAGTGGTAGAGGGTGACGGCGGGCTTGATGCCCTTCGCCAGCAGCTCGTCCACCAGCCGGCGGTAGAAGTCCAGGCCCCGCTGCACGGCCGGGCCACGGCCCGTCGGCTGGACGCGCGACCAGGAGATCGAGAAGCGGTACGCGCCCAGGCCGAGCTCGGCCATCAGCGCCACGTCGTCGCGGTAGCGGTGGTAGTGGTCGACAGCGATGTCACCGTGCTCGCCGCCGGCCGTCTTGCCCGGCGTATGGCTGAAGGTGTCCCAGATCGACGGGGTGCGGCCGTCCTCGCGCACCGCCCCCTCGATCTGGTAGGCGGACGTCGCCGCGCCCCAGAGGAAGGCGGGGGGAAAGGACACGGAGGACATGGGTTCAGGCATGGAAGCGCTCCCATAGGGGGTCGTGGAGACCGACGGGTAGGAGGGGGGGAGGG
>NZ_JAKEIP010000562.1 GCF_021474425.1 Streptomyces muensis | reverse complement strand
CACCCGCCCACCTCACGTCGTGCCGACCGTCCGCAACACCGTCACCGCCAGCGTTCGTGCCGCCGCCACCACTTCCGTGACGGCCACCTGCTCCCGCTCGCTGTGGGCGACCCGGATGTCCCCCGGTCCGAACTGCAGGGTCGGGATCCCCGCCCCCGCGTACAGCCGTAGATCGCTCCCGTACGGCGCCCCGCACTCCCGCAGCGCCGCCGCGCCCCCGGTGTCGGCATGGGCGCCCCGGATCACCTCCGGCAGAGGATGCCCCTCGGGCAGCCGTCCGCTGGCGAACCGTCCGCCCGGCCAGGTCACCGTCGCCGGGTGCGCCCGCAGCCAGGGGTCGGCGTCGCACGCCTCGGCGACGCACCGCTCGAAGGCGGCCCGCGCCTCCGCCGGGTCCTCGCCGAGCCGTACCCCCAACCGCCCTTCCGCGACCAGCAGGTCCGGCACGCTGCTCGCCCAGTCCCCGGCCCGCACGGTCCCCACGGACAGGGCGTACGGGATCGGATGCTCGGCCATCAGGGGATGGACGTCGCGGTTCCGCTCGGCCTCCAGCCGGGCCAGCGCCCGGTGCAGCGGCAGGTACCCGTCGATCGCGCTGACGCCCTGGTCCCGCGCGCTGCCGTGGGCCGCCTTGCCGGGCACGGTGATCCGGAAGGTCAGCGCGCCGGCGTTGGCGGTGACGAGGGCGCCGGCCGTCGGCTCGGCGATGACGCACAGGTCTCCCCGGTGCCCGCGCCGCAGCGTGCCGAAGGCGCCGAGGCCGCCGTCCTCCTCCCCCACGACGAAGTGCACGCCGACCCGCCCGCGCAGCCGCACCCCGGCGGCCCGTATCGCCGCGAGGGCGGCGAGGTGGGCCACCAGACCGGCCTTCATGTCGCAGGCGCCCCGGCCGTGTACGACGTCCCCGGTCACCCTCGGCACGAACGGATCGCCGGCCCACGCGTCGAGATCCCCGGGCGGTACGACGTCGACATGGCCCTGGAGAACGAAGGCCGGCCCGTCGCCACCGTCCTCCGTGACCCCGGCCAGTCCCCACGCCTCCTCGCGCTCGGCCTCCGCACCGGGGAAGTCGGGGTCGGCCCGCAACGCGTCCAGGTCCATCGACCACAGGTCGACGTCCAGCCCGAGCCGCTCCAGCCGTCCTGCCAGCAGATGCTGGAGCTCCGACTCGGCGGCACTCCCGGTGACACTCGGCACCGAGATCAACTCCAGCAACGTCCGTCCGATCCCGGCCTCGTCGATCTCCGCCAGGACGGCACTCTCCGGGTCACTGAGCACGATGACACCCCTCCCCTCGGCCACGGGCACGCCGCATGGCCCGCCCGTTCAGAGGGTGCCCCATTCCGGGGAGGAACCGGCAGCGACCGAGACCACTCCGGCGGCCGCCGACGGCGGGCACGCCCCACGGGGGCCACCCGCACCCGACGACGAAACCCGCACGGGCGGTGCGGGTGGGAACCCCCACGCGGCCGTAGGCCGCGTGCCCACCCACACACCCGCAGGGAACTCGCACCCGTCCCCGTC
>NZ_JAKEIP010000561.1 GCF_021474425.1 Streptomyces muensis | reverse complement strand
GCCTGGGGGGCAGCCGGGGGGTTGGCCGGGTCTATGCCGATGACCGGGGCCACGAACTCCAGCTCGCGCAGGAGCGCCTGGGAGGAGCCGAGTGGGCCGCCGCCCGCCAGGAGCTCGTCGTTGGAGAGCGGGCCGGGGAAGTCGACGGGGACGTAGGCGCCCGCGTGGTCGTAGTGCCAGACCAGGTGGGACTGCTTGGCCGTGGTCTCGAACATCTCCAGGAGCTGTTCGTAGTCCCCGCCCAGTTCGTCGACCGGCGTCACCGGGAGGCCGCAGACCTGGAGCAGATAGGCGCGGCGCAGGAAGTGCAGCGCGTCGTAGTCGAAGCCGGCGACCGGTGCGACGTCCCCGGACAGGCCCGGCATGTACTGGTACACCGGCACCGGAGGCAGCCCGGCCTCGGCCAGCACCTTGTTGTATTGCGCGAGTTCCTCGGCGAAGGGGTTGTCGGGGGTGTGGCACAACACGTCGACGAGCGGTACCAGCCACAGGTCACAGGCCAAAGAGGGCTCCTCGCATAGCACGTTGGTCAGGGAAGGGTAATCGGTGCGGCTCGGGGGCGGACCCCCTCGTGCGGACCCTCACGCGAGTCCCCGCTCGTGCAGGTCCCATACCCACCACTCCGCCCAGCCACCTCCCGGGGTGGCTCACTCGGCTGCCAGTCGCTCGATCAGGGCGAGGGAGCCCGCGTCGTGCTCGGCGATGATCGAGCGGGCCCTGGGCAGGTCGCGGCGCATCAGGGCGTCGACCAGGTCGGTGTGGCCGCACCACAGGTGGCCGCGCAGATCGTCGATGTGGCGCAGGTGCTGGACGGCGCAGACCCAGGACTGCACGCGCAGCCGGTGCAGGAAGTCGGAGAGGTAGGGGTTGCCGAAGAGGGCGCCGAGTTCGCGCCAGAAACGCAGGTCGTAGCCGATCAGTACGGTGAGGTCGCCTGCCGTGGCGGCGCGCTGGGCCTCCTCGGCGCGGCGGCGTACCCCGACCACGGCGGCGTGGACCTGGGGGTCGTCGGGGTCACGGTTGCGGGCGGTGTCGGTGGCCAGGACCTGGAACATGCCGTTGGTGACCAGGCCGCGGGCCTCGATGATGCCGCGGAAGTCCTCGACGGTGTACTCGTGCACGCGGAAGCCGCGGTGCTGGTCGGCTTCCAGCAGGCCCTGGGCGGAGAGGTCGACGAGGGCCTCGCGGACGGGGGTGGCGGAGACGCCGTACTGCTCGGCGATCTCCTTGACGGTGAACTCCCGTCCTGCCTGGAGGCGGCCGGCCAGCACCTCGTCGCGGAGCGCGTCCGTGATCTGCTGCCGTAGGGTGCTCCGCGTCACGGAGCCGTTGCCGCCGGGGCCGGGCATGGTCGGGGCGTCTCCCGTCGTCGCGATGTGGTGGCGTGTGTGCCTGTGCGTACACGTATATCTCTACGAGCACGCCACCTTACGCGTTCGGGTTCCGGGCCACGTTTCCGCAACGTCCGGCCCTTCCCTCGCCCCCGCCGCCCCTACCCGTCCCATCCCCAGGGGCTCCGCCCCTTCGACCCCGGGGGGTCGTTCTTCGG
>NZ_JAKEIP010000560.1 GCF_021474425.1 Streptomyces muensis | reverse complement strand
CCCCAAACAAACCCCCGCCCGCAATACACCACCCCAAGGTCACGAAAATGTATCGGGCATATCGAACATCAACCTTCACAGGCGCCACACGAGTTGGCTACCGTGCCGGACAGGCCGTACGACCCCCACCGGCGAACGTCGCCGGGCCGCGCGGCCTCCGCCGAGTCCGGTACGCCCCACGGGGCCCGGAGCCGGGGACCCACCGAACTTGGGGTGAATCGGCCGGACTTCCGAGCCGTAGGGCAACCCTTCCGAACCACCCGCCCGAACCCGACAGCTAACTCGGTAGGCGGAGCACGGAAGGAGTCGCCTCCCTTGGCGTCGCACCGCAAGTCGCGTCCCGCAGGCACGCGCGTAGCAGGCATACGGACCCCCGCCCTCGCCACGGCGGCCCTCACCTCCGTGGCCCTGCTGTCCCAGACGGCCAACGCGAACCCGTCCACGGACGACAAGCCGAGCCTCGAAGAGGTCGAGAAGAAGGTCGACGACCTCTACCGCCAGGCGGAGACGGCGACCGAGAAGTACAACGCGGCCAAGGAGAAGACCGCGAAGCAGCGCAAGCGCGTCGACACCCTCCTCGACGACGTCGCCAAGCGCACCCAGACACTGAACGACGCACGCGAGGAACTCGGCCGCAACGCCGCCGCCCAGTACCGCACCGGAGCGGCCGCCCCCGACACGGCGACCTTCCTCCTCGCGGACACCCCGCAGGACTACTTCGACCAGTCCCAGCTGATGGACCGTATGACGGGCCGTCAGAAGGAAGCGGTCGACGAGTACTTCACCCAGCAGTCCGCGACGATGAAGAAGCGCCAGGAGGCCACCGAAGGCCTCGAGACGCTCACCGAGTCGCAGAACGACCTGCAGACCGCCAAGACCACCGTCCAGACCAAGCTCGCCGACGCGCGCGAACTCCTCTCGAAGCTGACGGCCGAGGAAAAGGCCCGCCTGGCCGCGATCGAGAAGCGCAAGCAGGAAGAGGCCGCCCGCAAGGCCGCGGAACTGGCCCGCCAACAGGCAGAGGCCGAGCGCCAACGCCAGGAAGAGGCGGCCCAGCAACAGGACGAGCCCCCGGCCGACTCATCCTCCTCAGATTCCTCCTACGCCACCAAGGCCGAAAAGGCCCTGGCCTTCGCCCGCTCCCAAATAGGCAAGCCGTACGTCTGGGGCGCCACCGGCCCCGACTCCTACGACTGCTCCGGCCTCACCCAGGCCGCCTGGAAGGCCGCCGGCGTCGACATCCCCCGCGTCACCTACGACCAGGTCAACGCCGGCACCACGGTCCCCCTCACCAACGCCCAGGCCGGCGACCTGGTCTTCTTCTACGACGACGTCACCCACGTGGGCATCTACATCGGCAACGGCATGATGATCCACGCCCCCAAGCCCGGCGCGTACGTCCGCGAGGAGTCGATCTACTACGACGGCGAGTCCTCGATCCACAGCGTGGTACGCCCGGCCTGACACGGCGGCACCCCCACGGCGCAGCACCCGCGTACGGCGGCAAGGGGCCGTGTCGGGGGGTGTCCGCCCGCAGCGGCGGGCGTCAACGCCGAGCCCCTCT
>NZ_JAKEIP010000559.1 GCF_021474425.1 Streptomyces muensis | reverse complement strand
CCTTGGTGGGTGGTCGGCGAGGGGCGATCGGTGGAGCGGGGGCCGTCGGTGCGGGCGGTTCGGTCGGTGGGCGGTCACTGCTGGGCCGTGACCCAGGCCGCGATCTGGCTGCGGTTGCTGAAGCCGAGCTTGCCGAGGATGCGTTCGACGTGGCCCTCGGCGGTGCGGCGGGCGATGACAAGGCGGTCGGCGATCTGCTGGTTGGCGAGGCCCTGGGCGACGAGTTCGGCGACCTCGGTCTCGCGGCGGGTGAGGTGGACGCCGGTCGTGGTGTGGGCGGATCTGGGCCGGGCGGTGTTCGGGTCGCGAGGGACGGTGTCGTGGACGGCGTAGTCGACGGTCTCCGTGAGGTCGGCGCCGAGGCCGCGGCCGCGTTCGTAGGCGCGTCGGTAGCCGGGGGCGCCAAGGGCCGCGCGGGAGCGGGTCTCGCTGTCGCTGCGGGCGGACTTGAGGGTCGCCGATCCCCAGCGGTCGCGGTCGATGCCGGTCCAGGTGTGGTCGGCGGCGCCGAGCAGGACGGCCGCGCGCTCGTGGGCGTCCGTCTCGGTGGCGATGCGGGCCAGCAGGTCGAGGGTGAGGGCGATGCCGGTGACGTCGTGGACGGCGAGTTTGAGGCGCAGGGCGTGGCGGGCGTGGATCTCGGCCTGCTGCCAGTCGCGCTGGACGGTGTGGGCGAGGGCCAGCATCCGCAGGACGTACGAGTGCACCCACTCCTCGCCGTGCCGTTCGCACATCCGGCGGGCCCGCTCGCAGACCTCGACGGCACGGTCGGCCTCGCCCAGGAAGCCCAGGGCGCAGGCGAGTTCGACCTGGTCGAGGCCGTGCAGGCTGAGGTGCTGGCCGGGGACGGGGCCGCGGCCGACGCTGGTCTCGAAGTGCCGCAGCGCGGTCGGCAGGTCGTCCATGAACAGGGTGATGACGCCGATGACGTAGTCGGCGTGCGCCGCCTCCGCCTCGTCGCCCAGGTCGAGGGCGAGGGCGTGGGCGTCCCGGGCGAGGGCGAGGCCCGCGGTGAGGTCCTGGGTGGCGGCGGCGAGGAGCCCCGCGATCCACAGGCCGCGGGCACGTTCCCGGGTGGGGGCCGGGTTGGCGGCGAGGGCTCGGTCGAGCCAGTGGCGGCCCTCGCGGGGGGCGCCGCAGGCGTGCCAGTAGAACCACAGGGTGCCGGCGAGACGCAGGCCTTCGAGGCGTTCGCCCGGTGTGCTGAGGCTGAAGTCGAGGGCGGCTCGGAGGTTGTCCTGGTCGGCGCGGAGCCGGGCGACGATCTGGCGCTGGCCCGGTCCGAACCAGGCCCGTTCGCAGGCGGTGGCTCGGCGCAGCATCCAGTCCCGTTGGCGGCGGCGGGCCGCGGGTTCCTCGCCGGGCAGTCGGCGGAGCCGGTCCAGGCCGTAGTGGCGGAGGGTGTCGAGCAGGCGGTAGCGGATGCCGTCGGGGCCGTCCTCTCGGGAGAGTACGGATTTGTCGACGAGGCCGGTGATGGCGTCGAGGACGTCTTCGGAGTGAATGCGGTCGGTGGTGGCCGCGAGGTCTTTCTCGCCCCCGCCGCCCCTACCCGTCCCATCCCTTGAAGGGGCTCCGCCCCTTCGACC
>NZ_JAKEIP010000558.1 GCF_021474425.1 Streptomyces muensis | reverse complement strand
CCCCCCCCCCCCCCCCCCTTTTCAACCACAAGCCGCAATACGAGATGATATAACAGGTCTCGGTGGCTCGGTGTTGTGTATAAGAGACAGCGCCAGACGAAGGCGACGTCGGCGGTGCCGTCCGCGAGGCCCGCCGTCGGGTCCTCCCAGCTCACCTGACGCAGCCGCAGCGCGGTGTCCGGGTGGGCGGCGGTGAAGCGGGAGCGGATCGCCGGGAGCAGGCCGCCGCGGCCCGGGCTGGTGCTCATCCCCACCACCAGCGTGCCGCGCGCCGCCGCGCGGGCCGCCTCCAGCGCCGCGGACCCCGCAGACCAGGCGTCCAGCACCTGCCGCGCATACGGCAGCAGCACGGTCCCGGCGTCGGTCAGCCGCACGCCCCGCGGATCGCGCCGGAACAGGTCGACGCCCAACTGCCGCTCCAGCGCCCGTACCTGCTTGCTGAGCGCGGGCTGAGAGACGTACAGCTGCTCGGCCGCGCGGGTGAAATGCAGTTCCTCGGCCACCGCCACGAAGTAGCGCAGGTCGCGCACATGAACGTCCATGGTCATAACCATCGGCTATCGGCGTGGGTCTTGGACGGGCGACCACCGCCCGCCGCAGGCTGGGCAGCAGGCCGATACGACGAAGCGACCATGAGGAGCTGTCATGAACAAGGTGTGGCTGATCACCGGCGCGACCAGCGGTTTCGGACGGGCGCTCGCGGAGACGGCGCTCGCCGAGGGCGACGTGGTGGTCGGCGCGGCACGGCGCCCCGAGGGTCTTGACGACCTGGTGGCCGCGCACCCCGACCAGGTGGAGGCGCTGCGGCTGGACGTCACGGAGACGGGGGCCGCGGAGGCCGCCGTACAGGACGTCGTCGCGCGGCACGGGCGGATCGACGTCCTGGTCAACAACGCGGGCC
Organism: Streptomyces muensis; assembly: GCF_021474425.1. Taxonomy (GTDB): domain Bacteria; phylum Actinomycetota; class Actinomycetes; order Streptomycetales; family Streptomycetaceae; genus Streptomyces; species Streptomyces muensis. Next base: position 719 of record NZ_JAKEIP010000558.1, on the reverse strand, counting down.
GCACCCACGTCGGCGCCTTCGAGGAGACGACCGAGCGGGAGCTGCGCGAGCTGTTCGACGTGCATGTCTTCGGGCCGGCCGCCCTGACCCGGGCCGTACTGCCGCACATGCGCGAGCGCCGCTCCGGGGCGATCGTGCAGATGAGCAGCATGGGCGGGCAGATGTCCTTCGCGGGCTTCTCGGCGTACAGCGGCACGAAGTTCGCCCTGGAGGGCCTGTCCGAGGGCCTCGCCGACGAGGTCGCCGAGTACGGCATCAAGGTGCTGATCGTCGAGCCGGGTTCCTTCCGCACGGCACTGTTCGAGACCGGCCGGAAGGGATCCAGCACGGACAGTGGCCTGTACGCCAAGGTGGCACGGACCCGCGAGTCCGTCTCGGCGGGCGACGGCGCCCAGCCGGGTGACCCGGCGAAGGCGGCGGCCCTGATCCGGGCCGCCCTGGAGGCCGAGCGGACCCCGCTGCGGTTGCCCCTGGGCGACGACGGGGTCACGGCCGTCCTCGGCCATCTGGACCAGGTGCGCGAGGACGTCGCGGCGTGGGAGAAGTCGACGCGGGCCACGGGGTTCGACGACTGACGCCGTTCCGACCGCCGTTGCGTTCAGCTCGAAAAGCGGGGACAGGCCGCGACGCCATGTCGACGGCCTGTCCCTCGTTCAGCTCAGGAAGCGGTCACCAGCAGAGCCTGCTGAGAACGTGGGAGTCGCACACCGTTGTGGGGG
>NZ_JAKEIP010000557.1 GCF_021474425.1 Streptomyces muensis | reverse complement strand
GTACGGCCGTACGCCGTCCAGCTGCGGCCGGCCGATCTCCACCACGTCCTTGTCCTCGACGCCGACCTCGGCGGACGCGGACCGCTCGCGCGCCGCGGGGGCGGCCACCCACCCCTCGGCGGCGGGCGGGGCGTCCCCGTCGGGCCCCTGCTCGGGAGCGCTCGCGGTCGTCGCCGGGCGTGGCCTCATCGCGAGCCGCCCGATTCCGCGGTCGGGGCCGTCGCCCGGTCGGTGATCTTCGTGTCGGGGGCCTCCGCGACCGGGACCTCTGCGGCGGGGACCGCCGTGACGACCTTCGCGTCGAGGGCTTCCGCTTCGGGGACCTCCGTGACACGGCCCAGGGCCCACCAGGCGGTGAGGCCGAGGCAGATCCCCGCGAGGATGGTGGAGGGGCCGCCGATGTCGGCGTACAGGAAGTTGACGAGCTGCCACAGCAGCAGCCCGCACGCCGGGAGAGCGCAGTCCCGCACGGCGCGTCCGCTCCGCCGCAGCCGGCGCAGCGCGATCACCAGCAGGGCGAACCAGCTGCCCGCGACCGTGAGCAGACCCAGCATGCCCTGCTCGCTCAGGAGCAGCAGGTACATGTTGTGCGGGGAGAGCAGCGGCTGGCGGCGGAAGGCCTGGCCGGCGCCGGCCGTGTCGCTGCCCGATGACAGCGCGAGCGAGGCATGGCCGTCCCGGTGCGCGGGGAAGGCCTTCAGCCCGACGCCGGTCAACGGATGCCCGCGCCACATCTCGCCCGCCGCGGCCCACATCGTGTACCGGTCGACGACCGACTGGTCCGGCGCGTCGGTGACCTGGGTGACACTGGTCAGCCGCTCCTGCAACGTCGCCGCGCCCACGCCGAGCCCGCCGACCAGCACCACCGCGACCGCGGCCGCCGCAGCGAACACCTTCGCCGCCCGCCGCACCCCGACCAGCAGCAGCTGCGCCCCGCAGGCGAACGCCGTGGCGATCCAGGCGCCCCGGCTGAAGGACAGCGCGAGCGGCACGAGCAGCGCCACCGCGCACACGGCCGCCACGAGGCGCTGCCGGCGTGCCCGCGTGCCGAGGGCGAGACCGGTGGCGGCCACCACTCCGAACGCCACGACGGTCGCCATCCCCATCACGTCGGACGGCCCGAAGGTGCCCACCGCCCGGATGTCGGCCCCCTGGTACAGGGCCCCGGTCGCGGTGAGGTTCTGGCGTACGCCGATGGCCCCCTGCCACAGCGCGAGGCCGACCAGGGACCACAGCACCAGCCGGGCGCCCCGCCGGTCGCGCACCAGCAGCAGCACCCCGACCGGGACGAGCACGAACACCTGGAGATAGCGGGCCAGTCCGGTGAGCGCGTCACTGGTGGTCAGCGCCCCCGCGGCGGCGACCGCGACACCCACCACGGGCAGCCCGAACAGGATCGCAGCGGTCCGGGTCAGCGGACGCCGCGCCCCTCTCACGACCCGCACGAGCGCACACAGCACGACCAGTCCCGAGGCGGCGTCGGCGGCGGTCGCGGAGCTGCCCGGCGTGACCGGCAGCCCGAGCAGGGCGACGACCGCGAGGACGGGCAGGACGGGCAGTACGGAGAGCAGGGACGGCACGCGGAGGGCGGACAGGCCGGGCAGGACGGCGCCTGCCCGGCGCAGCGGGGGCCGCGGCTCCGGCCGGGGC
>NZ_JAKEIP010000556.1 GCF_021474425.1 Streptomyces muensis | reverse complement strand
GGTACGGCCGGTTACGGCTGCCTTCAGTGCCGGCCCCAGTGAACTCCAGCTTTGGTTGGGGGTGATGGGTGGCTGGTCGTTGTTTGAGAACTGCACAGTGGACGCGAGCATCTGTGGCCAAGTTTTTAAGGGCGCACGGTGGATGCCTTGGCACCAGGAACCGATGAAGGACGTGGGAGGCCACGATAGGCCCCGGGGAGTCGTCAACCAGGCTTTGATCCGGGGGTGTCCGAATGGGGAAACCCGGCAGTCGTCATGGGCTGTCACCCGCTGCTGAACACATAGGCAGTGTGGAGGGAACGCGGGGAAGTGAAACATCTCAGTACCCGCAGGAAGAGAAAACAACCGTGATTCCGGGAGTAGTGGCGAGCGAAACTGGATGAGGCTAAACCGTATACGTGTGAGACCCGGCAGGGGTTGCGTGTACGGGGTTGTGGGATCTCTCTTCCACGGTCTGCCGGCCGTGGGACGAGTCAGAAACCGTTGATGTAGGCGAAGGACATGCGAAAGGTCCGGCGTAGAGGGTAAGACCCCCGTAGTCGAAACGTCAGCGGCTCGTTTGAGAGACACCCAAGTAGCACGGGGCCCGAGAAATCCCGTGTGAATCTGGCGGGACCACCCGCTAAGCCTAAATATTCCCTGGTGACCGATAGCGGATAGTACCGTGAGGGAATGGTGAAAAGTACCCCGGGAGGGGAGTGAAATAGTACCTGAAACCGTGTGCCTACAAGCCGTGGGAGCGTCGGAACGAGGCTTGCCTTGTTCTCGTGACTGCGTGCCTTTTGAAGAATGAGCCTGCGAGTTTGCGGTGTGTTGCGAGGTTAACCCGTGTGGGGAAGCCGTAGCGAAAGCGAGTCCGAATAGGGCGGTAGAGTAGCGCGCTCAAGACCCGAAGCGGAGTGATCTAGCCATGGGCAGGTTGAAGCGGAGGTAAGACTTCGTGGAGGACCGAACCCACCAGGGTTGAAAACCTGGGGGATGACCTGTGGTTAGGGGTGAAAGGCCAATCAAACTCCGTGATAGCTGGTTCTCCCCGAAATGCATTTAGGTGCAGCGTCGTGTGTTTCTTGCCGGAGGTAGAGCACTGGATAGGCGATGGGCCCTACCGGGTTACTGACCTTAGCCAAACTCCGAATGCCGGTAAGTGAGAGCGCGGCAGTGAGACTGTGGGGGATAAGCTCCATGGTCGAGAGGGAAACAGCCCAGAGCATCGACTAAGGCCCCTAAGCGTACGCTAAGTGGGAAAGGATGTGGAGTCGCAGAGACAACCAGGAGGTTGGCTTAGAAGCAGCCACCCTTGAAAGAGTGCGTAATAGCTCACTGGTCTAGTGATTCCGCGCCGACAATGTAGCGGGGCTCAAGCGTACCGCCGAAGTCGTGTCATTCCAGCATGTACTCCCAACGGAGGCTGGGATGGGTAGGGGAGCGTCGTCTGCCGGGTGAAGCAGCCGTGTAAGCGAGTTGTGGACGGTTGACGAGTGAGAATGCAGGCATGAGTAGCGATTCACACGTGAGAAACGTGTGCGCCGATTGACTAAGGGTTCCTGGGTCAAGCTGATCTGCCCAGGGTAAGTCGGGACCTAAGGCGAGGCCGACAGGCGTAGTCGATGGATAACCGGTTGATATTCCGGTACCCGCTGTGAAGCGTCAAACATCGAACCAGGCGATGCTAAGTCCGTGAAGCCGCCCTGGAGCCTTCGGGCAAAGGGGAGTGGTGGAGCCGACGAACCAGACTTGCAGTAGGTGAGTGATGGGGTGACGCAGGAAGGTAGTCCATCCCGGGCGGTGGTTGTCCCGGGGTAAGGGTGTAGGCCGGACGGTAGGTAAATCCGCCGTTCATCAAGGCTGAGACCTGATGCCGAGCCGATTGTGGTGAAGTGGATGATCCTATGCTGTCGAGAAAAGCCTCTAGCGAGTTTCATGGCGGCCCGTACCCTAAACCGACTCAGGTGGTCAGGTAGAGAATACCGAGGCGTTCGGGTGAACTATGGTTAAGGAACTCGGCAAAATGCCCCCGTAACTTCGGGAGAAGGGGGGCCACACCTGGTGATGAGTTTTGCACTCTGAGCTGGGGGTGGCCGCAGAGACCAGCGAGAAGCGACTGTTTACTAAAAACACAGGTCCGTGCGAAGCCGTAAGGCGATGTATACGGACTGACGCCTGCCCGGTGCTGGAACGTTAAGGGGACCGGTTAGTCAGGATTCGTTCTGGCGAAGCTGAGAACTTAAGCGCCAGTAAACGGCGGTGGTAACTATAACCATCCTAAGGTAGCGAAATTCCTTGTCGGGTAAGTTCCGACCTGCACGAATGGCGTAACGACTTCTCGACTGTCTCAACCATAGGCCCGGTGAAATTGCACTACGAGTAAAGATGCTCGTTTCGCGCAGCAGGACGGAAAGACCCCGGGACCTTTACTACAGTTTGATATTGGTGTTCGGTTCGGCTTGTGTAGGATAGCTGGGAGACTGTGAAGCCCATACGCCAGTATGGGTGGAGTCGTCGTTGAAATACCAGTCTGGTCGTGCTGGATGTCTAACCTGGGTCCGTGATCCGGATCAGGGACAGTGTCTGATGGGTAGTTTAACTGGGGCGGTTGCCTCCTAAAGGGTAACGGAGGCGCCCAAAGGTTCCCTCAGCCTGGTTGGCAATCAGGTGTTGAGTGTAAGTGCACAAGGGAGCTTGACTGTGAGACCGACGGGTCGAGCAGGGACGAAAGTCGGGACTAGTGATCCGGCGGTGGCTTGTGGAAGCGCCGTCGCTCAACGGATAAAAGGTACCCCGGGGATAACAGGCTGATCTTCCCCAAGAGTCCATATCGACGGGATGGTTTGGCACCTCGATGTCGGCTCGTCGCATCCTGGGGCTGGAGTCGGTCCCAAGGGTTGGGCTGTTCGCCCATTAAAGCGGTACGCGAGCTGGGTTTAGAACGTCGTGAGACAGTTCGGTCCCTATCCGCTGTGCGCGTAGGAGTCTTGAGAAGGGCTGTCCCTAGTACGAGAGGACCGGGACGGACGAACCTCTGGTGTGCCAGTTGTTCTGCCAAGGGCATGGCTGGTTGGCTACGTTCGGGAGGGATAACCGCTGAAAGCATCTAAGCGGGAAGCCTGCTTCGAGATGAGGACTCCCACCCACTTGATGGGGTAAGGCTCCCAGTAGACGACTGGGTTGATAGGCCGGATCTGGAAGCACGGTAACGTGTGGAGGTGACCGGTACTAATAGGCCGAGGGCTTGTCCTCAGTTGCTCGCGTCCACTGTGTTGGTTCTGAAACCACGAACGGCCCCGCAT
>NZ_JAKEIP010000555.1 GCF_021474425.1 Streptomyces muensis | reverse complement strand
CCTGCTGCCTCCCCCGCCACCGCACCGCCCGCAACGCCGCCCTGGGGACCACCATCGACGTACCACCGACTCCCCACCAACGCGGCCGGCAGCAACACCACCACGACCGGCAGATACGACACGACCAGCGCCAGATCCCAGTGCGCCCCCACCCACGCCAGCGAGGCCCCCACGATCCCACCCAGGCTGTACACAGCATGGAAGCTGAGCATGATGCTGCGCCCGTACGACCGTTGCAGGCTCACCCCGAGCATGTTCATCGAGGCATCGAGCACACCCACGGCCAGCCCGAACGCGGCGAGCGCGAGCCCCAGCTCGACCATCCGCTCCCCCGCCCCGACCCCGAGCAGCGCCAGGAGCACGACCGGCTGGGACCACCGCAGCAACCGGCTCGGCGGTATCCGCTTCACCAGCCGCTCGGTCGTCACACTCCCCACGCCGGCCAGGATCGGCACGGCAGCCAGAAACGCGGGCAACAGCGCGTCCGAGACCCCGTACCGGTCCTGAATGGCCGGAATCCGGGTCACCAGCAGGGCAAAGGCGACACCCTGGGCGAAGAAGCTGAACGCCAACGAGGCCCTACCGCGCCGCAGCACATCAGTCATGGCGGCGAGCGTAAGGCCCCGGGATACTGGTGGGTAGATCCAGCCAAAGATGAATTTCCCTCAAGTTCAGCGGACGCCCGGACCAGAGGCGGCCAGCAGCAGGTCGACCAACTCCCCCATGCCGGCGAAGAGTCCCGTGGCCCCGCCCAGCCTCCCCGCAGGCGTCATCGCGGTGAACCCATACACGTCCATCCCCGCCGCCACCGCCGCCTGGACCCCCAAGGGGCTGTCCTCGACGACGACGCACCTCTCCGGCACAACCCCCATCCGCTCGGCCGCATACAGAAACAGATCCGGCGCCGGCTTCCCCCGCCCCACATCCTGCGAACTGAAGACCCGCCCCTCATCGAAGAACCGCTCAAGCCCCGTAGTCCGATGCCCCACCCGAATCCGCTCATGACTCCCGGAAGACGCGACACAGTACGGCACCCGGTCCCCGGCAAGCCTCTCGAGCACGTCAACGACGCCGACCACCGCCTTCAACTCCCGCTCGAACGCGGCGAACACCCGCGCATGAAAGACATCGTCGAAGTCCTCGGGAAGCCGCCGCCCCGTCCGCTCCAGCACCAGCTCGTGCACCCGATGCATCGCCGAGCCCATGTAGTCCCGTATGGAGTCCTCGTACGAGGTCGGGTGCCCCAACTCGGTGAGATACGCGGCGAGAAGCCGGTTGGAAATGGGCTCACTGTCGACGAGCACACCGTCGTTGTCGAAAATGACGAGGTCATAGCGCATGGCACGAGCCTAAGCGGTACAGGTGCCGGAAATGCAGAAAGCCCCCGGACCGGTATCCCCGGCCGGGGGCTCTCTCAAAAATTGTTCGGCGGCGTCCTACTCTCCCACAGGGTCCCCCCTGCAGTACCATCGGCGCTGTAAGGCTTAGCTTCCGGGTTCGGAATGTAACCGGGCGTTTCCCTCACGCTATAACCACCGAAACACTATGAAACAATCAAACACTGCCGCACCGCATGTGACCCATGCGGGGCCGTTCGTGGTTTCAGAACCAACACAGTGGACGCGAGCAACTGAGGACAAGCCCTCGGCCTATTAGTAC
>NZ_JAKEIP010000554.1 GCF_021474425.1 Streptomyces muensis | reverse complement strand
GAGGGTGGGATGGTGTGGCCGTGCTCGGCCAGGAGGGGCTGGACTTGGTGAACGGCCCTGGTGAGGGTGCTGCCGTTGACTCCGAAGAGCTGGGCGAGCAGGTCTTGGGTGCCGAGTTTGCGCAGGTAGAGCACGGTGGCCAGGACTCTGTCGGCGGTGGTCAGCTTGTCCTTGGCCCCTGCGCCGCGAGCACGGATGCGCTCACCTCCTCGTTGCTGGAGCCGTCCTTGCTCCCGTAACTCATCGAGTTTCGAGGTGAGTTGGTCGACGAGTTCGTCCAGTGCCGGTTCGGGCATCCCGGTCAGTTCCGGGTTGCGCAGACAGCCAGTGCCGGGCTGTGGGGATGGGCCGGCTGATCGCGGGTTCTTGGCCGCATCGGCTGTGGCTGTGGTGTCGCGAGGGTGCGGGTGGAGGGTGTAGTTCCAGTCGCCGTGGAAGCGGTGCCGGTGCATGGGCAGGGCTTCGATGTCGCTGTCGGTGACCTTGATGCCGGTGTCGTAGGTGCCCGGGTCGAGTTCGGCGTGAACGGTCAGACCGGTGCGGGTGGTGGTCGCCGCGATGCTGTTCACGATGACGTCGTGGCTGGTCAGCGGGCGGCCACGCCAGTTCATGGAGATGTGGGAGAACAGCCGGTGCTCGATCTTGTTCCACTTCGAGGTGCCCGGCGGCATGTGGCAGACCGTGATGTCCAAGCCCGTCTCCGCGGCCAGGGCGGCGAGTTCCGTCTTCCAGGCGCGGGTGCGGTAGCCATTGGACCCGCCCGCATCCGCGGTGATCAGCAGACGGGTGGCGGCCGAGTATTCGTGCCGGCCTCGGGCCTGCCACCAACGGCGAATCGAGGCGACAGCGAACGCGGCGGTGTCGTGATCGGTGCCGACACTGACCCAGCCGGTGTTCGCGGCGATGTCGTAGATCCCGTACGGGATCGCCTTGCCCGGTCCCCGCCGGTCCAGGAAATCGTGCGTCTTGACCAGTACCGGCTCACCCTCGGGCCGCCACTGGTGGCCGGCGTTCTTGTAGTCGCCGACGAGTTCCTTCTTCTTCGTGTCCACCCTGATCACCGGCTGGCCTGCGTCCATGTGCTCTCTGGCCCGCTCGTTGAGGTAGCGGAACTGGGCGTCCCGGTCCGGGTGCTGCTTGCCCTCGATGGTCTTGGCCCCGGCCTGCAGGCTGAAGCCCTCCGCACGCAGCAGGTCCCCGACCGTGTCCGCGCTCACCCTGTGCCCCTGACGGGAGAGCTCGGCCGCAAGGCTCCTGGTCGACTTCACCGTCCAGCGCAGCGGCGACATCGGATCGCCCCGCTCATCGGGTTCCACCAGGGCCAGCAGCGCGGGCCGCAGACCCGGATCAAGGTCCACGGCCTTCTTGCGGCCACCACCGGGCCTGCGTACCCGGCCCAGAAGCTCCTCACCGGCTTCCAGCTCGTCCACACCTTTTCGGACCGTCGTCTCGCTGACCTGGGCCGCCCGCGCGACCGCCCGGATACCGCCGTGCCCCAGGATCCTGGCCTCGGCCCCCATCAGCAGTCGCCGCTGCCGCTCGTCCAGGTGCGGGAACAACACCCCGAACTTCACAGCGAGTTGGCCACGGACCTCATCGGAGACGCTCATATCACAACAACGAGCCGCATCACGGGAAGCAACACCTTGATTCTCTGCGAGCCCT
>NZ_JAKEIP010000553.1 GCF_021474425.1 Streptomyces muensis | reverse complement strand
CTCCTGCGGACGGTCGGTTTCCTCGCGGGGGTTGGTCGCGGCGGCGGCCGGGGGGGGGGCGTGTGGCGTGGGGGGCACGGTGGGGGCGGCCTGGTCGCGCGGGGCGGGGGGGGGGCCCGGCGGCGGGCAGCGGGCGGGGCGGTGGTCGGCGCTGCGGCGGGCACGGCTCCCGTAGCCGTCGCGGCCCGGACGGCGCCTGTGTCCGGGGCCCGCCACGCTGTCGGCGGCCCGATCGGAGAGGTCGGTGCGGGCGTGCTCGACGGGACGGCACGCCGTACGGACGGCGATGCCCAGGTCTGTGCGGCGGCGGGGAGCGCGGCGGTCTGTGTGGCCGACGGCGACGGTGTGACATGGCGCAGGCGGGGGCCGCCGAGGACGCGGGCCTCGACCGCGACGCCGGCCTCCCCGTCCTCGCCGGTGAGCCGGCGGCGCAGCAGGGTGGCGGTCCGGCCACTGGGCAGGGCGACCTCGTCGAGGGTGCGGTGCGGCGAGGCGATGAGTTCCTCGGCCTTCTCCCGCAGCACGACCAGATCGAGCCGCGGCAGGGCGCCGACGCCCTGATCCGGCCCGTGCGACAGGCCCTCGGGCTGCTTGGGCCAGGCCTCCGGATGGCCGCCGGCCCGCCGGTAGGCGGCGAGCAGCGCACGCTCGCGACGGGTGGCCTGGTCCAGCAGCCGGGCCTCGATGCTCCGGGCGGCTTCCCGCACCATCCGCATCATGGCCGGATCGCCCTGGTCACGCAGACAGGTGAGGTCGAGAACGGCCTCGATGCGACCGCTCAACGGATCGCGGACGGGTGCGCCCGCGCAGGCGAAGGGCTGCAGACAGTCGGCGAAGTGCTCGCGGCCCGCGACGTAGACGGGGCCGCGCTCGGCCAGCGCGGTGCCGACGCCGTTGGTGCCCACGACCGGCTCCGAGGCGTCGAAGCCGGGGGCGAACTGCACCTCGTCGAGGCGCTCGCGCAGCCCGGGGTCGCCGCCGAGCCGCTGCACCATGCGGCCCTGTGCGTCGCAGAGCGCGATTGCCATGCCCACGTCGACGAGAGAGGCGTTCAGGTCCTGAAGGACGGGGTCGGCGGCGCGCAGGAACCCGTCGTCCAGCGTCACGTCCGCGCTGTAGGGGACCAGCAGGCGATGCGGCTCAAGACCCGCGGAGCGGCACCGCTTCCAGGAGTCGAGCACGGAGTCCCTGACGTCCGACTCGACGAGGGAGCCGGCGAGGAAACGTTCATGGGCATCGACGAGGCCGCCGATGTCGTCCCAGGCGACGGACAACCGGATCACTTCCTCACCCGGAGCCGCCCCGGCACGCACCGCCACCCGGCCGCCGACCCGGCGAAGGCCTCCAGGCGATATCACCCTAGACCTGCGTGATGCGCATCACAATAGGATGCTTCCGGCGCCGGACCGCGCCCCACGTCGGCGCTCGCCCGGCACCTCCGGCACCCGGCCAGGTCCCCCGACCGCGCACCTCACGCCCCCACGCCCTCCACGGGCCAACCCCGCCGATCCACGCGATACTTGGCCCCATGCGGTTCCCGCGAGGCGCGGCCCGGGTGGCCGCCGGGCTGGTGCTGGCGGTAGCCGTCGGCTGCACCGGAGGCGGCGGCGACGAGGTGCCCCCGACGGATCCGCCGGGGTCGGCGCGGACAGGCGGCGCGACGCCGGCGGATCCGTCGGGGG
>NZ_JAKEIP010000552.1 GCF_021474425.1 Streptomyces muensis | reverse complement strand
GGTGGAGCCCGCGGGGGTGGCCGGGGTGCCGTTCTTCTCGCTCACGCGTCGATTATGGCTCCGGCGTTGCCGCGGGTTCCTTTCGGGATCCGTACGTGCTCCCTACGGGGTTCGGCGAACCGGGGCCCGGGTCTGGATCGAGGTCGGTCCGAGGCCCGGAACCCGGTCCGGAGTCCGGGTCAGAAAGAGCAGCGTGGGCGGACGTAGCCGTCGCTGCCGGTGTTTACGTAGGCGTCCGAGACGAACTCGCCGTCGTCGATGTTGTCCCAGATGTTCGAGGTGCCGTACGGACCGGCCACGTATGTGCCCGGGGTCTGGCAGAAGATCTGGATCTGGGCGCCCTCGGGGAGGACGCGGACGATGGCGTAGTTGGTGCCGGGGCCGCGGCGGACGTTCAGGCGGACGCCCGGGGCGACCGAGTAGTAGCGCAGTGCCGAGGCGCTCGCGGTGGCCGTCATGGTCGTCACGGCTTCTTCCGTGCCTGTGTCCCCGACTTCTTCGGTTCTTTCGACACCTTCGACGCGATCTGTGGACATGGCGATTCCTCCCCCGTTGATCCCCATGACTGCCATGGGGTCCCGTTGATTCCCCCAAATCACGCCACGCACACATGTGCGTGTTGGGAACAGGGAGGCTAGCAAGTCGCCTCTGTCTCGTACGAGTCATCGACTAGGCTCCGTGCGTCGCGCGAGCGGACGAACAGCACGGGGGTGGTCCCATGGCGCCACAGCAGAACGCCGGAGCGGGCGCGGAAGCGGAACTTCCCGAGTACGCCGGTCACTACCGCCTGGAGTCGCGCCTGGGGTCCGGCGGCATGGGCATCGTCCATCTGGCCCGGAGCACGTCGGGCATGCAGCTCGCGGTGAAGGTCGTACATGCCGAGTTCGCCAGGGATCCCGAGTTCAGGGGGCGTTTTCGGCAGGAGGTGGGGGCGGCCAGGAAGGTCAGCGGGGCCTTCACCGCGCCGGTCGTCGATGCCGATCCCGAGGACGAACGGCCCTGGATGGCCACGCTGTTCATTCCCGGTCCGACACTCTCCGACCATGTGAAGCGGAACGGGCCGATGGAGCCCGCGCAGTTGCGGCGGCTGATGGCAGGCCTGGCGGAGGCGCTGCGCGACATCCACCGGGTCGGCGTGGTGCACCGGGACCTGAAGCCGAGCAATGTCCTGCTCGCCGACGACGGGCCGAAGGTCATCGACTTCGGCATCTCTCGGCCAAAGGACAGCGAACTGCGCACCGAGACCGGGAAGCTGATCGGTACGCCGCCGTTCATGGCGCCCGAGCAGTTCCGGCGACCGCGCGAGGTCGGTCCCGCCGCCGACGTCTTCGCGCTCGGGTCCGTGATGGTGCACGCGGCGACGGGGCGTGGGCCGTTCGACTCGGACAGTCCGTATGTCGTCGCCTACCAGGTCGTCCATGACGAGCCGGACCTGACCGACGTACCCGCGAATCTCGCCCCGCTCATCGCGCGCTGTCTCGCCAAGGAGCCCGAGGACCGGCCCACGCCCGACGAGTTGATGCGGGAACTGCGGTCGGTGGCGGCGTCGTACGACACGCAGGCGTTCATACCGGCGCAGCGGAGCACCCAGGAGGCGGCCGATCCCGGGGGTGACCCGGGTGACCCGGGTGACCTGGAGGTCGAGCCGGACGTCGGGTCGGAGGTCGAGCCGGGGGCCAGGTCGAGGGTTGG
>NZ_JAKEIP010000551.1 GCF_021474425.1 Streptomyces muensis | reverse complement strand
CCTCCTCCCCCGCCGCCGCCCGCCCCGGTCGTCTACCAGTGGAGCGAGCTGTCGTACGACCTCACCGGCGACGGCACCGCGCCCGAGATGCGGCTCCACGGCAGCAGCTGGGTGTGGCAGCGGTACGGCGTGTCGATCGGCGACCAGCGGTACGCGCACGGCGTCACCGTGCACGGCCGGTCCTCCGTCACCATCGACCTCAACCGGGAGTGCTCCGCCTACGACGCGATGGTCGGCGTCGACGATTCGACCCTGGGGCTCGGCAGGTTCTCCTTCTCCGTCTACGCCGACGGCGTCCGGCTGTGGCGGTCCGCGGCGCTCAAGGGCGGGGACCCGGCCGTACCCGTCCATGTGAGCCTCGCCGGGCGCGAGACCGTCCGACTGGTGGTCGAGCCGCTCAGCACCTTCGACACGCTGCTGCTGGCGGACTGGGCGGAGTCGAAGTTCAGCTGCGGGTAGGGCCGTTCAGTCCGGCCCTCGGTGCTCACGGCGACTGCTCGGCCGAGTGGCGACGGCCGCGCACCGCCTCGGCGACGTCATGCAGCACGTCGTCGTGGGTGAGGGCGGTACCCCGTGAGTGCTCGGCGGCGAAACGCTCGGCGCCCAGGGCGGTGCGGGCGGCGGCCTCGGCCCGCTCGGCGTGCTCCCGCTCCGGCAGGGGGCGCGGGTAGCCGCGGCGCCAGTGCTCGGAGGCGGCCAGCAGACGCACCGCGCGCGGGTGGTCGCCGAGGCGGGCCAGCACGTCCGCCACGGCGTCCGCGAGGGCCGCCGTGATCACGTCGGCACACCGCTTCTCCACGGCCACGCGCAGCATGTCGGCCAGGAGAGGCAGTCCGTGCTCCGGGCCCGACTCGGCCGTCACGACCATGGCCTCGATGGCGTTCAGCATCACGTGGAACTGCGGTGGTGGCGTGCCGCGGGCCATCTCCGCGCGGGCCTCCTCGCACAACGCGCGTGCGCGGGCGGTGTCCTTGTCGTCCAACGCGATCTGGGCCCGCATCAGCAGGACGAACGCCCGTGAGTCCGCCACGCCGTACCGGTCGGCGGCCGCGCTCGCCTCGTCCAGCGCGGTCAACGCGGCCGTACGGTCGCCCGTGCGGTAGGCGATCTCCGCGAGCCTCGTCATCAGGAACGGTGTCTCGGCGTGCGCGCCCACCTCGTGGGCGAGGCGCAGCGCCTCCTCGTACTCGCCCCTGGCCTCCTCCAAACGGCTGCGCGACATGGCCGTCTCACCGGCCGCGCTGCACACCTGCGCCCGCATCCAGCGGTCGCCCGCGCGGCGGCTGAGGATCCTCAGCTCCGCGAGGGCGTCGTCCACGTCGTCCGTGCCGCCGGACGAGTCGACGACCATGTGCGTACGGAACATGAGCAGGACGCCGACCTCCCACTCGCCGCCGTGGGCACGGCAGTTGGCGACGGCCACGTCCATGGCGGCCTGGACGTCCTGCGAACTGCTGAGGAAGAAGTCGATCAGCGGCCAGACGAGCCCCGGCAGGCGTGCGGCGAGCGGACCTCCCGGCTCGAAGAAGCTGCGTACGCGCATCAGGTAGCGCCGCATCCGCTCGTCCAGCAGCGCGTCGATCGGCTCGGTCTCGGACGCGAGGAAGAGGTGCAGGAGGCGCAGCTGCATCCGCGGGACGTGCAGGGGGTGGTGGGCCTCGCCCTCGGGGGCGGCGAGGAAGGCGTCGATCGGGTCGGGGGAGGCT
>NZ_JAKEIP010000550.1 GCF_021474425.1 Streptomyces muensis | reverse complement strand
AGCCAGGGCGGCCGGGGCGGGTGAAGCGGCCGGAGTGATCGGGGCCGACGGGGTGGCCGGAGTGGCCGGGGCCGACGGCGTGGCCGTTGGCGGTCCTCGGGTGCCGGGTGCCGTGCTCGGTGTCGGTGTCGCGCTGCCCGGGCCCCTCGACCACCGGCGCGGCGTGCTGCACCGGGTCACCGGGTTCCCGGAGTGGAACGGCTTCCCGCTGCGGGACGTGCTCGCGCGGCGCCTCTCGCTGCCGGTCGTCGTCGACAAGGACACCAACGCCGCCGCCCTCGGACTCGCCGTGGGTGGTCAGACCGCGTCCGTCACGTCCTTCGCGTATCTGCACTTCGGCGCCGGGGTCGGCGGAGGGCTCGTGCTCGGCGGGGCGGTGCACCGGGGGGCCCGTACGGGCGCCGGGGAGTTCGGGCACCAGGTCGTCCAACTGGACGGCCCGCCCTGCGAGTGCGGCAACCGCGGCTGCGTCGAGGCACTGTGCCTGGCCGCCGTCGCGCGCGGCGACCTGGCGGAGGCGGCCCGCGTGCTCGGTACGGCCGTCGGCAACCTGGTCGCGCTGCTCGACGTCGACCTCGTCCTGCTGGGCGGCCGTACGGTCGCCGCCGCCCCGGACACCTTCGTACGGGGCGTCGCCGCCGTCCTCGACGAACGCGCCCGGCGCGCGGGCGAGGACGCGGTGCCGGTCCGGGTCGCCTCCGCCGGGGAAGCCGGGGGAGGCGTTGGTGGCGGCGCGGGCGGTGAGCGTGGGGTCGCCGAAGGGGCCGCCCAACTGCTGCTGGCGCCGCTGTTCGGGCGCGCCGACGGGTGACGGGTCGCGTGCCGATCGGGGTGCGCGGGTACCGGACGACATGGCGCGCGCACTGAACGACGTGGCGCGTGCACTGAACGACGTGGCGCGTCCGCTGATCGAGCGGACTTTCGATGCCGTACGGAATGGCACCGCGCGATCCCCGCCCCCACCCGGCATGGTCATGTGTTCATGCGACTACTGCACTCACCCGCTTCCCTCTGCCTCGCAGCAGCCGCCCTTCTCGCCGCCGCGCCCCCGGTGCGCGCGGAACCTCCCGTCGAGCTGCCCAGCTGCGTCACCGACGACGGCGCCTTCCCGCT
Organism: Streptomyces muensis; assembly: GCF_021474425.1. GTDB lineage: Bacteria > Actinomycetota > Actinomycetes > Streptomycetales > Streptomycetaceae > Streptomyces > Streptomyces muensis. The sequence continues at coordinate 596 of NZ_JAKEIP010000550.1, read as the reverse complement.
CGCCACCCGTCTGCACGGCGGCCCCGACTCCTACACGGCCGGCGGCGGATTCGGCACCTGGTACCTGGACCTCACCAACACCACCGGCCGGACCTGCGCCGGCATCCATCCCGTCGTCGTCCTCGTCGACGGCAAACGCGCCCTCAAGCCGTCCCAGCCCCGCCTGGAGTTCTACGGGACCCCGAAGGGCGGCCCGGAACGCCCGGAAGGCCCGGTCGATGCCGGTAGCCCGGCCGAAGCGCGTCCCCTCCCCGTCCGCTTCGAGACCACCGACGAGGACGAACTCGTCGGCGCCTTCGAGGGCTTCCCCGGCTTCACCGTCGGCCCCCGCAAGACGATCACCGTGAAGGTCCGGCTCGCGGTCACCTCGGACGCGGTGCCGAACGAGGTCACCGCCAACGCGGCCGTCGTACAGCGCCACGACGGCGACGGCGATTGGGTGGGCCAGTCCAACGACTATCGCTTCACCATCGACACCGACCCGGCCGACGCCGCCGACGAGACCGGCCCCGCCGACTCCGCGGCCCCAGCCGACCGCGACTCCCCGACCGACCCGGCCGCCTCCGCCGCCCCCACCCCCTCGACCAGCCCTCGCA
>NZ_JAKEIP010000549.1 GCF_021474425.1 Streptomyces muensis | reverse complement strand
CCTCTCCACCGTGGTCGTGGCCGCCGTCGTCCTCGCCGTCGTCCTCTCCCGCGGCGACGGCGGCACCGGCGACAGCGCACAGGGAGAGGTCTTCCTCCAGTCCGCGGGCAGCACCGGCCCCGATCCGTTCACCGAGTCCACCGCGACGGACAGCTCCGCCCCGCCCGTCACCCCGTCCCCGGCCACCGAGTCCGCCCCCTCGAACGCGGTGATCGGCGTCGACGGCAGCGCACCCGGCCTGTACGGCGGCACCCGCGACGTCGCCAGCTGCGACGTGGAGAAGCAGATCAGGTACCTCCAGCAGGCCCCGGAGAAGAACAGGGCGTTCGCATCAGTCGCCGGCGTCCAGGACTCCGACGTCCCCTCCTATCTGCGCTCGCTCACCCCCGTACAACTGCGCATGGACACCCGCGTCACCAACCACGGCTACCGCGACGGCGCCGCCGACGGCTACCAGGCCGTCCTCCAGACCGGCACCGCGGTCCTCGTGGACGACCGCGGCGTGCCCCGGGTGCGCTGCGCCTGCGGCAACCCGCTGACCGAGCCGGTCGCCCGGCAGGGCACCCTCAAGCAGAAGGGCGACGCCTGGCCGGCGTACCGCCCCTCGAACGTCGTGGTGGTCACCCCCGCGCCGAAGGTCGTCAAGGAGTTCGTCATCTACGACCACGACCACGACGAGTGGATCGCCCGCCACCGCGGCGACGACGCCCACAAGGACAAGAAGACCAAGCGGCCCGTGAAGCCCTCCCCGTCTGTGACCGTGTCGAAGCCCACCTCGCCGAGCTCCCCCGCGTCGATCACCCCGACCACGCCGTCGAAGGACGAGACGACGAAGGACGAGACGACGAAGGACGAGACGACCAAGGACGAGACCACGACGGACGAGCCCACGACCGACGAACCCACGTCCGAGGAGCCGACGACGGAGCCCGAAGCGCCCGCGACCACCACCACGTCCCAGGCGCCTCCGGACGAGGAGGTCACCACCGAGTCACAGTCGACGTCCGGCGGCACGCCGGCGTCCTCCCCGCCGCTGTGACGTACGGCGCCACCTGCACGGTGACTGCGCGGCTCCGCTCTGGGTACGAGGACTGGTGCAGCAGTGTCCGGCCAGTCCGGCTTCCGAGAGAGAAACGCATGATCGAGCACGTGGACGGGGCAGTGATTCCGACTGGTTTCGACGTGCCCGTGGAACCGCTACGGCGGGCGGCGCACTACAGCGGCGAACCGGGATGCATCGCCGAGGCACGGTCCTTCGCCGCGCTCTTCCTCGGCCGGCTCAGGACCGAGTGGTGCGCCACCATCGCACAGCCCGCCGAGGACAAGGTGCTCCTCGTGGTCAGCGAGCTGGTCACCAACGCCGACCGGCACAGCAACGGCCCGTACATCCTGGACCTGGAGGGCACCGACGACGCGGTGACGGTCTGCGTGTACGACAGCAGCTCCGCCCTGCCCCGCCGCTACCCCAAGGATCCGGAGCGCGTCGGCCGGCACGGCCTGGAGATAGTCCACGCGCTCGCCGCCGAGGTCGCCGTGGAACGGGTGCCGGTCGGCAAGCTGGTGCGCGCGGTGCTGGCACTGACCGACACGTGACGGCCCGGCGAGGGACCGCGATTTCCCCCAGGGCGGAACGCTGATCCCTTCCCCTCGCGCCCCCCGCTCATAGGCTGGGACAGTGAGCAATCAAGCGCCGAACGAAGCCCGCGTCATTCCGTTGCGCCC
>NZ_JAKEIP010000548.1 GCF_021474425.1 Streptomyces muensis | reverse complement strand
GCCCTGGCCGCCGCACTGAGTCTGGCCGCCGCCACCGACGCCACCGACCCGGGCTCGTAAACACAGCTGACCCTGCCGACGAACATCTATCCGACTACATCTCCGAGGTCGCCGGATCAGTAAAAACTTGTGGTCGCGCAGCGGGGGGGGGGGCGGGCCCTGCGGCGGCGGGGGTGTCTGGGGTGCGCCGAAGCCGCCGCTCCCCGGCTGCTGGGGCGGCTGGTCCTGCGGCGGGCCGAAGCCGCCCTGCGGGGGCTGGTTCGGCGGCGGAGGCGGCGGCTGGGTCATGGCGTGGGTACCTCAGGGGAGGGGGACGAAAGGGGCGGCGGCGAAGGGTCTGTCCGGCGCACGCCTCACTTGCCGTAGGCGAGGATCAGCTTCTCCTTGGCGGCGTCGTTGCCGGTCAGCCGGGTGCTGGAGAGGAAGAAGCGCCCGTCGGCCCAGTCGAACGCCTTGGTGAAGAAGCCGCGCTCGACGTCCGACGCGCTCGCCGGGTTCTGCAGCAGCTTCGTCGGCTGGGGGCTGCTGCCGCTGAGCGGGATGGAGACGACCTGGCCGCCCGCGTCGTACGACGGCTCGACGTAGGCGATGAGCTTGCCGTCCTCGACCTTGACCGGCAGCATCGACTCCTCCGCCGGGGACTTCACGCGCCACTTCTCCTTGCCGTTGGCGAGGTTGATGGCGACGATCTCGTTGGCGCCGGTCGTGGCCTTGGTCGGCATGTAGAGCGTGTCGGCGTCGGCGGCCACGCCGGTGCAGCCCTGGAGGTCACGCTGGAGGATGGCCCAGCCGCACTGGGCGCCGATCTCCAGGGCGACGTCCACCTGCGAGCGGCGCTTGCCGTCGGGACCGAAGGTGGAGATGTTCCACTGCTTCTTGTCCTCGTTGGTGCTGTAGATGACCAGCGGGTCGACGGAGAAGACGCGCGAGACCTTCCAGCCCGAGGCGAACTGCCAGGTCCACTTGGCCTTGCCGGTCGCCGGGTCGAGCTCCTGCACCTCGTCGTGCTCGTTGCTGCGGGAGGCGTTGCAGCCGGACACGACGATCAGCTTCTCGCCGCCCGCGAAGGCGTCGGGGAAGCAGGCGTCGCCGTACTTCTTCTTGTCCCACAGCTTTTCACCGCTGTTGATGTCGTACGCCGTGCCGGACTGCGAGCGGGCCACCACCAGTGTCTTGCCGGTGACGGACAGTTCGACGTCGAGCGTGCTGTCGAACAGCGCGCCGTTGGCGACCGTGGCCTTCCAGCCCTTGGCGCCGGTGTTGAGGTCGATCTGCTGGAGCTGGTTGCACTTGGCGCGGTCGCTGCTGCCGCTCATGTACGCGACGACGATCTTGTCGTCGGCGGACTTCTCCGGGGTGACCGAGCAGATCTTCTCGGGGAAGCTGATCGGGTCCCAGGTGGCCTCGCCGTCACCGACGTTGTAGGCGAAGACCTGCTTGTACGCCGCCTTCACCGCGGTCTTGTCGGTGATCCACATGCCGGGGGCGTCGGCGCCGGAACCGGGCGCGTCGGGCGCCCCCTTGTACCAGAGCACCTTCGAGTCGCCGGCCTCACGGCCTCCGTTGAGGTTCTCCGGGTCGGCTCCGCCACCGCCGCCACCGCCGTTGTCGGGGTCCTCGGTCGGGGACTCGGTGTTCTTCGAGTCCCCGGTCTCCTGGGCGACCGGCTTCTTCGGGTCGTCGTCGCCGCCGCGGGTCACCGCGAACACGGTGCCGCCGATGACGGCCAGC
>NZ_JAKEIP010000547.1 GCF_021474425.1 Streptomyces muensis | reverse complement strand
GAGGAACAGGGACTCCTCCCCGACAACGCCATCGAGAAGACGGTCGTCGCGCAGGGTGCGGGCGACGCGGAGCAGGTGCTCGCGTGCGAGGTGGAAGGGGAGCTCGTCGCGGTCGACGTCCGTCGTCTCGAGGGCGGTGTCGGGGAGGAGGACGGCCTCGGCGTCGGGGTGGTCGGCCTCCCGGGCCAGGGTGAAGAGTTCCTTCTCACCCCAGGTGCCTACCTCGACGGCAGTGATGATGCCGGAGCCGCGGACCGAGACCACCTCCACGCCGGCCGCCCCGAGGAAGTCGGCGAAGAGCCCCGCCACGTCGTCCGGATACGTCGCGCCGATCGCCACCCGCCGCACCCCGACCTCCTGCACCGCGTGCGCGAAGGCGAAGGACGTCGACGACGCCGGCATACCGGCCGCCACGGCGAGGGCGCGCACCTGCTCGTGGGCGCCCTCCCAGCCGTAGACGAAGCTGCCGCTGGTGCAGGCCCACACCACCGCCTCGGCGCCGGTCAGCCGCAGCGCCTCCACACCCGCGGCGAGCCGCTCGGCCGACCCCATCCGCAGCAGCGCGTCCACCCGGTGCGCGTCCTCACCGATGTCGGTGTGCACCAGGTCGAGCCGGATGTCGCTGGCGAGCAGCTGTTCGATGCGTGGGTAGTCGTCCTCGGCGGAGTGGCCCGGGTAGAGAAATCCGAGTGCGGTCATGGCATCCCTTCTCCTACTGCTGTTCCTGTTCGGGTACCTCCGGCACCTCCGGCACCGCGGGAAGCCCGGTACCGCCTCGCGTCGCCGGGTCGATCCGTGCCGCCGGATCGATCAGCGCCTGATACGGCCCCACCGCGCGAGTACCCAGCCGACGCAGGGCGGCCCACATCGTCACCTGGTTGGCCGAGAGGACCGGTATCCGCAGTTCCGCCTCCAGCTGGGGGATCACGTCGTAGGTGGGGAGGTTGGTGCAGCTGATGAAGAGGGCGTCGGCGGCGCCGCGTACGGCCTGGCGGGCCATGTCGGCCACATCGCGGTACGGCACCTTCCAGATGTGCCGGGTCAGCCCCATGAAGGCGCACCCGGTGACCGCGGTCCCGGCCTCCGCGACGTACTCCTCCAGCGCCCGCGTCACCGACACGGTGTACGGGGTGACGAGGGCCACTCGTCGTACGCCCAACTCGGTCAGCGCCTCCAGCAGCGCCCCGGACGTGGTGACCGACGGCACCGCGCCGGCCCTGGTCATCGCCTCGCACATCGCCCGCTCACCCGCGATACCGCCGACGAAGCTGCCGGAGGTACAGGCGTAGGCGACGACCTCGGGGGCGATGGCGGTCAGGGTGCGGACGCCGTCGCTCAGCGTCTCGTGCTCGCTGACGATGCGGGCCAGATCGAGGCTGACCTCGACCGGCACGTAGGGCGTTCGGGTCAGGTGCAGCGAGATCTCGTCCGGCACCCAACGCCAGAGCTCCCGGTCCAGCGCGAAGTCGAAGGGGGCGACCACTCCGACCCCCCGCTGGGGTCGAGGTCCGCCGAGGAAGGAGATGTCCAGGCTGCTCATGGCAGGCACCGCCCTCACTGCAAGAAACGGGTGAGCAACGGACCGTACGTTCGCCCGTGTTGACGAAGGTAGGTTCGGGTGCGAGCGTGGTCAAACCTCGCATGTCAGACGGCCATCCCTTCCAGTAGAACGCCGGGGAACGGCCCTCGCACACCCCGGCGTTCTACTGGAAGGGATGGCCGTCTGACATGCGAGGTT
>NZ_JAKEIP010000546.1 GCF_021474425.1 Streptomyces muensis | reverse complement strand
CCCCATAATGCTCGGGTGACCTCCACCTCCCCCCACCCCAACTCCGGCTCCTCGCAACGTTTTCCGGTCGTCGTCGTGGGCGCAGGACCGGCCGGCCTCACCGTCGGCAACATCCTGCGGGCGGCCTCCGTCGACTGTCTGGTCCTGGAGACCGAGACCCGGCAGTTCATCGAGCAGCGGCCACGGGCCGGGGTGCTGGAGGAGTGGGCCGTACGCGGACTCCAGCGGCGGGGCCTCGCGGACGCTCTGCTGGAGCGGGCGCAGCGGCACACGGAGTGCGAGTTCCGGTTCGCCGGTGAACGCTACCGGTTCGAGTACGCGCGGCTCACGGGCGTTCACCACTGGGTCTACCCGCAGCAGTTGCTGGTGACGGACCTGGTGCGGGAGTACGCGGACGTGCGCGGCGGGGCCGTCCGCTTCGGCGTGCGGGACGTGGAGCTGCACGACCTCGACAGCGATCGTCCGTCGGTGTCGTACACCTGCCCGGAGACGGGACGGCGGGAGGTCGTGCTCTGCGACTTCGTCGCCGGCTGCGACGGGGCGCGCGGGGTGACACGCGCCGCGCTGCCCGCCGACCGCGCCCACATCTCCCGCAGTGACTACGGCATCGGCTGGCTGGCGCTGCTCGCCGAGGCGCCGCCGTCCTCCGACTGCGTCCTGTTCGGCATGCATCCGAACGGGTTCGCCGGGCACATGCCGCGCAGCGCCGACGTCACCCGGTACTACCTGGAGTGCCCGCCCGGCGACGACCCGGAGAACTGGTCGTCGGACAGGGTCTGGACGGAGCTCCAGCAGCGGCTCGGGGCGAACGGCGCGCCACCGCTGACCGAGGGGCGGCTGATCGAGAAGCGCGTCCTCGACATGCACAACTACGTCGTCGAGCCCATGGTGTTCGGCCGTCTCTTCCTGGCCGGCGACGCCGCCCACCTCACCGCGCCCATCGCCGCCAAGGGCATGAACCTCGCCCTGCACGACGCCTTCCAGCTCGGCGACGGTCTCGTCACGCACCTCACGAAGGGCGACAGCACCGGTCTGGACGGCTACTCGGCGGCCTGTCTGGGCCGGGTGTGGGACTACCAGGAGTTCTCGCACTGGCTCTCCGAGGTCTACCACGGCACGTCCTCGGGCGACCCGTACCGCGCGGGCACCACCCTCGCCCGTCTCCGCCGACTCTTCGGCTCCCCGACGGCAGCGATGGCGTTCGCGGAGCAGTACCTGGGCAAGAACGCCGACTACTGACGGCGTCAGTCGTGCAGGGGCCGGTCGCTGAGCCGGTGGTCCGCCACGTTCAGCGCCTCGTCGACGAGGCGGCGCAGATGGCCGTCGCGCAGGGAGTAGACCACCCGGCGGCCCTCCTTGCGCGTGTTCACCAGCCCCGCGAGACGCAGCCGCGCCAGGTGCTGGCTGACGGCGGGCCGGGCCGCGCCGCAGGCCTCGGTGAGCGTCGTGACGTCGGCCTCCCCTGCCGTCAACGCGTGCAGCAAGGTGAGGCGGGTGCGGTCGCCGAGCAGGGCGAGGAGTTCGGCGGCCAGCGCGAACTGTTCCTCGCCCGGGGTGCGCGGATGCGCATCGTGCGCAGTTGATAGGTGCATGCGTGCGCTCATACGCACATAATGGCGTCGTGGGCGGCACGCGTCCACTCCCGCGCACTGGAAGGGGACCACCGTGAGCGACCGGCACGAGCACGCGCACCACCACGGGCACGGGCACCGTCACGCCCACGACCACCCCCACCCCGCCCACCGCCCCCCCCCCCCCC
>NZ_JAKEIP010000545.1 GCF_021474425.1 Streptomyces muensis | reverse complement strand
GCCCTCCACACACCGCCCACCACGGCTCCGGCCCCACCCCCCGAAACCGACCTCGCGGCCCTCGCCGCCCGGCACGGGCTCGCGGTCAGTGGTGCCCGCCCCTCCCTGCCCCAGTACGTTCGCGAGCTGTGGGCGCGCCGGCATTTCATCGGGGCGTTCTCCACGGCCAAGCTCACGGCCCAGTACAGCCAGGCGAAGCTCGGTCAGGTCTGGCAGGTGCTGACGCCGTTGCTGAACGCGGCGGTGTACTACTTCATCTTCGGCAAGCTGATGGGCACCAGCCGCGGCGTACCGGACTACATCCCGTTCCTGGTGACGGGCGTGTTCGTGTGGACGTTCACCCAGACCTCGATCATGGCGGGCACCCGCGCGATCTCCGGCAATCTCGGCCTCGTACGCGCCCTGCACTTCCCGCGGGCCGCGCTGCCGATCTCGTTCGCGTTGCAGCAACTCCAGCAGCTGCTGTTCTCGATGGCGGCCCTGGTCGTGATCCTGCTCTGTCTGGGCATGCCGATCACCGCCTCCTGGGCGCTGACGATCCCGGCGCTGGTGCTGCAGTCCGTCTTCAACGCCGGCGTCGCGATGGTGATGGCCCGGATGGGCGCGAAGACGCCGGACATCGCGCAGTTGATGCCGTTCGTGCTGCGTACGTGGATGTACGCGTCGGGCGTGATGTTCAGCATCAGCCACATGATGGCCAAGCACACCGACACGCCGTCCTGGGTGACGTCGGCGCTCCAGGCCAACCCGGCCGCCGTGTACATCGACCTGATGCGCTTCGCGCTCATCGACAGCTTCCGAGGCGACCAGCTTCCGCCGCACGTGTGGGCCATCGCGACGGGCTGGGCCCTGCTCGCCGGAGTCGGCGGCTTCATCTACTTCTGGAAGGCTGAGGAGACGTACGGCCGTGGCTGACAACACCCGCGAGAGCATCCCCACCGTCATCGCCGACGGCGTCGACATCGTCTACCGCGTCAACGGCACGGGCGCCGGCCGCGGCTCGGCCACCGCCGCCCTCAACCGCATCCTGCGTCGCAAGCAGACCGAGAAGGCGGCGGGCGTGCGCAAGGTGCACGCGGTCAAGAAGGTGTCGTTCGTCGCCTACAAGGGCGAGGCCATCGGCCTGATCGGCACCAACGGCTCCGGCAAGTCGACCCTGCTCAAGGCGGTCGCGGGTCTGCTCCCGGTCGAGAACGGCCGTATCTACACCGACGGCCAGCCCTCCCTCCTCGGCGTGAACGCGGCCCTGATGAACGACCTCACCGGTGAGCGCAACGTCCACCTCGGTGGCCTCGCGATGGGCATGTCCCGCGAGCAGGTCAAGGACCGCTACCAGGAGATCGTCGACTTCTCCGGCATCAACGAGAAGGGCGACTTCATCACCCTCCCCATGCGCACGTACTCCTCCGGCATGGCGGCCCGCCTGCGCTTCTCCATCGCCGCGGCCAAGGACCACGACGTGCTGCTCATCGACGAGGCCCTCGCCACCGGTGACCGTTCGTTCCAGAAGCGCTCCGAGGCCCGGATCCGCGAGCTGCGCAAGCACGCGGGCACGGTGTTCCTGGTCAGCCACAACAACAAGTCGATCCGCGACACCTGCGACCGCGTCCTGTGGCTGGAGCGCGGCGAGCTGCTGATGGACGGGCCGACGAGCGAGGTCCTGAAGGAGTACGAGGCCTTCACGGGCGACAAGAGCGACAAGCCCGCGGCCAGGCCGAGCCCGAAGCCCCAACCCAAGCCCGCCCCCGCACCTCTTTCC
>NZ_JAKEIP010000543.1 GCF_021474425.1 Streptomyces muensis | reverse complement strand
GTCCAGCCACCGCCCACCCCCGAGCGCGGCGAGCGCGAACGAGGCCCGGCTCCCTTCCCGATCGAGCAGGGCAAGCAGCAGATGCTCGGCATCGACGCTCCCCGCCCCGCCCCTCTCGGCATGCTCGACCGCCCCCGTCACCACCACGCGGGCGTCCTTCGTGAACCGCTCGAACATCAACGCCTCCCGTACTTCTTGTGCACGGCCTGCCTGCTGACCCCGAGTTCCGCGGCGATCTCCTGCCACGACCACCCTTGATTGCGCGCACTGCGCACCTGCACCGCCTCCAACTGCTCCAGCAGCCGGCGCAGCGCCGCGACGGCCCTCAGTCCGACGCGTGGATCGCGATCTCCCGCCCGTTCAGCGAGATCCGTAGCTTCACCCATACCCGTCAACCTAAGTTGACACCCAGTCCCCCGTCAACCCTGGTTGACAAAAAAACGGCGGGCCCGAGGCAAAGCCCCAAACCCGCCGCAAGGCGCACCTACAAACCCCAGCACCCTCAACCAGTAAGGACGATCTTCCCGAACTGCTCCCCCGAAGCCATCCGCTCAAAGCCCTCCCGGGCCCGGTCCATCGGAAGCACCTCATCGATCACCGGCCGCACTCCCGTGGCAGCACAGAAGGCCAGCAGATCCTCCAGCTCGTCCTTGGTCCCCATCGTGGACCCGACCACCTTCAGCTCCAGGAAGAAGATCCGCGTGAGCTCGGCATGCGAGGGCCGATCCCCACTCGTGGCACCGGAGATCACCAGCGTGCCCCCGGGCTTCAGCGACTTCACGGAGTGCGACCAGGTGGCGGCACCGACGGTCTCGATCACCGCGTCGACCCGCTCCGGCAGCCGAGCCCCCGACTCCACGGCCTCCACGGCCCCCAGCTCCACGGCCCGCTTCCGCTTGGCCTCGTCCCGACTGGTGGCGAAGACCCGCAGCCCCGCGGCCTTCCCCAGCACGATGGCGGCGGTGGCCACACCACCCCCGGCCCCCTGCACCAGCACGGAGTCCCCGGGCCGTACCCCCGCATTCGTGAACAGCATCCGGTACGCGGTCAGCCATGCCGTCGGCAGACAGGCCGCCTCCTCGAAGGAGAGCTCCTTGGGCTTGGGCAGCACATTCCACGTGGGCACGGCGACCTGCTCGGCGAAGGTCCCCTGATACCGCTCCGTCAGAATCGACCGCGGCTCCCTGGGCCCCACGCCGTGCCCGCTCTGTCCGATCACGGAGTGCAGGACGACCTCGTTGCCGTCCTCGTCGATCCCGGCGGCATCACAGCCGAGGATCATCGGCAACCGCTCCTCGGGCAGCCCCACGCCCCGCAGCGACCAGAGATCGTGATGATTGAGCGAGGCGGCCTTGACGTTGACGGTACTCCAACCGACACGGGCCTCAGGGGCCGGACGCTCCCCCAACTCCAGTCCGGAGAGCGGCTCGTCGCGGTCGATTCGGGCGGCGTAGACAGCGAACATGACCTTGACGATAGGCTCCCCCGCCACCCGACGGAACCACAGCCCCCTGTGAGACACGCCCTCTTGTCAACAGGTGGAAGAGCGGACCGGCACCCGCGTACGGCGGCAAGGGGCCGTGTCGGGGGGTGTCCGCCCGCAGCGGCGGGCGTCAACGCCGAGCCCCTCTTGAACTCACCGAGCCGCCCGACCGAGGACGGACACCCCCCGGCGCGGCTCCGCCCCACAACCCACCGCAAGGCGCAATGCGAACCCCCACCGAAGAGCAACGGGCCGCCGCAGGCCCCAGGGGCGCGAGGAACTGCGCGACCAGCCCCCACC
>NZ_JAKEIP010000542.1 GCF_021474425.1 Streptomyces muensis | reverse complement strand
TCGGAGACGTCGGCGGGGGCGGAGCGGCCCCCCCCCCCCCCCGCCGCGGCCCCCCCGCCCCCCCCGCCCCCCCCCCCCGGGGCCCCCCCCCGGGGGGGGGGCGCCGCCCCGCCCGCCCCCAACCCCCACCCGGCGCAAACCCCCCCGGGCGGGCCTCCTGGGCCCCCCGGGGCGGCGGCCGGTGCACAGGCCGAGGCGATGGCCGCCGCTACCAGCGCGGCGAGGCCGCCACGGAAGCCGGCCCGGCCGGGTCTGCGGCGACGACACTCCCCCGCTGACCCATTTCGGCGCCTTTTGTCATTTTGTACTACTAGTCGCATGGTGCCGGATCTTCCCAGGCACTCACCCCGAAGCCCGGCCGACACCGCCGCCCGGCCACGGACCATCCACCGACTGGCCGACAATGGCCCGGTGAACGACCTCGCCTCCTTCGCCGCCCTGCTCACCCCCGAGGGCCGCGCCCTCCTCGACGCCGTACGCGACACCGATCCCGCCGACGAACTCGCCGTCGCCACCCGGCTGCGCCGCGAGCATCCCGCCGAGCTGGTGTCGGCGGCGCTCGGGCAGGCGCGGCTGCGGCAGCGGGCGGTGGCGAAGTTCGGGGCGGCGGACGCGGAGCGGATGTTCTTCACGCCGAACGGCGTCGAACAGTCGACGCGGGCGAGCGTGGCGGCGTACCGGGCCGGGCGGATGAGGGAGCTGGGGATCGGGTCGGTCGCCGACCTGTGCTGCGGGATCGGCGGGGACGCCATCGCGTTGGCGCGGGCCGGGATCCGGGTGCTGGCGGTGGACCGGGATCCGGTGACGGCGGCGGTGGCGCGGGCGAACGCGGCGGCGCTGAGGCTCGGGGACCTGGTCGAGGTGCGGGAGGCCGATGTCACGGAGGTCGACACGAGCGGCTACGACGCCGTGTTCGTCGACCCCGCCCGGCGCGGCGGTCGCGGCCGGATCTTCGACCCCGAGGCGTACTCGCCGCCGCTGTCCTGGGCCGTCGAGGCGGCGCGGCAGGCCCCGCGCGCCGCGCTGAAGATCGCACCCGGCATCCCCCACGAGGCGATCCCCGACGACGCCGAGGCCGAGTGGATCTCGGACGGCGGGGACGTGAAGGAGGCGGTGCTGTGGTTCGGCACCCGCCCCGGCGCGATCCGCGCCACCCTGCTGCCGGGCCCCCGCTCCCTGCTCTCCCGCGGCCTCCCCGACCCCGAAGCCCGCCCCGTCGGACGCTACTTGTACGAGCCCGACGGCGCCGCCATCCGCGCCCACCTGGTCGCCGAGGTGGCCGCCGAACTGGACGCCGGCCTGATCGACCCCACCATCGCGTACATCACGGCGGACGACCTACGACCGACCCCTTATGCGACGGCCTACGAGATCACCGACCAACTCCCCTTCAACGTAAAGAAGTTGAGAGCTCTGCTGCGAGAGCGCGAGGTAGGCATCCTGACGGTCAAGAAGCGCGGGTCGGCGGTCGAGCCCGAGGAACTCCGCAAGAAGGTCAAGCCTCAGGGCCCGAACGCGGCGACGGTGTTCCTGACCCGGGTGGCAGGGGCACCCACAATGCTGGTAGGCAGACCGATCTAGCCAACAGCCCGACAACGCCCCTAAGGGGCGCGGGGCTGCGTCGATGTGCGGCTCCGCCGCGTGGGCGCGACCAGCCACAACGGCGCGCCAGCCGGATGACGACCTAAGGCGCCACGGCGGAACCGCCCGTCCCCCACCCGCGAAAGCGGCCCGCGGCAGCGGCCCGCCGCAACAACATCTCCCGCTCCGCCCCGTTCCGCGCAAGCCCCGCGC
>NZ_JAKEIP010000541.1 GCF_021474425.1 Streptomyces muensis | reverse complement strand
CCCCCCCCCCCCCCCCCCCGCGCCCCCCCCCCCGGCGGGGCCCCCCCGCGGGGGATGTGCGGTGGGGGGTTACCACGTCCTCAGGGTGAGGACGTGGTCTTCTCCGGCGACGAGGTCGAGCGGTTGTGCGGCGCTGTCGCCGTCGCCGGATGAAGTCCGGAGTTCGACGCGGACGGTGCGGGACGGCTTCAGGACCGCCGTCGCGCCGTCGCGTGTCCAGGTCAGGTCGACCTCCGCGCCGAACCGGGTGCGCACGCCCCGGAGCCGGCCCTCCCGGAAGGTGGGGGGAAGGGCGGGCAGCAGGACCAGGCGGTCCGGGGTCGACTGCACGAGCGTTTCGATCAGTACGGCCGGCAGGGTGTGCGCGGCGTCCGCGTTGTAGACGTCGCGGTTCGGGTAGTGGGCGCTCATCAGGGAGGCGTGGAAGAAGTCGCCGCCGAGGACCTGGTCGAGGGCGTGGGCGACCCGGCCGGCGTCCCTGAGGCGGGCCGCGATCAGGGCGTGGTGGAGGTGGCCGTGCGCGGAGTCGTTCTCGGCGCCGCGCAGTTCGAGGGCGCGGTGGGCGGCCGCGGCGAGGTCGGGGGTGTCGTACGGGGTGATCTCGTCGAGCGGCCAGACGCCGTAGAGGTGGCTGAGGTGGCGGTGGTCGTAGGAGTCCTCCAGGCCGGGCCAGGCCCATTCGGCGAGGGCGCCGTCGGCGTTGATCCGGTGCGGGGGGAGGCGGTCGGCTAGGGCTCGCCAGCGGTCGGCGTCCGGGGTGTCCGGGTGGTAGGCGGCCGCGGTGCGCAGGGCGTGCCGGGCCGCCGAGAGGTCCATGGCGGCGTTGAGCGTGCCCCAGCTCGCGTTGGCCGGCCGGTTCTCGGGTGAGTAGGAGGGGACGACGACCAGGTGGCCGTCGGCGTCGGTCCGGGTGAGGAAGTCCTCGTAGAAGTGGGCGACTTCGGCGAGGGCGGCGGCGGTGCGGGGATCGCGGGTGCCGTGGGTCTCGTCGTGGTCGACGAGGGGCTTGAGCAGCCAGTCGGCGCCTGCGGTCCACAGGTGCAGGGGGTACTCGCGGTTGAAGTGGTACGAGTGGCCCGACTCGCCGTCGGTGTGCGCGGGGGCCACCACGCCCCGGGTGCCGAAGACGGCGCGGGCGTTGTCGCGCCAGTCGGGCAGCTGGCGCTGGATGAGCGCGGCGTGGGCCGCGGTGACCTCGGGGAGGGCGGCGGCCGCGGCGGAGGCGGTCTGGAGGTTGAGGTTGGCGTCGTTGGTGAACGCGCCCGACCAGGCGGTGTTCCAGTCGCCGGTCCACAGGCCGGTCAGCCGGGGCGGGAAGAGGCCGCCGGCGGACAGCAGATGGTAGCGGCCGGCCGCGAAGAGCCGCTCCAGCAGGGCGGCGGCACTCGGACGCTTGAGCAACTCGGAGCCGGGCAGGGCGCGTTCGGCCGGGTCGGCGGCGAGGTCGAGGGTGACGCGCTCGTAGGCGGTGCGGTGGCGGGCGACATGGCGGGCGAGGAGCTCGTCGTGTCCCGTGGCCGCCAGGTCGCGCAGGGCGCGGCCCTCCGCCGTCACGTCGAGTTCGCCGGTGTGGCGCCGGACCCGGGTGAGGAGGAGGACGGACCGGGCTCCCTCGATGTGTGCGCCCGGAGGAGCCAGCGCCGTCGTACCGCCGTCGACGGCGATCACGGTGACGCCGGTGAAGGCGAGGTCGCTGTCGGGGTAGCGGGCGCGCAGGCTGAGCAGGGCGCCCTCGGGGGTGAGGAGGGCTCCGTGGCCGACGCCCAGGGCGGTGGGGGCGCCGGGGAGGGCGTGGTCC
>NZ_JAKEIP010000540.1 GCF_021474425.1 Streptomyces muensis | reverse complement strand
GTGGGTGGGGGATAGGGATGGCAATGCCTCGTCCGCAAACGCCGGACGGGCTGAGAGCGCTGGAGACGGCCGTGGATAAGTGTTTGCCCGGTGGTGGGTGTCGACCGCAGAATGCGGCCCTATGGGACATCTGGAGGCCGCGCATCTCGAGTACTACCTTCCCGATGGGAGGGCGCTGCTCGGCGATGTGTCGTTCCGGGTGGGGGAAGGGGCCGCTGTCGCGCTCGTCGGGCCCAACGGGGCCGGGAAGACGACGCTGCTGCGGCTGATCGCGGGGGAGCTGAAACCGCACGGGGGGACCGTCACCGTCAGTGGCGGGCTCGGGGTGATGCGGCAGTTCGTGGGGTCCGTGCGGGATGAGACGACCGTGCGTGATCTGCTCGTGTCGGTCGCGCCGCCCCGTATCCGGGAGGCCGCGCGGGCCGTCGACGCCGCCGAGCACGCCATCATGACCGTGGACGACGAGGCCGCCCAGCTGAAGTACGCGCAGGCGCTCGCCGACTGGGCCGAGGCGCGCGGGTACGAGGCGGAGACGCTGTGGGACATGTGCACCATGGCCGCGCTCGGGGTGCCGTACGACAAGGCGCAGTGGCGGCAGGTGCGGACCCTGTCGGGGGGTGAGCAGAAGCGGCTGGTGCTGGAGGCGTTGCTGCGGGGCACCGACGAGGTGCTGCTGCTCGACGAACCGGACAACTACCTCGACGTGCCCGGCAAGCGGTGGCTGGAGGAGCGGCTGAAGGAGACGCGCAAGACGGTTCTCTTCGTCTCCCACGACCGTGAACTGCTCGCCCGTGCCGCCGAGAAGATCGTCTCCGTCGAGCCCTCGCCCGCCGGCGCGGACGCCTGGGTGCACGGTGGCGGCTTCGCGACCTACCACGACGCGCGGCGTGAACGCTTCGCCCGTTTCGAGGAGTTGCGCAGGCGCTGGGACGAGAAGCACGCCCAGTTGAAGAAGCTGGTGCTGACGCTCCGTCAAGCGGCGGAGAACAGCGCGGACCTGGCCTCCCGTTACCGGGCGGCCCAGACCCGGCTGCGCAAGTTCGAGGAGGCGGGGCCGCCGCCGGAGCCGCCGCGTGAGCAGGACATCCGGATGCGGCTGAAGGGCGGGCGTACCGGGGTGCGGGCCGTCACCTGTGAAGGGCTTGAGCTGACGGGGCTGATGAAGCCGTTCTCGTTGGAGGTCTTCTACGGCGAACGTGTCGCCGTCCTCGGCTCCAACGGTTCCGGCAAGTCGCACTTTCTGCGGCTGCTGGCCGGCGAGGACGTGGCGCATACGGGGGCGTGGAAGCTGGGGGCGCGGGTCGTGCCCGGGCACTTCGCGCAGACGCACGCGCATCCTGAGCTGATGGGGCGGACGTTGCTCGACATTCTGTGGAAGGAGCATGCCCAGGACCGGGGGGCGGCGATGTCCCGGCTGCGGCGCTATGAACTCACCCGCCAGGCCGAGCAGACCTTCGACCGTCTCTCCGGCGGGCAGCAGGCCCGTTTCCAGATCCTCCTGCTGGAACTGGAAGGCGTCACCGCGCTCCTCCTCGACGAGCCGACCGACAACCTCGACCTGGAGTCCGCGGAGGCGCTTCAGGAGGGCCTTGAAGCCTTCGAGGGGACAGTGCTGTCCGTCACCCACGATCGCTGGTTCGCCCGGTCCTTCGACAGGTATCTGGTCTTCGGAAGCGACGGCCGGGTACGGGAGACGGCAGAGCCCGTCTGGGACGAACGCCGAGTCCAGCGAGCACGCTGACTCCCCTTCGCCCCCGCCGCCCCTACCCGTCCCATCCCTGGGGGCCTGCGGCCCCCAGGGAT
>NZ_JAKEIP010000539.1 GCF_021474425.1 Streptomyces muensis | reverse complement strand
CGGCCGTAGCCGCCCCCCACGCCCCCGACCGCCCGGCCGTTCCCGCAGGTGACGAGCCCAGTACTCCCCAGGGCGGCCAGGCCCCGCTGCACGGCCCGGGCGGGCACCAGGTCCAGTCGTCCGGTCCGGTCAAGACGCCCGCGACCACCCGCGCCGAGATCATCAAACGGGCCAAGAAATGGGTCGCGGCGAAGGTGCCGTACAGCATGTACAAGTACTGGTCGGACGGCTACCGACAGGACTGCTCGGGCTTCGTCTCGATGGCTTGGAAGCTGCCCGGAAACGAATGGACCGGCAGCCTGGGCCAGTACGGGGTACGCATCGCCAAGAAGGACCTGCAGCCCGGCGACATTCTGCTGTTCCACAATCCGGCGGACCCGCAGAAAGGCTCGCACGTCGTCATTTTCGGCGGCTGGACGGACCACACGCATACCTACTACGTCGCCTATGAGTCCGCACCCCCGCACGCCCGCCGCCAGACCACCCCGTACGCCTATTGGAGCCACTCCGACCGCTATCTCGCCTACCGCTACAAGGGGCTGAAGAGCGGAGCCACGGGCGGCAAGAAGCCGGCCACGGAGAAGCCGGCGACCGAGAAGCCCGCGACCGAGAAGCCGGGCACCGGGAAGTCCGACGTCGAGCAGGCGGGCACCGGGAAGCCGGGGGCGGCCAAACCCGGGACCGCCGCGCCGGACGCGTACCCGGGGCCGGCGCATTTCGGTCCCGGCGCCAACAACAAGTACGTCACGCAGCTCGGCAAGCTGCTCGTCGAGCGCGGCGCCGGCCGGTACTACACCACCGGCCCCGGCCCACGCTGGACGGACGCGGACCGCAGGGCCACCCAGGCCTTCCAGCAGGCGCAGGGCTGGCGGGGCCGGGACGCGGACGGGCTGCCGGGGCCGCGGACATGGGCGCTGCTGGTGACCGGCAAGGGCAAGGACATCCCGAGCACGGGTTCGGCCGGCGCACCCGCCCCGACAGTCCCGGCCACCCCTGCCACCCCTGCCGACCCAACCGCCCAGCCCACACAGCCCTCGTCGCACGGCGTGCCCGGATACCCGGGGCGGGCCATGTTCCGGCCGGGTGCCGACAATCAGTACGTCTTGCAGCTCGCCACTCAGCTCGTGAAGAAGGGGTTCGGCAAGCACTACAAGACCGGGCAGCCGGAAACGCGCTGGGACGAGGCGGACCGGCGGGCCGTCGAGGCCTTCCAGCGTGCCCAGGGCTGGCGGGGCGGCGCGGCGGACGGCTATCCGGGGCCGGAGACCTGGCGGCGGCTGTTCGCGTAACCCGACATCCCGGCGACCGAGAACCCGGCGACCGGGATCCCGGCAACCACTGTTGTGACGCATCTGGCGCGGAGGCTGGAGGCACGCATGACCACGACCACTTCTCACACGCCCGATCCCGAGGGGCCCGTCCGGCCCGCGCGGCTGATCCAGAACGAGGCGACCACCGAGATCCCCGTCCATCTGCTGTTCCGCGACGAGGCGGGTCCGGTGTCCGTGCCGCTCAGGCCGACGGTCGTGGCACGCCGACAGGGCACGGGCGAACAGCCGCGGCTGCGCCGCCCGGTCCAGCCGAAGCCGCGTCCCGAACCGCAGATCGACCCCGACCTGGTGGAGCGCCCGGCCCGCGTCCTGCCGGGCGCGGCGGGCGTCCTCGCCGGGGTCTGCGGGGCGGCCGGCTGTCTGGCCACCTCGTGGTGGGCCGGGGTGCTGCCACCGCTGGCGGTTCAGGCGGTGGGGCTGCCGGCGTCCGCCGGGGCCGGGCTCGGGCCGGCCCAGTGGGCGGCGTACACCGGGGCCGGGGCCGTGGGGCTGTTCGGGCTGGGCG
>NZ_JAKEIP010000538.1 GCF_021474425.1 Streptomyces muensis | reverse complement strand
CGCCCCCACCCACCGCGACTACGAGGCCGGCTGGACCCCCCGCCTCGACCTCGCCACCCTCGCCGACCAGCTCGGCGAGGACACGGTCCTGCTGGTCCGCGGCCACTACTTCTACGACGGCACGCCGTCCCCGCTGACCGCCCTGCGCCGCACCGGCCGGGTCATCGACGTCTCCGCCTACGACCCGGTCGAGGACCTGGCGCTGGCCGCGGACGCGCTGGTCACGGACTACTCGTCCATCATGTTCGACTACGCCAACCTCGACCGCCCGATCGTCATCTACGCCGACGACTGGGAGACGTACCGCTCCACCCGCGGCGTCTACTTCGACCTGCCGGCCGAGCCGCCCGGCCAGGTCGCCCGCACCCAGCGGGAACTCACCGAGATCCTCACCACCACGGCCTGGCGCGACGAGGGCGCGACAAAGGCGCGGGCCGCCTTCCGTCGCCGCTTCTGCGAGTACGACGACGGCCACGCCGCCGAACGGGTCGTACGACGGGTGTTCCTGAACGAGAGCGAGGATGCCCTGCCCCCGGTTGTCCCGCTGGAAGAACGCACCCCGGCACCGACCCCGGAGGAGGCCGCATGACCCCCGAAGCGCCCCCGCCCCCGGACGTCACGGTCACGGTCATCGTCTACAACGACGCCGCCCGCCTCCCCCGGGCCGTGGAGTCGGTGCGCCGCCAGACCCACGCCAATATCGAGATCATCATCAGCGACGACCACTCGACGGACGAAACCCCCCAGGTGGCCCGGCATCTGGCGGCCCGGGACCCCCGCATCCGCCACCTCCGCCTGCCCCGGAACAGCGGCGGCTGCAGCGCCCCGCGCAACGCCGCCCTGGAGATCGCCCGGGCGCCGTACGCGATGTTCCTGGACAGCGACGACGAACTGACCGACGACGCGGTCGAGTTGCTGCTGTCGGCCCACCGGGAACGGGAGATCGACTTCGCGATGGGGGCGGTCGTACGGGTCCGGGAGGACAGCGGGCGCCGTACGAAGTGGATGCCGCACCTGGTCGCCGAGCGCCGCACGGTGATCGGCATCGAGTCCGAACCCCGTCTGCTCTTCGAGCACCTGTCGACGAGCAAGATGTACGCCCGCGCCTTCCTGGACCGCTACGACCTCCGCTTCCCGGAGGGCATCCACTACGAGGACCAGCTGTTCTCGGCACAGGCGTACTGTCTGGCCAAGGAGTTCACGATCATCCCGGAGCCGGTGTACCGCTGGCACGTCGCACCGTACGCGGCCACGGAGGCGGCCTCGATCTCCAACCAGCGTCACAAACTGGAGAACGTCCGCGACCGCGTCCACGTCCAGCGCCTCATCGACGACTTCCTCGTCGAGAGCGGACACGGAGGTCTGCGCGAGGACAAGGACTACAAGTTCCTGAAGCACGACTTCCGCATGTACGCCGGAGATCTCCCCTACCGCGACGAGGAGTGGCTGTCCGCCTTCGCCGACATCACCGTCCCCTACCTGGAGACCCTCTCCCCCGCTGCCTACGCCCGCCTGCCCCGCATGGAACGCGTGGTCCTGCAACTGGTCCGCGAACGCCGCTTCCACGAGGCCCGGTCGGCGGCCCGGGGCCTGGGCCGCGCGGTGGCACCCCGGCACGTGACACCGGACGCGGACGGCCACCTGTACTGGGGCACCGCCCTGCCCACCTCCACCTGGGCCCGCCGCGAACTGGACGTCTCCGACCTGGAGCTGGACACCCGCCCCTTCCGCAGCGCCCAGTTCCGCCACGAGATCACCGAGCTCACCCGCGGCCCCGGCGCCTCGATCGACCTCACGATCCGCACCTACGACCCCGGCCTACGCCTCCCCGTGGGCCCCCACCGCGCCGCCCTCCTC
>NZ_JAKEIP010000537.1 GCF_021474425.1 Streptomyces muensis | reverse complement strand
CGATATACGCGAAGGTCATCACCAGACACAGCGGCAACAGCACCTTGAAGGGGCCGTTGCCTTCAAGGTGCTGTTGCCGCTGTGTCTGGTGATGACCTTCGCGTATATCGGGGACTCGACCGTCTCCAACTGGAGTGCGAAGTATCTCCAGGATGTGCTGGGGAGTTCGGAGCAACTGGCCACCGTGCCGTACAACGTCTACATGGTGACCACGTTGGTGGGGCGGGCCATCGGGGACTTCGGGGTGCGGAGGTTCGGGGCGGTCGCGGTCGTGCGGATGGGGGCGCTGGTGGCGGCCGGTGGGTTCGCCGTGGTGGCCGGGGCGCCCGGAGCGTGGGTCGGGATGGTGGGGTTCACGCTGCTCGGGCTGGGGCTGTGTGTGCTGGTGCCGCAGACGTTCGCGGCGGCTGGGCGGCTGGCTTCCGAGAAGTACGGGCCGGGGGCTTCGGATGCGGCCGTCGCGCGGCTCAATGTGTTCAACTACGTCGGGTTTTTGATCGGTTCGCCCTTGGTGGGGGCGCTGGGCGATGCGTGGAACTATCGCGGGGCGATGCTTGTGCCGATGGTGTTGGTGCTGGTGACGCTTGTGTACGCCCGGTCGTTCGCCGCTCAACCGGACCGATACGGTGACGGGCATGAGCGGCCGCGCACAGCTGATGTGGGACGAGGCAGTAACGGGCTATGACTTCGGTCGGGACCATCCGATGGACCCGGTCCGGCTCGCCCTGACCAGGAGACTCGTCGACGCCTTCGGGCTGGACAAGGACATGGACGTCGTCGCGGCGCAGCCGGCCGGGGAGTCGACCTTGCGGCTGGTTCATCGACAGGACTACATCGAGGCCGTGAAGGCGGCCTCGGCGGATCCGGGGGCGGCGGATCAGTCGTACGGACTCGGGACGATGGACGACCCTGCCTTTGTGGGGATGCACGAGGTGTCCGCGCTGATCGCGGGGCAGTCGGTGGGGGCTGCGGAGGCTGTGTGGCGGGGGGAGGCGCTGCATGCGGTGAACTTCGCGGGTGGGCTGCATCATGCGATGCCGGGGGGTGCGTCGGGGTTCTGTATCTACAACGACGCGTCGTTGGCTATTGCGCGGTTGTTGGAGTTGAGGGCCGAGCGGGTCGCGTACATCGATGTGGATGTGCATCACGGGGACGGGGTGCAGGCCGCGTTCTGGGAGGACCCGCGGGTGCTGACGGTCTCGTTGCACGAGCATCCTCGTACGTTGTTTCCGCAGACCGGGTGGCCGGAGGAGACCGGGGCGGAGTCGGCGGAGGGTACGGCCGTGAATGTGGCGCTGCCGGCGGGGACCGCGGATGCGGGGTGGTTGCGGGCGTTTCATGCCGTGGTGCCTGAGCTGATCGCTGATTTTCGGCCGCAAGTGTTGGTGACGCAGCACGGGGCCGATACGCATTTCGAGGATCCGTTGGCGCATCTTGCCGTGTCGTTGGATGCGCAGCGGGCTGTGCAGGTGGCCTGTCATGAGCTGGCGCACGAGTATGCCGACGGGCGGTGGGTGGCGCTGGGTGGGGGTGGATATGCCGTGGTGGAGGTTGTGCCGCGGTCGTGGACTCATCTGGTGGGGATTGTTGCGGGGCGGGAGATTGAGCCTGCGGCGGTGATTCCTGAGGGGTGGCGGCAGGAAGTGTTTGCGCGGACTCGGCAGTTGGGGCCGGTGCGGATGACTGATGGGCGGTGGCCGGTTTCCTGGGCTGGGTGGGAGGCGGGGTATGACCCTGCGGATCGGCTGGATCAGGCGGTGTTGGCTACTCGGCGGGCTGTGTTTCCGTTGCGGGGGTTGTTGGCGTAGGGGGTGAGCCGGGGGATTTCGCCCCCGCCGCCCCTACCCGGCCCATCCCTGATTG
>NZ_JAKEIP010000536.1 GCF_021474425.1 Streptomyces muensis | reverse complement strand
CCCTGACCGAGGCCCGCCCCGATCTCGCCCCGTCCGTCGACGCCGTCTTCGCCGACGCCCTGGCCAAGAGCCCCGACGACCGCCATGACTCCTGCCTCGCCTTCGTCGCCGACCTGCGCGCCGCGATGACGGGCGGCCCGGCGGGCGGACGCCCGGCGACGGCCGTGGACCACAAGGTCGTAGGGGCCCCGGAAGCACCCGCGAAGGAGCCGCCGAAGCCACCGCCTCGCTGGGCGGAACCCGTGTTCCGGCAGTGAACAGCGGGCCCGCTCCTCCGAGCGGCAGGGCCGCGCCCCTGCTCGGGACCGCCGCGCCGCTCACCCCTTCCGGGCGGAGACCTCGCCCCGATGCCTCAGCGGCCTGGCCAGGAGCCCGCCGAGGAACCCCGTGACCAGCCCCCACAACAGGGCCAGGCCGATCGCGGACCACACGTGGGGTCTCAGGATGAGTTCGCCGGCCAGGTCGCCGCCCAGCTCGCCGATGCCGAGGACCGAGAGGCCGTAGTGGGCGGAGGTGCGGGCGAGAAGGCAGATCGTCAGGACGGTGAGGGCCAGCGCCACCGCCATGTGCAAGGCGTGCTGCCAGGGCCGGATCCGGGCCGGTGAGCGTCGTGCCATGACGAAGGCCGCGGCGAGCAGCAGAACGGCGTCGACGACGACCAGCCACCACACCCGGCCGTCGTGCTCGGCGAGGGTGCCCAGGTTCAGCTCGGAGACCTCCCCGCCGCGCAGCACCTCGTCGAGCACATGCGGCATCGGCAGCCCGAAGGGCCCGTCCACCCTGCCGTCCCAGGTCGCGCCGAGCCCGATCGTCAGGGCGAGCCACACCAGGTTCGGCAGGCCCAGCAGGATCGCCGCGAACGTCTCGGCCGGATGCCCGCGGGTCGCCGCGACGATCACGCCGATGACCGCACCGAGGACGACATACGCCAGCAGCAGCGCCACCATGGCGTACGCGGCCGGCCGCACCGACTCCTGGAAGCGCAGCAGCCGTCCCGGCAGCGGAGCCCCGCGCGAGACCAGCAGGGCCAGTACGAGCACGCCCGCCAGCCACAGCAGACCGAACAGGACGGTCGACGCGACGTTCGTGGTGAAGCCGACCTCGGGGGAGATGCCGAACAGGTCGCCGATGTCGGCGAGCACGTCCTGTCCGAGCTCGTCGAGGGAGAGGGAGAAGCTCTGGCGCGCGGAGAAGGACAGCCCCAGCAGCGCGGCCAGCCACAGCACGGCGATCCTCGCGGCCCACCCGGCCAGCTCCCCGGTTCCGGCGACCGCCCGGTGCCGCAGCGGCCGCAGAAAGCCGGCGGCCAGCACCAGCGCCCCGGTGAGCGTGACGGACAGCGGGATCACGGTCAGCCCGGCGTCGGGATCGGCCAGCACCCCGGCGTCGCCCGACAGCTCGATCGTGCCGCCGACCGCCGTGACCACGGTCGCCGCGACGACCCTCGGGAAGGCGTTGTCCGGGAGGTCCGCGGCCCCGGCCGCCCACAACCCCAGCGCGGCCACCACTCCCATCGCGACCAGCCCGGCGAGCACCGTGACGAGGGCCCGCACCCACCCATGGGCGGCCACAGCCGGACGGGAAGGGGTCAGCACGCTCACCCTGACCACGCTAAGCAGCGCCCCGGCCGCCCGCCCGCCGAGAGGTCCGTCCGCGTCGGCTTGCGTACGGCCTGCCACCGGAGCACAGAATGGGAGAGCTGCCCAAAGGTGACAGAAGCGGCAAAAGCGCAAGGTGAAATGGGCAGAAGGCATAGGCGTCGCAGGAGTTCCACGCCGGGCATCCCGCACGGATCCTGCGTCGGGAAGAAGGCCTCGTGAGCGTCGAACCTCCGTCGTCCGGCCGTCCCTCAGGACCGCCCTCGGGCCCCCTGTCGGGCCCCTCCCAGCCGCCCTC
>NZ_JAKEIP010000535.1 GCF_021474425.1 Streptomyces muensis | reverse complement strand
GGGTTGGGGTTCGGAAGGTGGTGGGTTGGGATGAGGGATCGGGAGAGGGCGGCCGTGCGGGGTAGTGGGACCGCTCTGCCGCGGGAGGCGCTGGAGATCGCCGCCGGGTATGCGTTCGGCGGGCCCGCCCTGGAGCTGGGCGCTCTGATGTGGGGCGGAGAGTGCCTACCGGATGCGCGGGTCCGGGTCCCGCTGGCCGTGCTGAACCGGCACGGCCTGGTCGCGGGAGCCACCGGCACCGGCAAGACCAAGACCCTCCAGCTGATCGCCGAACAACTGTCGGCACAGGGCGTGCCCGTGTTCCTGGCGGACGTCAAGGGCGACCTCTCCGGACTCGCGGAGCAGGGACAGGCGAACGACAAGGTGCGCTCCCGCGCCGCCGAAGTGCACCAGGAGTGGTCCGCGACCGCCTTCCCCACCGAGTTCCACGCCCTCGGCGGCACCGGCCACGGCACCCCCGTACGCGCCACGATCACCAGCTTCGGCCCGGTCCTGCTGTCCAAGGTCCTCCAGCTCAACCAGACCCAGGAGCAGTCCCTCGGCCTGATCTTCCACTACGCCGACCAGAAGGGCCTGGAGCTGATCGACCTCAAGGACCTGAGGGCGGTCGTCGCCTTCCTCACCTCCGACGAGGGCAAGGCGGAGCTGAAGGGCATCGGTGGGCTCTCGACCGCCACGGCCGGAGTGATCCTGCGTTCCCTCACCGCCTTCGAGGCGCAGGGCATGGCCGGCTTCTTCGGGGAACCGGAGTTCGACACGAGCGAGTTCCTGCGCACGGCGTCGGACGGGCGGGGCGTGGTGTCCGTACTCGAACTGCCCGCCGTACAGGACAAGCCGCAGCTGTTCTCGACGTTCCTGATGTGGCTGCTCGCCGACCTCTTCCACGATCTGCCCGAGGTCGGGGACGTCGACAAGCCGAAGCTGGTCTTCTTCTTCGACGAGGCGCATCTGCTGTTCGACGACGCGTCGAAGGCGTTCCTGGACTCGATCGCGCAGACCGTGCGGCTGATTCGCTCGAAAGGGGTCGGCGTCTTCTTCGTGACGCAGACACCGAAGGACGTCCCCGCCGAGGTGCTCGGCCAGCTGGGCAACCGCGTCCAGCACGCGCTGCGCGCCTTCACCCCGGACGACCAGAAGGCCCTCAAGGCCACGGTGCGGACCTTCCCCAACTCGGCGTACGACCTGGAGGAACTCCTCACCGGCCTCGGCACCGGCGAGGCCGTGGTGACGGTGCTCGGCGAGAAGGGCGCCCCCACGCCGGTCGCGGCGACCCGGCTGCGGGCCCCCGAGTCGCTGATGGGGCCGATCGAGGCGGGCGCGCTGGAGCGGGCGGTGACGTCGTCCGCGCTGTACGGGCGGTATGCACAGGCTGTGGACAGGGAGTCGGCCTACGAGAGGCTGGAGGCGTCGCGCGGGGCCAAGGGGCCGGACGAGATGCGCGAGGGGAAAGGGCCGGACGAACTGCGCGGCGGGAAAGGGCCGGACGAGATGCGTCAGGCGTCGTCCAGGGGCCCGGAGCGGCGCCGTGCGGATCGGGAGGAGCGGCCGTCCGTCGTGGAGCAGGTCGTCGGGAGCGGCATGTTCAAGTCCCTGGCCCGGTCGATCGGTACGCAGATCGGGCGCGAGATCACCCGGTCGGTCTTCGGTACGGCGCGGCGGAGGCGGTGACCCGGAGAAGACCCACCTCCGCCGCGCCCGACTTCAGCCGCGCTCCCGCTCCTTCGGGGGATGCTGCGGTTTCTCCTTCTTCGACTGCGGCTTCGGTGTGTTGCGTACGGCTTCCGCGCGCAACAGGGCGCGCAGGACGGCGTAGTGGTCGGTGGGCATGGCTTGCTCCTGCTCCTTGAGTCGTGCCGCGTACTGCCTGACCTGGTGACGGGGTCGGTCAGCAGCGCAGGACCACGGTGCGCAGGAGGTGCGGGAGGGGTGGGAGGTGCGAGTCGTACGACGTTCGGGGCGGCGCGGGGC
>NZ_JAKEIP010000534.1 GCF_021474425.1 Streptomyces muensis | reverse complement strand
GTCACCCCGTCACCCGATTGCCGTACCCGGCATGCGTCCACCCCCTGCCCCGCCTTCACTGCGATCAGGAGGTGCGGGACCTCGCCCCGAGCGGGCGTGGCGGCGGGAGGTGCGATGGGCAGGCACGGCATACGAAGGCCGGTCGACGGGGCGGCCGTACCCGCAGCGGCGCAAAGGACGGCCGTACCCGTACCGGCACCCAGGGCCGCCGTACACAGAACCGTCCGCCCATGACGACCCCCGCCACCCCCGCCGACCGCGCCCTGCGCGGCAAGGCCGCCCGCAAGCTGGTCGCCCGCTCCGCGCACGCCGCCTGGATCCCCTCCGTGGACCGCCCCGACCCCGTCGCCGTACTGGAACGCCAGGGCCGCGACCGGCTGCCGGAGCTGCTGCCGATCAGATACGGCCGGATGGCGGCGTCCCCCTTCGCCTTCCTGCGCGGCGCCGCCGCCGTGATGGCCGCCGACCTCGCCGCGGCCCCGCACACCGGACTCACCGTCCAGCTGTGCGGCGACGCCCATCTGCTCAACTTCGGCCTGTACGCCTCCCCGGAACGCGCCCTGCTCTTCGACCTGAACGACTTCGACGAGACGTTCGGCGGACCGTTCGAGTGGGACGTCAAACGGCTCGCCACCTCGGTCGCGGTGGCCGCCCGCGAGATCGGCCACCCGGACGCCGAGGCCCGCCGCGCGACCCTCGCCGCCGTGACCGCGTACCGCACCTCCATGCGGCGCCTCGCGCGGCGCGGCGAGCTCGACGTCTGGTACGCGAGCATCGACGCCGACCAACTGCTGCCCCTGGTCCGCTCCGACCGCGACCGCCGTCGCGTCGAGGCCAGCCTCGGCCGTGCCCGCCGCCGCACCAGCCTGCGGGCCTTCGACCGGCTGACCGAGGTCGTCGACGGGCGCCGCCGCATCATCCACGACCCGCCGCTGCTCGAACCCGCGGGCATGTCCGACATGGCCTCGCTGCGCAAGATCTTCAGCGACTACCGCTCGACCCTCTCCGAGGAACGCCGTCTGCTCCTGGACCGCTACCGCTTCGTCGACGCCGCCCGCAAGGTCGTCGGCGTCGGCAGCGTCGGCCTGCGCTGCTTCATCGTGCTGCTCGCCGGCCGGGACACCGACGACCCGCTGTTCCTCCAGATCAAGGAGGCGCGGCCGTCCGTACTGGAGGAACACCTGCCGAGCGGACCGTACGTCCACCCCGGCCACCGCGTCGTCGCGGGGCAGCGGCTGTTGCAGGCGGCCGGTGACATCTTCCTCGGCTGGATGTCCGGGCCGCAGGGCCGCGCCTTCTACTGGCGTCAGCTGCGCGACATGAAGGGCTCCGCCGACGTGGCCGGGATGAGCCCGGACGACCTCCTCGCCTACGCCCGGCTGTGCGGCACCGCCCTCGCCCGTGCGCACGCCCGCTCCGGCGACCGTATCGCCATCGCCGGCTACCTCGGCGGTGCCGACACCTTCGACCGCGCGGTCACCGACTTCGCCCTGGCGTACGCCGACCAGACCGCCGCCGACCACACGACGCTGGGCGCGGCCGTCGGGGCCGGGGTGATCACCGCAGCGCCCGGCGTCTGACCACTACGGCCGCACACGGCACCGGGGTCGCGGGAAAAGGAGATGCACGCCCGGTGACCGGATCCCTACGCTGGACACGCGTAACGGAGCAGCTCACGCCGCTTCGCGCAGGGCAGGCGCCACCCTGCGGACTCGGGGCTAGTCTCTACGCACCGACGGACGGTCGCCCTCCCCAGCGCCCCCTCGGGACATCGTTCACCGTTCACCGCTCAAGATCCAGAATCGATCCACGCTCACGGAGGCCCGTGATGGGCACCATCGTCATGTCCGGGACCGTCGTCCTGGTGATCTTAGGATTCGACAACCACCTCTACTGGCTGGCCGCCGTCGCGGTGCTCTTCCTCTACCTGCAGTACGGCCGGAGTTCCTCCGCGTCGGGCGGCGGGGCCGGGGGAGGGGG
>NZ_JAKEIP010000533.1 GCF_021474425.1 Streptomyces muensis | reverse complement strand
GGCTTCGCCCCCAGACCCCGCCATCGGCCCTCCGGGCCTCGTCCTCAAACGCCGGACGGGCTGGAGATGCCTGGCGGGCCGAGAGGGGGCCGGATCCCCGTAAAATCGGTCTCACTGTGTCTGACTCTCTCAACGCTCCCGAAGTCCCCCAGCCCGACCACCACCCCGGCGTGTCCGTTCGGTATACGCGGGCCAAGGGGGAGCCGCGGTTTCCTGATGGGCCCAAGGCTGATCCGGCTGGGTCTCACTTCGAGCGGCGGATTCGGAGTTTTCAGCCGCGGCGGAGTCGGGTGACCGCGGGGCAGGCGGACGCGTTGCAGCGGCTGTGGCCGAAGTGGGGGCTCGACATCGATGGGCAGCGGGTGATCGACCTCGCCGAGCTGTTCGGGAACGACAACCCCGTCGTGCTGGAGATCGGCTTCGGGATGGGCGAGGCGACCGCGCAGATGGCGGCCGGTGAACCCGGTACCAACATCCTCGCCGTCGACGTCCACACCCCGGGGCAGGGCAATCTGCTCAATCTGGCCGACCAGCACGGGCTGGCCAACGTCCGGGTCGGCAACGGCGACGCCATCATCCTGCTCCGCGAGATGCTCGCGCCGGACTCGCTCGACGGGCTGCGCGTCTACTTCCCGGACCCCTGGCCCAAGAAGCGGCACCACAAGCGGCGGCTCATCCAGCCCGAGTTCCTCAGTCTCGCCGCGACCCGGCTGAAGCCCGGTGCCGTGGTGCACTGCGCCACCGACTGGGAGCCGTACGCCGAACAGATGCTCGAAGTGCTGACCGCGCACCCCGACTTCGAGAACACCCAGGGCGACGGCGGTTTCGCGCCCCGTCCGCAGTTCCGGCCGCTGACCCGTTTCGAGGGGCAGGGACTGGACAAGGGTCATGTGGTGAACGACCTGCTCTTCCGCCGCGTACAGCGGTAGCAGAGCCCCTCGCGCTGCTGCGGGCGGCGCCCCTGCCTCGTTAGGGTCGATGCCGTGGCCACCTGTCCCCCGTACCCGACGCACCCCACCGGACCCACCGGCGGCGCACCGCGGCCCGCGCACTGGTGGCACAGGCGGTGGGTGCGTTACGGCGCGCTCAGCACGCTGCTCGCGCTCTCCGGGCTGGTCATCCTCGCCCTGGTGCGGGAGCAGACCGGCACCGAGGGGTTCCTGGTCGGGCTCGGGCTCGCCGTGCTGCCCGTGCCGCTGCTCGTCGCCTCGTTCCGGTGGCTGGACCGGGTCGAGCCGGGGCCCTGGCGCCATCTGCTGTTCTCCTTCGCCTGGGGTGCCTGCGCGGCGGCGCTGATAGCGATCGTCGCCAACAGCTTCGCCACGAGATGGATAGCCACCGCGACCGCCGACCCGTCGCATGCGGACACCCTGGGCGCGACCGTCATAGCGCCCGTCGTGGAGGAGATGGCGAAGGCCGCGGCCGTACTGCTCGTGTTCCTCTTCCGGCGGCGGGACTTCACCGGGATCGTCGACGGCGTGGTGATAGCCGGGGTCACCGCCACCGGGTTCGCCTTCACCGAGAACATCCTCTACCTCGGCACCGCGTTCGGTACCGACCAGCTCTCCGGCGACAGCGGTATCGCCTCCGTGACCGCGGCGACCTTCTTCGTCCGGGTCATCATGTCGCCGTTCGCGCATCCGCTCTTCACCGTTCTGACCGGTATCGGCTTCGGTATCGCCGCGTTGTCGGGCGAGCGGCAGCATGTGCGGCGGGTTCTCCTGCCCCTCGCGGGGCTATTGCTCGCCATGGGCATGCACGCCCTGTGGAACGGTTCGTCGGCCTTCGGGGAGTTCGGGTTCTTCGCGGTGTACGCGGCGTTCATGGTGCCCGCGTTCGGGCTGCTGACGTGGTTGGCGATCTGGACGCGGCAGCGGGAGTTGCGGACCGTGCGGGAGGAGTTGCCCGCTTATGTCGTCGCCGGGTGGCTGGCGCCGGGGGAGCCGTTCGCGCTGGGGTCGATGCGGGCTCGGCGGGTGGCTCGGCGGTATGCGCGGCGGGTTGGGGG
>NZ_JAKEIP010000532.1 GCF_021474425.1 Streptomyces muensis | reverse complement strand
CACCTGGCCCCCGCCCACCCCGACCTCGCCGCCCAGGTCGACACCCTCACGAACCCGGCTGTGCCCGACTAGCCCATGCTCTTCGCGCCGTCCAAGGCCTCGCGGATGATGTCGGCGTGACCCGAGTGCTGGGCCGTCTCGGCGACGACGTGCATCAGCACCCTGCGGGCCGACATCCGAGCCCCGGGCTCGTTCCACGGGGCCTTGGGCAGCGGGTGGGTGACGTTCAGGTCGGGCAGGGTGGTGACCAACTCGTCGGTCTCGCGGGCCACTTCCTCGTACGCCGCCAGCACGCCGGCCAGCGTCTCGCCGGGCAGCATCCGGAACTCGTCGGCGCGCTTGGCGAAGTCCGCCTCGGTCATGGCGGTGAAGTCGGGCATCGCCGACGGGCCGTGCTGGATGAAGGCGGCCCAGCTCCGCTCCACCGACGTGACGTGCTTGATCAGGCCGCCCAGACACAGCTCGCTGACCGTGGTCCGCTGCCCCACCTGCTCGTCGGTGAGGTCGCGCGTGGTGAAGCGGAGGAAGTGGCGCTGCTTGGCCAGTGCCTCCAGCAGGTCGGCGCGCTCATCGGTCTTGTACGTGGTCTCAGTCATGACGGCCACGTTAGGAGTCGATTAGGTCAGATCCTGACCGCTTCGACGAAGGCCGCCCAAGCGGATGCTCGGAATATGAGCTTCGGGCCGTGGGGGTTCTTGGAGTCGCGGACGGGGACGAGGGTGGGGTGGCCGTCAGCTACTTCGAGGCAGTCGCCGCCACTGCCGCCGCTGTAGCGGGACTTGCGCCAGGTGACGCCGCTCAGGTCATGCTCAGGGATGTTCCTCATGGGCGTAATCCTGGGCCATCGTCTCGATCAGGGCCAGAGACTTCTGCGGCGAGAGCGCGCAGGCCGTGAGGAGTTCGTAGGTGAACCTCTGGTGCTTGACGGTTGCCGGGTCGTCCTCCAGCCGTCCGGTGCCGACCCCTTCGAAGTAGACCATCGGAGGGGCGTCCTCGAAGTCCATCAGCTTGATGGAGCCCTCCATGGCCGCGTGCGCTCCGGCACCGAACGGCAGCACCTGCACGATGGCCCGGCCCCGGCGGCACAGATCGGCGATGTGACGCAGGGCCTCCGCCATTACCTCGGGTCCTCCCGTCACTCGGCGCAATGCCGCCTCGTCAATCACCGCCCACAACAGCGGCTCTGTTGGATTGTCGAGGAGCCGGGTGCGCTCCATGCGGGCTGCCACGAGCTCCTCGATCTTTTCTTCAGGAGCCGTCGGCTGATACGCGCGGCATACGGCCCTCGCGTAACCCGGCGTCTGGAGAAGCCCCGGGATCAGCAGCGTCGCGTACTGCCTGATCGCCGTCGCCTGGGCCTCCGCCTCCGCCGCCTCCGCGAAGTGCTCCGGATACCTGGACTTGTTGGCAGCCTCACAGTTCCGCTCGAAGAACCCGTTCGTGCCCAGCACCTCATCCACCAGCGGCGCCATATCCGGCCGCAACCGCCGCGTCCCCGCCTCCAGTTGCCCCACGAACGTGCCGCTGACGAACAGCTTCAGGCCCAGGGCCTCCTGGCTGAGGCCCTTCTTTTCGCGGGCGTGACGTAATTCGGCGCCCAGCAGGGCGCGGGGCGATGACGACGGGTCGAGGTCCTTGGGTCCCGGCATGGCAGCTCCAGGTCGAACAGTGGAGATGTTGGTGTCTCCCGTATGGCCAGGCTAGAGCGGCGCCCGCCACGCTGTGTTGTGAATCGCAAACTCTGTGTGGATGCGGGAGGCAAGTGTGCCGTCGACCGAAGAAGTGGTGGCGTCGTTGCGGGAGGCCCTCGTCGGCGCCGGTGTCGTGTTGCCGTCGCTGTGCGTGGATCCGGTGACGGGCGCCAGTGGTGAGCCGTTCCCGCTCGTCGACCTCGGGCGCTGCAATGTCCGGGTCGCCGAGAAGCTGGCCTCCGTGGTGCGCGGGGAGCGGCCGGCCGTCGGCAGTCATGCCGTGGATGTGCGGGACGGACGTATCGGCGAGGTCAGGGGGCACGTGGGCGGCAAGGTGCAGTTGCGGCCAGTGGGGGGTGGGCG
>NZ_JAKEIP010000531.1 GCF_021474425.1 Streptomyces muensis | reverse complement strand
GCCCCTGTCCTCGTCCCCGCCCCGCCAACCGGCACCCCCAACACTCCGCATGTCCCGCCCGCGCCGTCACGTCACGCGCCCCCATCCGCCACTGATCCCGCGGCCGTACCCCCGGAGGCTTGCCCCAGCCGGTCAGGTGCAGGGCCCAGGTGACGAGGACGCTCGCCGCCGTGATGCCGAGTCCGCCCGCGATCAGTGCGGCCGACACCATGCACACCCCCGCCCCCAGTACGGCCGAACCGATCGTCGCGATGGCCGTTCCGGTCCAGCCTGCGACCGTATGTCCCTCGTCATACTGGCTCATGTGCCTGCTTCCTCCCGTAGGCAGCGAAACTTCCTCACTTCGTGAGAAGTTTAGAGGCTTAATCTCTCACCAACTAAGGCAATAAGAAAAGATGCAAGCCAAGCCGCCTCGTCCCACCGCCACCCCGGCCCAGGCGCTGGACGCGATGGACTCCCTCATCGCGGCCCACCTGCTCGGTCAGCAGGAGATGGCCCAGCGGCTGGGCCTGAACATCACCGACCTGCTCTGTTTCGCCTGCGTTCTGAAGGCCGGCGAGAACCTCCTCACGGCGGGCGACCTCGCGGAACACGCCCACGTCACGACCGGCGCGATGACCGGCATCCTCAACCGCCTGGAGCGGGCCGGCTTCGTCACCCGCCGACCCGACCCGAACGACCGCCGCCGCGTCCGCGTGGCCGCCGTACCGTCCGCCGTCGCCCGGGTCGAGGCCCTCTACGGCCCCTACTACGCCCGCCTCAACGACCTCTTCGCCGACTACTCCGCCGACGAGATCGCCGTACTCACGGACTGGTTCACGCGGACGACCGGCCTCGCGCAGGGCTACATCGACGAGCTGCGCGACCAGGACAAGGCCTGACGTCCGGCCTGCCGACCAGCCTGATCCACGACTGGGAGATAGTGGCCGCATGCTTCACGAGCCCGAGAACACACTCTTCGTGCGGGGCGAGACTCCCGTCCTCCTCCTCGCCGGTGCCTCCGTCCACGACTCCCTGCCCGCCCTCAACTCGTCCGACGGGCAGATACCTCTGTGCACGGGCTGGGGCGTCGTACCCAAGCTCACCCTGTGCGTCGTGGACGGGCCGGGGGATGACGGCCTCATGGTCCCCTCGCTCGCCGCGCCGGTCCTCGACGCGGCCGGGCCCGGTGACATGGGGGACTGGTGCGGGGACGCCGAGCGGGCGGGCGGTGCGGTGGTGCTGTCGGTCGAGCGGATACCCGAAGTCCTCGACTGGGACCGGCTGATGGGCTCCGGCACGTCGCGTGGCGGCTTTGTGCCGATCATGGGCTGACCGCACATGGGCTGCCTTCTCATGGTGGAGCCTGCCCCACCATCGGTCCGGTGGATCACTCCATCGTTTTCACGGGCGGACAACGGGATCGTTGGCCTCGGTTGATCCCGGCTGAAGCCGCGTCGAAACCGGCTGAAGCCCGACTGAGGCACCGCTGAAGCGCTGCTGAAGCCACGCCGGGATGAGCTGTGTCCCTCAACGGACAGGCCCGCCCGGAAGGAATCCGCCATGGAGTCGCAGCGCCCTTCGACACTGCGCCCCTCGATACCGCGCCCATCGAAACCGCGCCGGTCGGTGCCCGGCCCCCTCTCCTCCTTCGCCCGCTTCGTCGTCTGCGGCGGCGGTGTCGGACTCCTCTCCAGCGCCGCCGTTCCCCTGCTGGCCGCCGCGATGCCCTGGGCGCTGGCGAACGCCCTGGTCACCGTCGTCTCGACCCTCCTGTGCACCGAACTGCACGCCCTGTTCACCTTCGGCACCGGACGCCGCCCGGGCCTGCGGCAGCATCTGCAGTCCTCCGGGTCGGCCGGCGCCGCCTACCTCGCCACGACCGCCGCGATGCTCGTCCTCCACGCCGTCCAGCCGTCCCCCACGCTGCTCTGGGAACAGGGCGTCTACCTCACCGCCTCCGGGCTGGCCGGCATCGGCCGGTTCCTGGTGCTGCGGCTGTTCGTGTTCGCCGAACGGAAGAAGCAGGCGGCCCCGGCAAACGCCACCCCGGCGCAGGCTCTCTCAGCCCCGGCTCCCTCAACCCAGACTCCCTCAGCGCGAACCACCCCCGCTCACCC
>NZ_JAKEIP010000530.1 GCF_021474425.1 Streptomyces muensis | reverse complement strand
GGGCGGGTTCGGGGGACGCGGCCAGGGCGTGGATGCGGCGGTGGGCGAGGGCCAGGAAGGCCAGCCACAGTCCGCAGCACAGGGCGCAGACGACGATCCCGGCCACCGAGACGCCGCCGTGCAGCGCGGTCTTCATGGCGAGTACGGCGGCCACCGCGCCGGACAGTGTCGTACGGCGCCACGCCAGGCGCGTCCGCTCGGGCTGCAGCCCCGGATCCCGTACGGGCTGCCCGGCCGCCCCGGCGCTCACCCCTCCCACCCGACGAGAACGACGACGACCATCGCCACGGCGACGACCGCGACCACGAGGCTCAGCACCGCCGGGAACCGTGACACCGGCAGGTCCTCGCCCCGGCGCATCGCCCGCTCGCAGCGCACCCAGTGGTTGACCGCGCGGAGCGAACACAGCACGCCCGCCGCGAGCAGCGCCAGCGCGAGACCGACCCGCCAGCCCCAGCGCAGGTCCGGCAGGAACTGGTCCACCGCGAAGCCGCCGCCGATGAGGGCGAGGGCGGTACGCAGCCAGGCCAGGAAGGTGCGCTCGTTCGCCAGCGAGAACCGGTAGTCGGGGGTGCCGCCCTCCTGCCGGACTTCCTGCGGCGCGAACCACAGCCGGACGTTCCGTACGAACTCGATCACATGCACGACCCTATCCGGGCGGCGGTCGAGGGGCGTTGTCAGTGCCGCCCGCTACGGTTCGGGGCATGGAACTTCCCACGTCACTGGCCGGGTACGCCATGCCCGGGCACGGCATCGCGCCCGCCGAGCGGCTGCTCGGCCTGCCCGGGTTCTGGCCGGCGTTCTACCTCCCTGTCTGGGACGAGTTCGCGGAGGAGCCGGAGCCCTTCGGGGCCGACTCGGCGGACGTCGACGAGGCGATCTCGGCACTCCACGGGGCGGAGCGGGTGTGGCCGGCGTTCCGCATACCCATGGCGGGCGGACATGTGCTGTGGATCGTCCACCGGAACTTCCCCGACGACGCGGGCACGGACTATCTGATCACCCACCCCGACTGGGACCGGCACGCCCACCTGGCCTCCCTCGACGGCCACTACAGCGGGCCGGGACTGTCCTGGTCCGAGCTGGTCGCGGTCGCCGGGTCCGCCCCGGCCGGCGCCGCGGGCGTCGTGGATCCGGCGCTGCGGCTGCTCCTGCTGCTGCCCGTCTTCGGTGACGCGGATGTGCCCGAGGCGGAGGCGATGGCCCGGACATCAGGTGCGCTCAGGGCGGTCGGGGTGGCCGAGGATGTGGCGCCGGAGGTGGCCGAGCAGCTTCTGGACCACCCGTTCTGGGACGGGCCCACGTGGACGGTGCGGGGCCGCAGCCCTCTCAGCGGAGGAGGAGCCGCGGCTGCGTCCGGCAGCCCGCTGGCGGTGTGCGACGGGCGGTACAGCCCGCGCACCGTGCCGGCCGGCCTGGGCATCAGGGCCGACCAGGAGCGGGCTCTGGCCGACGCGCTCGCGGGCCGGCCCCGGGCGGATCAGCCGGCCGCCGCCCGGTAGGCCTTCAGCCGCTCGTACGCGTCGAGCCCGTCCGGTACCCAGGTCCACTCCGTCAGCCGCCGCTCCACCTCGGCCTCGGGCAGGAAGTCGTGCCAGGCGACCTCCTCCACCTGGGGGCTCACCGGCAGCTCGCAGCGCACCTCGTACACCGCCGACCACCAGCTCTGTCCGGCGCCGTCGTCATAGAGGAACTTGAACAGGTACGTCGGCCGCGGCAGCCCACTCACCCCGAGCTCCTCCTCGGCCTCCCGCAGCGCCGCGTCCTCGTAGGTCTCGCCCGCGCCGACCACCCCGCCGACGAACATGTCGTACCGCGACGGGAACACCAGCTTTGTCGCTGTGCGGCGATGCACGAACAGCCGACCCTGCTCGTCCCGGGCCTCGATGAAGACACAACGGTGGCGCAGCCCCTTGTCATAGGCCTCACCACGCGGCGACTGCCCGACGACCCGGTCCTGCTCGTCCACGATGTCAAGAATCTCGTCAGCGGAACTCATGGACCCATCCAACCAGGACAACATCCCGCCCCCGCCGCCCCTACGCATCCCTGCGGGCGAGTGGGGGCTGGTCGCGCAGTTCCCCGCGCCCCTTTCTGGGGCT
>NZ_JAKEIP010000529.1 GCF_021474425.1 Streptomyces muensis | reverse complement strand
GGGTGTCGGAGCCGGGGGAGGGGGTGGCGGTGACGGCGGTCAGGACGACGTCGTTGCCGTCGCCGCCCCGGTAGCTGATGCGGTAGGTGGTGTCGTTCAGCTGGAGTTTCCTGCCCTCCTTCAGGCCGGTGAAGGTGCCGGTGGTCTTCGCGCGCCCTCGGTGGTCCAGGACGGTGATCTTCCGGGCCGGCTCGGTCTCGGTCGCCGCGGACGCGAGATCCAGGTCGCCGGCCAGGCGGACCGCGCCCGTGACCTTCAACGGGCCGTCGCGCAGGACCAGTTCCCCCTTCGCCGACTGCGTGTAGCCGCCGGAGACGGTCAGGCCGCCGGCGACCACGCCGTCGTTCGTCACCGCCCCCTTCACCTCGCCCTTGCCGGTCAGCGTCCTGCCCGAGCCCACGCGCAGTCCCGGGGCGCCCGCGTCCAGCCGGGACTTCGGCGACGTGAGCCGGATCGCCTTGCTGCGGGCGAGCGTCGCGCCGTCGCGCAGGGCGAGGGTGCCTCGCTCGACCGTGGTCGTGCCGGTGTAGGTCACCGCGCCGCCCGTCAGGGTCGCCGTGGCGGATCCCGCCTGCGTGAGCGAGCCGCTGCCGCTGACGCGGGACAGGGACAGGGGCTTGCTCGTGTTGTTCAGGACCAGTGAGCCGTCGTTGACGACCTTGTAGAGGTCGCCCCGCGTGTAGAGGCCGCCGTCGCCGCCCGCCCGGCCACTGCCCAGCCGCAGCACGGCGCCCTTCTCGACGGTCGTCGAGCCGTTGTAGTACTGCACGGCGGCGAAGGTGACGTCGTTGCCCTTCGTCCCCTTGATGACGATGTCCCCGGCGCCGGGCGCGGCGAGCGTGTCGTGGAAGACGCCGCCGCCGATGGGGGCGCCCAGCGTCACCGGGCCGTTGTAGTCGAAGGTGAGCAGGGAGCGGGAGCGGGCCGCCAGCAGGTTGATGTACACGGTCTCCGCCGTGCCCGGCATGAAGATCTTGTTCGTGGTGCCGTCGCCCCACTGGACGTTCGCGCCCTTGATGTTGGTGCCGCGCTTGTTGACGTTCTTGCGCGCGGGCGTCCAGTTCAGGGCCGGGTCGCTGAGCGAGGGGTCGGTGTCGCCGCCCTGGTTCGACCAGCTGTACTGGCCGGTGAGGACGACTTTGCTGCCCGGCCGGGACTGGACGTTGATGTCGCTGCCGTACTCGCGCTGGTAGAAGTCCATGCCCATCGTCACGGTCTGGCCCAGCGGGGTGTCCACCGTGTACGTGCCCTGGTTGAGGATCTTGCGCATGTTCGGCAGCGACGTCGCGAACTCCGGGCGGCCGGCGTTGACCTGCGTGCCGTTGTCGATCACCCCGGAGAAGGAGTGGCTGCCGGACAGGTCCCAGGTGCCCCAGAGGAAGCGGGGCTGGGTGATGAGCCCGGAGCCGCTGATCGTGCCCAGGTTGTAGGCGCTCTTCAGCGACAGGCGCAGGGTGCCGTCGACCCGGATGTTGTCCTGGTTGAGCCGGAACGCCGGGGTGTTGTACGGGAAGTGGCCGATCAGCCCGGTCGTCCCGCCGTTGCCGTACTGGAGGGT
This sequence comes from Streptomyces muensis, assembly GCF_021474425.1. Classification (GTDB taxonomy): domain Bacteria; phylum Actinomycetota; class Actinomycetes; order Streptomycetales; family Streptomycetaceae; genus Streptomyces; species Streptomyces muensis. Next base: position 557 of record NZ_JAKEIP010000529.1, on the reverse strand, counting down.
CGCCCCGCGCTCGACCGTGACGGCCGGCGGGTCGGCGTCGGTCGTGGTGACGTACGGGTGGTTGCCGCCCTGGACCCGCACTTTCTGCCGCTGTCGGGACTTCGGCAGGGTGAAGTCGCTGTCCCTGGTCAGGATCAGCGTTCCGGTGCCGCGCACGGTGAGCGTGCCCTCGCCGCGGAAGACGCCGTCGTACGTCGTAGTCCCCGACGGCACGGTGACCACCGTGTCGCCGCTGAGCGTCACGTCCCGGTCCGCGAGGACGTCGGCGGTGACGTCACGGCCGGCCGCCGCTGCCGGGGGAGCGGCGACGATGAGGGCGGCCACCGCCGCGAGGGCGCCGGCGGCCGCTGCTGTCTTGTGGGTATGGCTGCGCACATCATCGGAGACGGCTGGGGAGGGCGCCGATAACAGAAAATCGCGGCTCTTCGGAAAGCGCTCTCTCCGTCACGTCGAACCCGTTGACCTCCTGGTTCCACACCCTTACCTTTTCGGCGTTCGTAATGACAGATCATGTCCGTCATTTCGAACACCTCCCCCTCGAAACCTCCCCCCTCAAC
>NZ_JAKEIP010000528.1 GCF_021474425.1 Streptomyces muensis | reverse complement strand
CGGCTGGACCGCCCCTTCTGTGTCCGGGCGGGTGGAGCGGGCGCGTCAGACCTTCAGCGTCCTGATGGACGTGGGCGCGTGCTCCGGCTCGGTCGCGATCTCCTCGAACTCCACGACGTTGCTGATGTCGTTGGTGGTCGACATGGAGATGTTGGTGACCCGCTCCAGGATCGCCTCGACGACGACCGGCACCTGGTGCTCGGCGGCGAGCTTCTTGGCCTGCTCCAGGGCCGCGCCGAGCTCCGCCGGGTCGGTCACCCGGATCGCCTTGCAGCCGAGGCCCTCGGCGACCTTGACGTGGTCGACGCCGTAGACGCCGAGCTCGGGAGAGTTGATGTTCTCGAACTCCAGCTTGACCTGGAAGTCGATGTCGAACGCCCGCTGCGCCTGACGGATCAGACCCAGGTAGGAGTTGTTGACCAGGACATGGACGTACGGGATCTTGTGCTGCGCGCCGACCGCCAGTTCCTCGATCATGAACTGGAAGTCGTAGTCGCCGGACAGCGCGACGACCTGTGCCTCCGGGTCGGCCTTGGCGACACCCAGCGCGGCCGGGATGGTCCAGCCGAGCGGGCCGGCCTGGCCGCAGTTGATCCAGTGCCGCGGCTTGAAGACGTGCAGCATCTGGGCGCCGGCGATCTGCGAGAGGCCGATCGTGGAGACGTACCGGGTCTCCGGCCCGAAGGCCTTGTTCATCTCCTCGTAGACACGCTGCGGCTTGATCGGGATGTCGTCGAAGTGCGTACGGCGCTGGAGGGTCGCCTTGCGCTCCTGCGCGGAGGCCGCCCAGGCGGAGCGGTCGGGCAGCCTGCCGGCCGCCTTCAACTCCCGCGCGACCTCGACGAACAGCTCCAGGGCCGCCTTCGCGTCGGAGGCGATGCCGTAGTCCGGGGCGAAGATCTTCCCGATCTGGGTGGGCTCGATGTCGACGTGGACGAACTTGCGGCCGGCCGTGTAGACGTCGAGCTTGCCGGTGTGGCGGTTGGCCCAGCGGTTGCCGATGCCGAGGACGAAGTCGGACTCCAGGAAGGTCGCGTTGCCGTAGCGGTGCGAGGTCTGCAGGCCCACCATGCCGGCGTTCAGCTCGTGGTCGTCGGGGAGCAGGCCCCAGCCCATGAGGGTCGGGACGACCGGGGTGCCGGTCAACTCGGCGAATTCCACGAGCAGTTCGGCGGCGTCGGCGTTGATGACACCGCCGCCGGCGACGATCAGCGGCCGCTCGGACGCGTTCAGCATCCCGATCGCCTTCTCGATCTGGGCGCGGGTCGCGGCCGGCTTGTAGGCGGGGAGGGGCTCGTACGTCTCCGGGTCGAACTCGATCTCGGTGAGCTGGACGTCGATGGGGAGATCGATGAGGACGGGGCCGGGCCGCCCGGACCGCATGAGATGAAAGGCCTGCTGGAAGACGCCGGGAACCTGGGCGGCCTCGAGCACGGTCACGGCCATCTTCGTGACCGGCTTGGCGATCGAGGCGATGTCGACGGCCTGGAAGTCCTCTTTGTGGATCACGGCGGTCGGCGCCTGGCCGGTGATGCACAGGATCGGGATCGAGTCGCCGATCGCGGAGTACAGGCCGGTGATCATGTCGGTGCCTGCCGGGCCGGACGTGCCGATGCAGACGCCGATGTTGCCCGGGTGGGTCCTCGTGTAGCCCTCGGCCATGTGCGAGGCGCCCTCCACGTGGCGGGCGAGGGTGTGGTTGATGCCCCCCGAGGCCTTGAGGGCCGCGTAGAAGGGGTTGATCGCCGCGCCCGGCACGCCGAACGCGTTGCTGACACCCTCGCGCTTGAGGATCTCGACTGCCGCTCGGGCAGCGGTCATACGAGCCATTGAGTACTCCTGCTCCGGCTGTCGGATTCGCACTCCCGTCGCGCCCCGCGGTGAGCAATTCCGTGACGATGTCGGTTCCGCGCTGCTTTCCACATTGCGGAAACACTTTTCTACTATCTGGAAGCAATGTAGGTGGGCCGGTGAAGACCGTCAAGGGGCGGACAACCGGCCGCCCCTGGAGGACGATGGGAGCGCTGTCCCGATACGAGGTCGTCCTGGAGTGGGCCATGTCCCAGAGCGTGACGGTGCGCTGCCCGGCCTGCCGCCGGGAGCACCTCTACGCGGCCCCCGTCTACCCC
>NZ_JAKEIP010000527.1 GCF_021474425.1 Streptomyces muensis | reverse complement strand
GGCGGGGGGCGGGGCGGCCTGCCGCACCTCGACTGGTCGTGCCTCGACTGGTCGTGCCTCGGGTCGCGGAGACTCGGATTGCGGAGCTTCGGGGCGCGAAGACTCGGCTTGCGGAGCTTCGGGTAGCAGAACGTCGGATCGCGGTACGGCACCCTGGGTTACGTCCGTCGGCTCCGGCCTCGCGTCCATGGGCGGGGGCGGGCCGAACTCCCCCAGCGGCGGCGCGACCGTGCCGGGCGCGGCGTCCTGGACCGGCTCCGGTGCCGACCCGGGCAACGCCCGCAGCCGGAAGGTGGGCGAGGCGTCCTGCTCCGGGCCCGGCAGCGGTCGTAGGACATGCGTGGGCCGGTCCCGATACGGCGCCGGTTCCTGCGGAAGCGGCGCTTCCGGCGTCCCCGGCTCCGAACGCTCCCTGTGCGGAGCCGTCCGTACCGGTTCCGCGGTGAACTCACTGGAGCCGTCCTCGGCCACCCGCAGCGGGACGACGTAACCGATGCGCTCGTCGTGGATCGTGGCGTGTACGGGGTGGCCGCTCGCGACCGCGATGCGCTGGAGGTGGGTCAGCACGGTGCGCTGGATCTCCTCGCCGGGGACGGCGGTGACGGGTACGCCGCCGATCGACGCGCCGGCCGCGCCCGGACCGGCGGCGGGGACGCGCACGTCGATCGGCGCGGCCACGGGGGCCGCGGAGGCCGCGGCGCGTTTCTGTTCCCGCTTCATCGCGCGGCTCAGTCGAGACATCGCTTCCCTCACTCGCATGCGCCGGGGCGATTCGCGGCCGCCGCGTTCGGGTCCCATGGTGCCCCCTCCCGCGCTCGCGTTCCGCTTCCCCGGCGTCAACATCCGGTAGTACAGATCGGACACGTCGTACACGTACTGTCGAGTCTCTCCGGCCGCGCGCGGCGCGGGCGTCACCGGGACGTCACAGACTCGTTCCAGGAGCTTGTGCCACGTCACAGCGTTCTCATGCCTGGCTCGAAGATCGATGGCGTGACGAGGGAGGAGTGCGGGCATGCGGAGTGACATGCACGTGCAGCAGGGGCGGTCCGAGCCGGGGCCGGAGATCTGGATCCGCGGGCCGGTGCCCCTGCCCGAGGAGCCCTCGCGCTCCCCTGCCGCCGCCACGCCCCGGCGCTTCTCCTGGGTGGGTGTGCACGGCGGGGCAGGTGTCACCACGCTCGCCACGGTCTACGGCGGCCAGGACTGCGGTCGCGTCTGGCCGGGCCCGGCCGATCCGCGGTCGGTGCTGCTCGTGGCCCGCACGCATGCGGTCGGGCTGGCCGCCGCCCTGGGCGCTCTTGAGGTCTTCCGCCGCGGTGAGGCTCCGCACGGGCTCGATCTCGACGCCGTCGTCCTGGTCGCGGACGCGCCGGGCCGGTTGCCGCGGCCGCTCGCCGAGCGGGTCAAGGTGATCGAGTCGGTCATCGACGTGTACCGGGTGCCGTGGGTGCCCGCCTGGCGGCTCGGCGAGCTGGGCGGGCAACGGCCACGGGAGGCGGAGGCGCTGGCCCGGCTGACGGGACACTCCCGCTGAGCCCGGCCCCGGCCGGACTGTCGGCCACCGAGATCGCCTCCGCCGTACGCTCGCGGAACCTTCGCGCCGTCGACGCCGTCGCGTCGGCCCTCGCCCGCATCGAACGGGCCGATCCCGTCCTGTCCGCCTTCATCGAGGTGTGGGAGGAGGAGGCGCTGCGGCGGGCCCGTGAGGTGGACGCACGGGTCGACGCCGGCGAGTGGCTGCCCTTGGCCGGCGTGCCGATCGGGGTCAAGGGGCGGCGCGGGCTGCGGACAGCGGGCCCGCTGCTCGCGGCGGGGTGCGTGGCGGTCGGCGCGACATCCGTTCCGGGGCCGGGAACCCCCTGGCAGACCTGGGGACTTGGCCGCTACGGCCGCACGGCCAACCCCTGGCGCCCCGACCGCACGCCGGGCGGCTCCTCGGCCGGTTCCGCAGCGGCGGTCGCGGCCGGCCTGGTCCCCCTCGCAACCGGCAGCGACGGCGCCGGCTCGGTCCGTATCCCGGCGGCGTGGTGCGGGGTCGTCGGCCTGAAGACCACCAACGGACACCTGCCGTCGACCGACCGCACGGGGCTCATGGCACTGGGGGTGCTCGCGCGGTCCGTGGCGGATGTGGCGGCGTACTGGGACGTGATGACGGGGAGCGGTGGGGGGT
>NZ_JAKEIP010000526.1 GCF_021474425.1 Streptomyces muensis | reverse complement strand
GGGTGGGAGGAGATCGGTGAGGATGCTGTCGCACAGGGCGTTCAGGGTCGGCTGCGGGCCGGTGAGCAGCCGGCGCAGGCGCAGGACGCCCTCGTCGATGTCGCGGTCCGGGGACTTGATCAGGCCGTTGGTGTAGAGGGCGAGCAGGCTGCCCTCCGGCAGGTCGATCTCGGCCGACTCGAAGGGCAGGCCGCCCAGGCCCAGCGGAGGGCCGGCCGGGAGGTCGACGAGGTCGGCGGTGCCGTCGGGGCTCACCACGGCCGGCAGCGGATGCCCGGCCCGGGCCAGGGTGCAGCGCTGGGAGATCGGGTCGTACACGGCGTACAGACAGGTCGCGCCGACCTCGCCGCCGGCGCCGGTCTCGGGGGACCGGTCGGCGGCCGGCCGGTCGTCCTCACGGTCGGTGGACAGCCGGGCCACGAGGTCGTCGAGGTGGGTGAGCAGTTCGTCCGGGGGCAGATCGATGTCGGCGAGGGTGCGTACGGCGGTCCGTAGCCGGCCCATGGTGGCGGAGGCGTGGATGCCGTGGCCGACGACGTCGCCGACGACGAGCGCCACCCGCGCCCCGGACAGCGGGATCACGTCGAACCAGTCACCGCCGACGCCGGCGTGCGCGCCCGCCGGGAGATAGCGGGAGGCGACCTCCACCGCCGCCTGCGCGGGCAGCCGCTGCGGCAGCAGGCTGCGCTGGAGCGTGACCGCCGTGCCGCGTTCGCGGGTGTAGCGGCGGGCGTTGTCGATGCAGACGGCCGCCCTGGCCGCGAGTTCCTCGGCCAGCACCAGATCGTCCTGCTGGAAGACCTCCGGCTGGCGATGGCGGGCGAGGACGGCGACGCCCAGCGTGATGCCGCGGGCGGACAGGGGTACCGCCATCACCGAGTGCATGCCGAACTCGCGGACCCGGGAGGCCCGGACCGGGTCGCGGGCGACCAGCGCGGTGATCGCGGGGTGCGTCATCTCGTACACCCTGGCCCGTCCCGAGCGGAGCGTCTCGACCTGCGCGGAGCCCTCCGGGTACTCGTCCACGGCCCCGAGGGCGACGACCGCCTCCGGCATGCCCGGGGTCACGGACTGGTGGGCGGCCCGGCGCAGCGCCAGCGGGCCGGCCGGGAGTCCGGTGCCCGGGAGCGGCTCGCGCGGCTCATGTGGCTCGTGCGGGCCGTCGAGGGAGGTCAGCAGGTCGACGCTGATGAAGTCGGCCAGTTCCGGGACCGTCACGTCCGCCAGCTCCTGCGCCGTACGCATCACGTCGAGGGTGGTGCCGATCCGCCGGCCGGCCTCGGCGATCAGCTGCAGGCGCATCCGGGCCCAGTACTGCTCGGTCATGTCGTGCGCGGTCAGGCAGACGCCGCGCACCTCGCCCGTCGCGTCGCGCAGCGGCGACATATGGACCGACCAGGCGTGCTCGCGGGTCTCACCGGGGGTGCGCAGGAAGTTCTCGTTGTACTGCGGCTCGCCGGTCTCCAGCACCCGCGCCATGCTCTGTTCCGCCCGGTCGCCGGCCGGGCCGTCCACGATCTCGTTGACGCGCAGCCCGATCATGTCCCGCTCGGTGAGGGCTGTCGTGCGTTCCATGTCCGCGTTGGCGCGACGCAGGCGGAGCCGGGTGTCGTAGAGGGCCAGCGCGCAGCACGGGGACTGGGCGAAGCTCCAGGTCACGAAGGTGTCGTCGAGCGGCTCGGGCCGCTGTCCGCTCAGGGCGGAGACCAGCAGCCACTCGCCCGCGCCCGCCCCCACGTGCGCCCCCGCTCCCGTCACGGGCGTCCTGTGGTGCGCCAGGACCTTGATCTCCAGCCGTCGGCCGTCGCGGTGCCGGACGGTGACGTCGCCGTGCCATCTGGGCAGCCGTGCGAAGGGCGGCAGATCCTCGGCGGGGATCGGCTCGGCCAGCAGCCCGGCCGCCGGGCGTCCCACGATCTGGTCGGCCGGGTACCCCAGCAGCCGTTCGGCCCCCGCGTTCCACCCGGTCACCGTGGCGCGTTCGTCGACGGTGACGCGGGCCGTGAGAGCCTCGCCGACCACCTCGTCGAGCGGCCGTGTCGTCGTCCGGGGCGTCGTCCGGCCGGTGCTGACGGGCTCGTCCATGATCGTTCATCTCGCTCTCGCCGGGATGCCGGGCGGGTACCGGGGAGGATGCGTCGCCGACGGCTCACCCCCCCTCCCTCGGCCTC
>NZ_JAKEIP010000525.1 GCF_021474425.1 Streptomyces muensis | reverse complement strand
TGAAGGGGCTCCGCCCCTTCGACCCCGCCAGGGGGCTGCGCCCCCTGGACCCCCATCGGCCTTCGGCCTCGTCCTCAAACGCCGGACGGGCTGAAAATGCCTGGGCCGGGCCGCACTATCTGTTGCGCACCGCCCTCCCCACCTCCGACCTCAGAGCCACGAACTCCGCCGAACCCCGGGTCGTGATCTGGTCCCGGGTGGCGGGGAGGGCTACGGGTAGGTCGAGGGCGATCTTGGCGCCGGGGCCCGGGGAGAGGACGACTACGCGGTCGCCAAGGTAGACGCTTTCGTCGATGTCGTGGGTGACGAAGACGATCGTGGTGCCGTCTGTGCGGTGGACCTCCAGAAGGAGGTCTTCGAGGTCCTCGCGGGTCTGGGCGTCCAGGGAGCCGAAGGGTTCGTCCATGAGGAGGAGAGAGGGGCGGCAGACCAGGGCGCGGGCGATGGCCACGCGTTGCTGCATGCCGCCGGAGAGCTGCCAGGGGTGGCGGCGGGCCGTGTCGGTGAGGCCGACGCGGGCCAGGATGCGGTCGGCCTCGGACCGGCGTTCCGCTCTCGGCAGGCCTCGGCGGCGCAGGGGAAGCGCCACGTTGTCGCGGACGGTGAGCCAGGGGTAGAGGGAGCGGGCGTAGTCCTGGAAGACCACGGCCAGGTTGTCGGGGACACCGCGCACGGGAGTGTCGTCCAGCGTGATCGTGCCGTCGTGGAGCGGCAGCAGGCCTGCGATGGTGCGCAGGAGTGTGGACTTGCCACAGCCGGACGGGCCGACGACGCACAGGAGTTGGCCGTCCGGCACGGTGAGCGTGATGTCGTGCAGTACCTGGTGGTCGCCGTAGTGCTGGCCGACCTCTTCTAGCCGGAGCATGTGTGTCCCTGGGCGGAGGTGGTGGGGGGCGGACTGGTCATGCGGTGGTCGTCCTCCCCACGCCGACGAGCCGCTTCTCGACCGCCAGCAGAACGGTGTTGAGGAGGTACCCGAGGGCGCCGAGCAGGACCAGCGCCGCCCAGACCGTGAGCAGGTCGGAACGGGACTGGGCGTCGGTGAGCGTGAAGCCGATGCCGTTGGCGGTGCCGGGGAGCAGTTCCGAGAACACCATGAGGATGAGGGAGAGGGAGAGGCTCAGGCGCAGGCCGGCGAAGATGCGGGGCAGTGCGGAGGGGAGGATCAGGAAGCGGAGCCGTTCGACCGAAGTGAGCCGCAGGACCGCGGCGACCTCCAGACGCAGCGGATCGGTGTTGCCGGCCCCGTCCGCCGTGTTGATCAGCACCGGCCATACGGCGCTGAAGACGATCGACGCGATCTGCATCGGCGTACCGAAGTCCAGGATCACGACGAGGACGGGGACCAGCGCCGGCGGTGGGACGGCGCGGGCGAACTGCAGGACGGGGTCGCAGAGGGCGTACACGCGTCGCGAGCGGCCGATCGCCACGCCGAGCGCGATCCCGGCGACGGCGGCGATCCCCAACCCGGCGGCCATCCGGCCGAGGCTGGGCAGGATGTCGGCGACGGCGGCCTCGGTGAGGAAGAGGTGCCCGGCCGGGCCGGAGAACCACAGGTCATGGGCGTGACCCGCGATCTCGGCGGGCGGCGGGAAGTAGACGCTGCCATGAGCTCGGGCAACCAACTGCCAGACGACCACGGCGAGAGCGAGGACGAGCCAGCGGAGCAGTGCGTGTCGTACGGCGGCGGGGGCGAAGGAGCGGCGGGCGAGCGGCGGTACCAGGGCCTCGCGCCCGGCGGTCGCCCGTCGGCCGGGACGCCCGGCGGGGTCGGGTGCGGTACCGCGGGACTGGTTCATTCAGCGCTCCTCGCGGCGCGCCGCGGGAAGCTCGGAGCATGGAGCGGCGCGCCGCCCACCAGGGCCGGGACCAGCCAGGGCGGCGCCTGGCCCTGCGTCACGCAGCCCGCCCGACACCGAACCCCACGCGTCCCTGTCACGAGCGCCGCGCACCGCCGCACGTCGCGAGCCCGCGCCGCTGTCTCCCGGCCCACAACGCACCACCGCCCACGCCCGCCGCACCCGCACCCCCACCCGCCCCCTCAACCCCCCCCCCCGCTCGCGTAAGTTGCACATCCGCCATGCGCCTGTACCTGCTCGCCCACACCCCGACCGACGCCGTGACCGTGGGCTTCCTGCCCGCGGTCACGGCGTCGGTCGGGTTGAGGGCGAGCA
>NZ_JAKEIP010000524.1 GCF_021474425.1 Streptomyces muensis | reverse complement strand
GCCCCACTCGCTCCGCCGCAACCGCACCCCCAGCAACCGCGCCGCGACGACCGCGGTCACCGCGAGACTGGACGCCAGCGCCGCCGACACGGCGTAGATGGGAATCGACCGCAGGGCGAGGACCTGGAAGACGAACCCCAGCCCGTCCAGGGCGAGCCCGGCCAGATACCGCCACTGCCGAAGCGCCCGCAGCAGCACCCCCGCCGCGCCGCCCCGGCCCCCCTGCGCACTCGCCGCCCGCGCGGCCACGGCCTGAAGGACGGTGGCCGCGCCGAAACAGACCGCCGCACCAAGGGCGCAGATCATTCCGAAGAGCACAAACCGACTGTAGGCGGGAGGGTGCGGCCCGGGGGGCCTTGCGGGGCGGCGTGCGGCGATCTTTAGGCTGTCCGCTGAACACCGGACGGATCATCGGGACCGAACGGACCATCGGGGGACACACATGGCGGAAACACGACGCCGACTGCGCTCGAGCACCGTCGTCCTGGGCGGCATGGGCGTCATCGCCGCGGCCCTGACCTCGTGCGGCTCGGAACCGGACCGCCGCTGCGTCGACCGCGACAGCTACACCTACGAGGGCTACAAGGTCATCGCGGACAAGAACTGCACGTCAGGCTCCAGCTCCTCGTACGGCAAGAGCACCAGGAAGAAGACCGGCGGCTCCGACGCCGCCTGGTACTACGACGCCGACACCGACGGCGGCCGCGCCGACTACGGCACCTTCAACCGCAGCGACGCCGTCGACCGAGGCGGCTTCGGCTGCTCCGGCTCGGGCAGCAGCGGCGGCTGAGCGGGCAGGCCGATGGAACGCCGCACGATCGAACCCCGCCCCGGCTGGCAGCAGACCGTCGAGGAACAGGGCCTCGTCTACCCCCTCACCCGCCACCCCGACAACTCCCTGCGCCCGTACTGGGACGAGAGCGCCCACTACGTCTTCTCCCTGGCCGAGGTCGAGGCGCTGGAGGAGGTCGTCGAGGAACTGCACGGCATGTGCCTCGCCGCGGCGGACCACATCGTCCGCGCCGACCGCTTCGCCGACCTCGGCATCACCGACCCGCGGGTCGCGAACGCGGTCGCCGACGCCTGGCGCCGCCGCGCCGAACTCCCCTCCCTCTACGGCCGGTTCGACCTCCGCTACGACGGCACCGGCCCGGCGAAGCTCCTGGAGTACAACGCCGACACCCCCACGTCCCTCGTCGAGGCCGCGTCCCCCCAGTGGTTCTGGATGGAGGAGCGCTTCCCGGGCGCCGACCAGTGGAACTCCCTCCACGAACGTCTCGTCGCCGCCTGGAAGAAGCAGTCCGCCCTGCTGCCTCCCGGCAGTCCCCTCTACTTCGCGTACTCCTCCGCCGACGAACTCGGCGAGGACCTGATGACGGTCGCCTACCTTCAGGAGACAGCCGACCAGGCGGGCCTGGACACCGCCTGGATCTCCATGGAGGAGATCGGCTGGGACCCGCTCTCCGGCCGCTTCGTCGACACCCGACTCCGCTTCATCCGCAGCTGCTTCAAGCTCTACCCCTGGGAATGGCTCACCACCGACCGCTTCGCCGGCCACGTCCTGGACACCCTCGACAATGGCGGCGGCACCGGCACGACCCTCTGGATCGAACCGGCCTGGAAGATGCTCCTCAGCAACAAGGCCCTCCTGGCGATCCTCTGGGAGCTCTACCCGGACCACCCGAACCTGCTCCCCGCCTACCTCGACGGCCCGCGGGAACTGGCGACCACCACGGGCTACGTCGCCAAGCCCCTGCTCGGCCGCGAGGGCGCGGGCGTCACGGTCCACGAACCCGGCTCCGAGACGCCCCCCGTCCGCGAAGAGCCCTGCTGCTACCAGCAGTTGGCCCCGCTCCCCACCTTCGACGGCAACCACGTCGTCCTCGGCGCCTGGGTCGTCGAGGACGAGTCGGCAGGCCTCGGCATCCGCGAGTCGTCCGGCCTGATCACCGACGAGTACGCACGCTTTCTGCCCCACGTGATCCTCTGACGCCCTCGTCATCCCGGCCGCCCCGCCGAACCGCCCCCTCCCTCTCCCTCACACCCCGAGCACACCCCGCAACTGGGCGAGCCCCCAGTCCAGATCCTCCTTCCCGATCACCAGAGGCGGCGCGATCCGGATCGTCGCCCCCTGGGTGTCCTTCACCAGCACCCCCCGATCCATCAGCCGCTCGGACACCTCCCGCCCC
>NZ_JAKEIP010000523.1 GCF_021474425.1 Streptomyces muensis | reverse complement strand
CCCCGCGCCCCGGCCCGCCGCCGGCCCGGGCCCCGGGGGCGGGCCGCGCCCCCCCCCCCCCGCGGCCCCCGCCCGCCCCCCCCCCCCCCCCCCCGCCCCGCCCCGGCGGCCCCCCCCCCCCCCCCCGGCCCCCCCCCGAGGGGGGTCCGGCCCACGGTGGGGAGTCCGGCGCACGGCGGAATCCGACGTACGGCCCCGAGCCCGACCACGGCGGACGATCCGACCCAAGGCCCGGAGCCCCACCCACGGCGTAGAACCCGACCCACGGCGTAGAACCTGGGCCTCGACGGAGGCCCAGCCCTCGACACGAAGCCCGACCCGCAGCGTGGGCCCGGCCCTCGGCGCAAGCCCGGTCCTCGACACGAAGCCCAGCCCGCGGCGTGAGCCCGACCCTGGGCATGGGCCCTCGGCTGCGAGGCATGCACCGAAGGGGCATGATCGGGTCATGGACGTCACCCTTCACCTCGCCCAGGACCCCGAGGCCGACGCGCTGCTCGGTCGCAGCCCGCTCGCCGCGCTGGTCGGCATGCTGCTGGACCAGCAGGTGCCGATGGAGTGGGCGTTCAAGGGGCCCCGCACGATCGCCGACCGGCTCGGCGCGGACGACCTGGAGGCGCACGACATCGCCGCGCAGGACCCGGAGGCCTTCTCGTCCCTGCTCTCGGAGAAGCCGGCCGTGCACCGCTACCCCGGGTCCATGGCCAAGCGGATCCAGCAGCTGTGCCAGTACCTCGTCGAGCACTACGACGGTGACGCCGAGCTCGTCTGGAAGGGCGTCGACGACGGCCGCGAACTGCTGCGCAGGCTGGAGGACCTGCCGGGCTTCGGCAAGCAGAAGGCCCAGATCTTCCTCGCCCTGCTGGGCAAGCAGTTGGGCGTCCGCCCCCAGGGCTGGCAGGAGGCCGCCGGCGCCTACGGCGAGACGAGTTCCTTCCGCTCCGTCGCCGACATCACCGGCCCCGAGTCGCTGGCCAAGGTGCGGGCGCACAAGCAGGAGATGAAGGCGGCGGCGAAGGCGGCCAAGAGCGCTGGAAAGGGCGCGGCGAAGTAGGTACGGCGGCCCTCGGGGCTGTGGCCCGCTCCATGCCGTCACCATCCGTGCCGTCATTCGAGTGGCCCGTCCCCGATGGCGAGGTCGGCCGGGTCGTTCTCAGCATGGATCATGAGCGAGTCACCGACCGGCTCCCCGTGGGGTCGGGACTACGACGACCGGCGCGTCCACGCCGGGCACGCGCCCGGGCCGGGGGCGGGGACGGCGGCCCATGAACCCGAGCCGCCGCTCGAAGGCCCCCTGCACGCCCTCTCCCGCGCCGCCTGGCAGGTCGTCCTCGGCACCGGCGTCTGCTCGCTGGTCCTGGGCGTCCTGGTCCTGGTCTGGCCGGGCGCCCCGCTCTTCGTCTCCGGTGTCCTCTTCGGCCTCTACCTCCTGATCAGCGGCGTCTTCCAGCTGATCGCGGCCTTCGGCACGCACCGGACGACCTCGCTGCGAGTGCTGGCGTTCATCAGCGGCACGCTGTCGGTGGTCCTCGGCCTGTTCTGCTTCCGCCGCCCGATGCAGTCGGTGCTGCTGCTCGCCCTGTGGATCGGCATCGGCTGGCTCATCCGCGGCATCTCCCAACTGCTGGCCGCCGCCTCCGACAAGTCCATGCCGGCGCGCGGCTGGCAGATGTTCCTGGGGATCGTCACCGTCCTCGGCGGAATCGTGCTGATCGACGCCCCGATCGAGTCGGTCACCGTCCTGATGGTGCTCGGCGGCTGCTGGCTGGTGGCTGTCGGCGTCGTCGAGATCGTCCTCGCGCTGCGCATCCGGGGGCGGGCCCGCCAGGTCCCGCGAGAGCTGTGATACGCGCCGCGAACCGGTACGCCGAGCGGGCGGTTCTCCCCCCGAACGGGATGAACCTCGTACGGCCACCGGGGAGATGACCTTCCGTGAGTACCGCGAGTACCGCACGACGCCCCTCGCGCAGCCGCGCCTGGCTGCGGGTCCTCGTGCTGCTGCTCGCCCTCCTGGTACCGGGCGCCCACGCCCAGGCCCACGCCGCCGCCCCGCCCACCGCGACCGGCGCCATGGGTTCCTCCGGTGAACTCGCCGAGCACGACGTCCTCGACACGGTCCTGCGGCCACCGGCCCGCCCCGACCGGCGCGGCGCGTCCCGCCCGGGACGACGTGGCCCCGGCCCGCTGCCGCGGTCGGCAACCGACGCACGGCCGTGCCC
>NZ_JAKEIP010000522.1 GCF_021474425.1 Streptomyces muensis | reverse complement strand
CCCTCGTCCCCATCCCCATCGGAGATCCCGACCCCCTCGGCATCACGTCCCCGAACGGCCACGCCCACCCCCACGGTTCCGCCACGGCCGGTGACCTCCTCGCCCACGGAGACCTCCGGTACCGACGGGTCCCGTGCGCCGAGCGACCCGGCGGAGCCGACCGCGGAGACGACCGTGGCGCCGACTGCGGACGGGGCCGTGGAGCCGACCGTGGAGCCGACTGCGGCGCCGTCGGTGACGTGAAAGTGGCGGGATCCGTCGTTGCGGACGAGGGAGATGGGGCGCAGCCTGTGCGTGCGGGAGCGCTCCCGGGAATGGAACGTTTCCGCTCCGCGGGGGAGACCTTCGACCGACCTGGTGACTGAGCGGGGGTCCGGGTGTCGCCCCCTGGCGGGTGAAGCCCGCCGCCGTCCGACGCATCCCCGCGCATGCCCGCCACAGTGACGGGTACGCCCCTCCCGTACGGGACGTCGCGGAAGTGGCCGGAGGGCGAGGGGGCGGGTGTGATTCGGAAGTTGCAGGCGGTCGTGTTGGACTGTGCTGATCCGGTGCGGCTCGCGGAGTTCTACGCGGAGTTGCTCGGGGGCCGGGTGGTCGTGGATCCCGAGGAGCCGGAGTGGGTGGAGGTGCAGGGGTTCGAGGGGACGCCGGTGGCCTGTCAGCGGGTGGAGGGTTATCGGCCGCCCGAGTGGCCCGGGCAGGAGCGGCCGCAGCAGCTCCATCTGGACTTCGACGTGGACGACCTCGATGTGGAGGAGAAGCGGGCGCTCGCGCTCGGTGCGACCGTGCTGGAGCGGACGGACCAGCTTCGCCCGGGGGTCAACTGGCGGGTCTACGCGGATCCGGCCGGCCATCCGTTCTGCTTCTGCCGCCACTGAGGCCGGCGGGTTCCCGGGTGTTCAATTCGTTTGCCGCAGATCGGCCCCGTCGGATAGGAAACCGGCATGCTGAAGGGCGACAAGGTCGGGCTCAGGGCCCGGCACGAGGACGACATACCGGTCCTGCGGGCCGAGCTCTACGACGACGTGGTCAACGCCTCGCGGGCCGAAGGCGGACCTTGGCGGCCGATCACGCCCGGTTTCAAGGATCCGCGGCTCGTGGTGGACGACACGAAGGAAGCGTCCGTCCCCTTCTCCGTGGTGGAGCTGGCCGGCGGCACCCTGGTCGGCACGGCGACACTCTGGGGCATCGACCTCCACAACCGTTGCGCCCACATCGGGCTGGGCCTGCTGCCGTCCGCCCGCGGCAAGGGCTACGGCACCGATGTCGTCGCCGTGCTGTGCCACTACGGGTTCATCGTGCGCGGCCTCCAGCGGCTCCAGATCGAGACGCTGGCCGACAACACCGGGATGCTGCGCTCCGCCGAGCGCAACGGCTTCGTCCGCGAGGGCGTCCTGCGCTCCTCGGCCTGGGTGATGGGCGAGTTCCTGGACGAGGTGCTGCTCGGGCTCCTCGCCCAGGAATACCGGGGTTAGTAGGGGCCGGCCTGTAGGGCCAGTGGGCCGGCTGCCGTCTCGCGCCTGCGGGTCAGTGCTGTGCGAACTGCAACCGCGTCGGTTGCACGGCGTCCGGGCGTATCGACATCCCCTCCACCGTCAGCGTCTCCCCGTAGATGTCCGTGATCCTGATCGCGCCCCCGCACCCGCTCCCCTGCTCGGAGAGGAAGTAGTTGTAGGCGGTGCGCGGGAGTTGGCGCCAGGTGCCGGCCGCGTCGCGGACCTCCAGGCGGGCCAGCGGGTTGCGGTGGTTCAGGGCCTGGATGCCGCACCAGTGGACGCTGGAGCCGGTCTTGTAGCGGATCGCGATCCTGTCGGACGTGTCGGGGCTCAGCAGGCTCCAGGTGACGGCTATGCGGCCGGCCGAAGGGGCCGCGAGCTCGGCGAACGCCTGGGGGCTGAGGTCGAGTTGGCCGGGGGCGCAGGGCAGCGGGCACTCGTTGGTGATGCGGACGGTGACCGAGGCGCCGTTCGCCGCGCGGACCAGGACGTGTGCCCCGCAGGCCTTGGACGTCTCGTAGTCGGTGTGGTTCATCGCCGCCGTCATGACGTCGTCGGTGGGGCCGTACAGGCAGGCGCCGTCGCCGTTGCCGGTGTCGTAGAAGGTGGCGACTCCTTCGTAGCTGGTGCCGGGGCGGATACGGTCCGCCAGTGGGGCCGAGCCCGAAGCGCGTTGCGGGGTGGTGGACTTGGCCGCCGAGTCCGCCGGTGCCGTGGACTTCCGGGGCGGCGGGGTGGTGCTGGGGG
>NZ_JAKEIP010000521.1 GCF_021474425.1 Streptomyces muensis | reverse complement strand
ACCCTTCCCGCCCCTCGCGCCGGTCCGCACGCCCGGATCACACCCCCGGGTGGACTTAATCCGGGACCGCTCCGTACGGAGGCCGCGCGCGTACACTGCGCGGCTGATTTTCGAGTGGTTCGCACCGCGATCAACGGTCCACTCTTGACCTGCTCATGCCAGCACCGCACGATGAGCGCCACACCCGCACCACGCAGTACGTCGCACTGAACCCCACCCCCCACTCCCACAAGGAGACTTCATGCGACTTCGCATACGCGGCTCCGGCGCCCGCGGCGGCAGACGTACCGCCGCGCTCGCCACACTGCTCGCCCTCGCCCTCGCGGCACCGCTCTCCGCGAACGTGTCAGCGAACGCCGACAGCGCCGCCAAGGCGGCCCCCTCGGCCGACGACGTCCGGCAGTACGAGGTCCACATGCACTCGACCGCCAAGGACCGCACGGCACTTCAGCGGACCGGGGTGACCGTGGACGAGGCCCACGGTCACGGTGTCGTCGTCTCCGGCCGCGCGGACCAGATCAAGCGGCTGAAGACGCTCGGCTACGAGGTCACCCCGCTCGGCGCGGTCCCCGACCGGTCCGCCGGCGAGGACGACGTCCGGCTCTACGACTTCCCGTCCGGTGACTCGCGCTACCACAACTACGCGGAGATGACGAGCGAGATCAACTCACTGGTCTCGGCCAACTCCTCGATCGCGAGCCAGCGTGTCATCGGCACGTCGTACCAGGGCCGGAACATCGTCGCCATCAAGATCAGCGACAACGTGGGCACGGACGAGTCCGAGCCGGAGGTCCTCTTCACCCACCACCAGCACGCCCGCGAGCACCTCACCGTCGAGATGGCGCTCTATCTGCTGCGCGAGCTGACCTCCGACTACGGCAGTGACTCCCGGGTCACCAGCATGGTGAACAACCGCGAGATCTGGATCGTCCCCGACCTCAACCCGGACGGCGGCGAGTACGACATCGCCACCGGCTCCTACCGGTCGTGGCGCAAGAACCGGCAGCCCAACTCCGGTTCCTCGGCCGTCGGGACCGACCTCAACCGGAACTGGAACTACCGGTGGGGTTGCTGCGGCGGTTCCTCCGGGTCGACGTCCTCGGACACCTACCGCGGCGCGTCCGCCGAGTCGGCGCCCGAGGTCAAGGTGGTCGCCAACTTCGTGCGCAGCCGTGTGGTCGGCGGGGTGCAGCAGATCAAGGCCGGGGTCGACTTCCACACCTACAGCGAGCTGGTGCTGTGGCCCTTCGGGTACACCTACTCCGACACGACGACCGGCATGACCGCCGACGACCGCAACGCGTTCGCCACGGTCGGGCAGAAGATGGCGGCCAGCAACGGCTATACGCCGGAGCAGTCCAGTGACCTGTACATCACCGACGGGTCGATCGACGACTGGCTGTGGGGCAACCAGAAGATCTTCGGGTACACCTTCGAGATGTACCCGAGGTCCGGGGGCGGGGGCTTCTACCCGCCCGACGAGGTGATCGAGCGGGAGACGTCCCGGAACCGGGATGCGGTGTTGCAGTTGCTGGAGAACGCCGACTGTATGTACCGGTCGATCGGCAAGGAGGCCCAGTACTGCAGCTAGCTGCTACTCGGCGTCGGATTCCTCGACGTCCTCGGCGAGTCGGCCGCCTTCGGCGTCCTCCTCGAAGTAGGCGTCGAGGACCGCGTCCAACTGCTCGTCCCACTCCGTGAAGCGGCTCCTGGCCGTCGCCTCGATCTCGATCGGGTACCAACGGCGGTCAGGAGTGTGCACGGTGACGGTGTACCGCTTCCCGAAGCGCGGCGCCTCGGTCTCCACGGCGCCGATCTCGTCCCAGCGGAACTCGCACTCCTGGTCGTCCAGGGAGAGGTGTACGCCGGTGCGGTCGGCGACGATACGGGCCCGGCGGTCGGAGGCCTCGAAGACGGGGCCGTCGGCCGGCGGCTCGTCATCGTCATCGTCGGCGTCGGTCTTCTCGCCGGCCTCGTCATCGGCCTTCGCCTCGGGCTCCTCGGCGTCCTCGAGGACCGTCTCCTCGATGTCGCCGTCCGTGGCCGCGTCCTCCTTTTTCGCGCCCTCCTGGGCGGCGGACGCGGGCGAGGTGAGCCCGGGGATGAAGGCCGGGTCGAACCCGGCGCCCTCCAGGGGCTGGCTGCCTGAACCTATGCGCTGCTCCACAGCCGAGCAGTATGGTCGACAACCCTGTGTCCCGCACAACCAGCCCCCGCATCGTTACACGAACCCCTTCTCCTCGCC
>NZ_JAKEIP010000520.1 GCF_021474425.1 Streptomyces muensis | reverse complement strand
GCCAGCCGATCCTGCGCGGCGTCGCCGAGCTGGCGGCCGAGTCGGGGGCCCGTCAGACGTTCGAGTTCCTGCTCGGTCGGCACCTGGACGCCAACCCGCGCCAGTACACCCTCACCCCCGCCGAACTCGCCGGACTCATGGCCGACCTGGCCGGCCCCGCCCGCACCGTCCTCGACCCGGCCTGCGGCACCGGCGCCCTGCTGCGCGCCGTCACCCCCCGCCCCGACCAGGAGCTGTACGCCCAGGACAGCGCCCCCGAACTCGCCGCGCTCACCGCGCTCCGGCTCGCCCTCCAGACGCGGACCGCCGTACGCGGCGCCGTCGGCGACACCCTGCGCGCCGACGCCCACCCCGAGCTGCACGCCGACGCCGTGCTGTGCCACCCGCCGTTCAACGAACGCAACTGGGGCCACGACGAACTCGCCTACGACCCGCGCTGGGAGTACGGCTTCCCGGCCCGCACCGAGTCCGAGCTCGCCTGGGTGCAGCACGCGCTGGCCCGCCTCAAGGACGGCGGCACCGCGGTCCTGCTGATGCCGCCCGCCGCCGCCTCCCGCCGCTCCGGCCGCCGTATCCGCGCCGACCTGCTGCGGCGCGGTGCCCTGCGCGCCGTGATCGCGCTGCCGGTCGGCGCGGCACCGCCGTACAACATCCCGCTCCACCTGTGGGTGCTGCGCCGGCCCGAGCGGGCGGCGGGGCAGCCCGAGGTGCTGCTCGTCGACGTGGGACGGTTCGCCGGGGAGGCGCGGGGCGGGCCCGACTGGCAGGCGGTGCGGGACACCGTGCTCGACGCCTGGCGGGTGCACGAGCGCACCGGTTCGCTCGACGAACGTCCCGGTCTGGCCCGCTCGTTGCCCGTCATCGACCTCCTCGACGACGACGTGGACCTGGCCCCCGCCCGGCACCTCCCGCCGCCCACGGCGGCCGACGGCGTCGAGCAGCTCACGGCCGTGCGCGACCGGCTCGGCGAGACGCTGCGTCTGTCCGCCGACCTCACCCCGCCGCCCGCCGACGCCAACCGGTTCGCCCCGCGCTGGCCGCTCACCACCATCGGCGAACTCGCGCGCGGGGGCGCCCTGGTGATGCGGACCGGCGGAAACGGCGGCCGCGCGCGCGTGCCCGTGCTCACCGACAACGACGTGCTCTCCGGAACCGCTCCCTCCGGGACGTTGCCCGAGAGCGACGAGGAAGCCGTGCTGACCGAGCCGGGCGATGTGGTCGTGCCGGTGCTCGGCGGCGGCTCCATCGCGCGCGTGATCGACGACGCGACCGCGGGCGCCGCCCTGGGGCGCAACCTCGTGCTCCTGCGCCCCGATCCCGCGGCGCTCGACCCCTGGTTCCTCGCCGGCTTCCTGCGCGGCACCGCCAACAACCGCCAGGCCAGCAGCTACGCCTCCACCGCGACCCGCCTCGACGTGCGCCGGCTCCAACTGCCCCGGCTCCCCTTCGACGAACAACGCCGCTACGGCGCCCGTTTCCGGGCCCTCGACGAGTTCGAGCGGGTGCTGCGGCACGCGGGGCGGCTCGGGGAGCAGCTCGTGCGGGGCATGTACGACGGGCTGACGGACGGGACGGTCGCGCCCGACTGAGCGTGCGCCGACCGACGCCGGTCCGGAAGCCGGGCCTCCGCCCGACCTGCGCCGTCCCGCCAAGTGATCAGCACGACAACGGTTCGGTACAACCGGTGACCGTATGTCGGTGTCGACCTATACGCTCGAAGCGACAATCGCACGACCGCACTTCTGCCATCTGTGGTTGTGCCATCCGCACCTCTGCCATCCGCAGTTCGGCCATCGATCGGGAGCAGCCATGCAAGGCCACGGCTACACGCAGCCGGTGAAGCAGCCGCCGCCCACCGGGTGGCTGGTCTTCCTGCGCGTGTTCTTCGTCGTGATCTCCGTGCTGAGCTTCGGCCTGCTGACGTGGACGATGATGCTGCGCCTGGCCATCGTGACCCGAAAGCCGCTCGACTGGGGTCTGTTCGCGGCGTCGATCGTGGTGGAGTTCGGCGGGCTGATCCTGATGGGCATGGAGCCCGGCGAGGAGATCCACACCGCGGGCGGCTGGACGGGCCTCGCTCTCGTCCTGGGCGGCATCGTGGCCGCCATCGCGTACTACCTCTCCGCGGACATCCGCCACTTCCACCAGCTCCGCTACCCCGGCTACGGCGCACAGCAGCCCCCGGTCGCGGCCCCGGCCTACGGCTATCCGCAGCCCCGGTCGCCGTACGCCACCACCGCCCCGCAGACGCCCCCGC
>NZ_JAKEIP010000519.1 GCF_021474425.1 Streptomyces muensis | reverse complement strand
CCCCCCCCTATCTCACAACCCCCTCCGGGAATCCGCGTTTATATACCGGGTCTGGTGGGCTGGTTGTTGTTTATACGCCCCCGGGGGGGGGGGGGGGGCAGTGCGGTGGCGGCCATCGCTGTGGCGCCGAGGAAGAGGCTTCGTCTGGGCATGCCTTGCGCGTTACTCATGTCCGTGCGTCCTTCCATGCGGCTCTTCATGGATGTGAACGACGTTCAGATCTGCGTCGGCCGGTGAGCATGCCACGGGACCCCTGCGCCGGGAAGAGGGTGCGCGGGGGTTATGTAGTCGTTACTTGGTACGGACCTGGATTCAGTCCGCGGAGCGCTTGGTCAGATGGGCGAACGCGTCCAGGTTGCGCGTCGACTCGCCGCGTGCCACGCGCCACTCGTACTCCTTGCGGATCGCGGAGGCGAAGCCGAGTTCCAGGAGGGTGTTGAAGGCGCCGTCCGTCGCCTCCAGGACCTGGCCGAGGAGACGGTCGATCTCGTCGGGGGTGACGGCGGACAGGGCGAGCTTGGCCGTGACGTAGATGTCGCCGAGCCGGTCGACCGCGTAACTCACGCCGTACAGCTTGAGGTTGCGCTCCAGGAGCCAGCGGTGGACGCCGGGTTCGTTCTCGTCGGGGTGGCGGATGACGAAGGCGTTGAGGGAGAGGGAGTGGCGGCCGACGAGGAGGGAGACCGTCGTCGACAGCTTGCGGGTGCCGGGGAGTTTGACGACGTAGTTGCCGGGGGCCGGACTCTCCCATTCGAGGTCGGCGTCCTTCAGGGCTCCCTCGACGACCTGCGCGACGACCTGCTCCGCCTTCTGTGCGTCAGCCATGGTGGGAGCGTACGCGACGGCGGTGGGCCTGGGTCGCGGCCGTGTAGACGTCCGCCGTGGCGGCGGCCGCGGTGTCCCAGCCGAAGGACTGGGCGTGCCGGGCGGCGGCCGCGCCCATGCGCGGGGTCAGGTCGGGGTTCTCGGCGAAGCCGTGCAGCGCTCGGGCGTAGTCGGCCGGGTCGTGGCCCTGGACCAGATAGCCGGTACGGCCGTCGCGGACCGCGACCGGGAGGCCGCCCACGGCCGCCGCGAGGACGGGGGTGCCGGCCGCCTGTGCCTCGATGGCAACGAGGCCGAAGGATTCGCTGTACGACGGCATGACCAGCACGGATGCCGCGCGGAACCAGTCCGCGAGCTGCTCCTGGCCGACGGGTGGGCGAAACCGTACGACATCCGCGATGCCCAGGCGGGCGGCGAGCTTCTGGAGGCCTTCGGGCTTGGCCATGCCGCTGCCGCTGGGGCCGCCGACGACCGGGACGAGGATGCGGGAGCGGAGGTGGGGGTGCTCGTCGAGGAGGACGGCCACGGCGCGCAGGAGGATGTCCGGTGCCTTCAGGGGCTGGATGCGGCCTGCGAACAGGGGGATCAGGGCGTCCTGAGGGAGGCCGAGGCGGGCTCGGGCGGCGGCCCGGCCGTCGGCCGGTGAGAAGCGGGTGAGGTTGACGCCGGGGTGGACCACGGCGACCTTGTCGGGGGCCGCGGCGTAGTGGCGTACCAGTTCGTCGGCCTCTTCGGAGGTGTTGGCGATCAGGCGGTCCGCGGCCGTGACGATCTGGGTCTCGCCGATGACCCGGGCGGCGGGCTCGGGGGTGTCGCCGTCGGCGAGGTTGGCGTTCTTGACCTTGGCCATGGTGTGCATGGCGTGCACCAAGGGGGTGCCCCAGCGCTGGGCGGCGAGCCAGCCGACGTGGCCGGAGAGCCAGTAGTGGGAGTGGACCAGGTCGTAGTGGCCGGGGCGGTGGCCGGCCCAGGCCTGCATCACGCCGTGGGTGAAGGCGCAGAGCTGGGCGGGGAGGTCTTCCTTGTTGAGGCCCTCGTACGGGCCGGCGTCCACGTGGCGGACGAGTACGCCTGGCGCCAGCTCGACGGTGGGTGGGAGGTCGGTGGCGGTGGTGCGGGTGAAGATCTCGACCTCGATGTTGATCGCGGCGAGGCGCTGCGCGAGTTCGACGATGTAGACGTTCATGCCGCCGGCGTCGCCTGTGCCGGGCTGGTGGAGCGGTGAGGTGTGCACGCTGAGCATGGCTACGCGGCGGGGGCGGCGGTGGAGCCACCCGAGCCTGTTGACGTAGTGGCTCACGTGGTCCTCCTTGGCTGCGGGCATGCCTGGGGGAGGGTGCGGGGCCCTCCAAGGGGGTGCAACAGCGGAGGGGCTGGTTCCCATTCCTGGTGGGGTGGTTTTTGCCTAGGAATTACCGGGTCTCGCTCAACTGTTCGGGGGG
>NZ_JAKEIP010000518.1 GCF_021474425.1 Streptomyces muensis | reverse complement strand
GTACTAATAGGCCGAGGGCTTGTCCTCAGTTGCTCGCGTCCACTGTGTTAGTTCTGAAACCACGAACGGCCCCGCATGGGTCACATGCGGTGCGGCAGTGTTTGATTGTTTCATAGTGTTTCGGTGGTTATAGCGTGAGGGAAACGCCCGGTTACATTCCGAACCCGGAAGCTAAGCCTTACAGCGCCGATGGTACTGCAGGGGGGACCCTGTGGGAGAGTAGGACGCCGCCGAACTCCTTTTAATAGGGTTGGTCCCGGAACTTCGGTTCCGGGACCAACCCTTTTTTGTTGTGCGTCACCTGAAGTTCACGTTGCGCTACCAACATCCCCCATATGGGTACTGCTGCAATGCTCAGGGCTGCCGGCGTCGGAGTCGGTGACGAGGTTGTCGTACCGGCCTTCGGGAACGTCGAAGTCGCCGAGGCCGTGGTCCTGGCCGGGGCGCTGCCGGTGTTCGCGGACATAGATCCGCTGACGTACTGCTTGGAGGCCGCCGCTGTGGAGGCGGTCGTGACGCCGCGGACGGCGGCTGTCGTCGCCGTACACCGATTCGGTCGGTCGGCCGATATCGAGCGGTTGCATGAGATCGGCCGGCGGCATGGGCTGTTGGTGCTGGAACAGGGTGAGTCCGAGGTGCCCTATGGCGAGGTCGCTCAGCGCAGGCAGCGGGCCTCGTATCTCGATGCGAAGTTGAAGGGTGTGCAGACGCCCGATGGTGGTGACGGGCACACGTATCAGCAATACGTCGTGCGGGTGCCGGGGAATGGGCGGCCGGATCGTGATGCCTTCGCTCGGGCCGTGCGGGCCAAGGGTGTTGAGTGCCGAGTTCCGGTGAAGACGCCTGTGCATCGGCTGCCTGAATATCGGCGATGTGTGTCGCTGCCGGAGACGGAGCGGGCCGCTGATGAAACGTTGGCCCTGCCCGTCGATGCCGCTCTGACCAAACGCGACATGCAGCGGATCGTGTCCGCGTGCAACGCGCTCGGAGGACTGCTCCAGCCTGCCTTCTGATGGGTTTGGGAGCACGGGTGTGTTCGGGGTATGATCTATTCCGTTGCCGCGAGGGGAACTTCGCAAAAGGCAGCTGGCCCCTATAGCTCAGTCGGTAGAGCGTCTCCATGGTAAGGAGAAGGTCAACGGTTCGATTCCGTTTGGGGGCTCCACGCAGAAGGCCCCGCCCATTCGGGCGGGGCCTTTCTCATGCCCTTCTGCCTGTCTTCCTCAGTCCTTGTGGATGCCCGGGACGCGCATCGCCAGGATGGCCATGTCGTCGGACGGGGCGTCCGAGGCGAAGCGTTCGACGGCGCGCATGATGCGGGCCGCCACCGCGCCCGCCGTGAGGCCCGTGCAGGTGGTGAGGACGTCGGTGAGGCCGTCGTCGCCCAGCATGCGGCTGCCTTCGCGGCGTTCGGTGACGCCGTCCGTGACGCACAGCAGGACGTCGCCCGGGTCGAGGGTGACCGTCTGCTCGTAGAGTTCCAGGTCTTCCATGACGCCGAGGAGCGGCTGGGGTTCGGCGGCCGGCTCGACCGTGCCGTCCTGGCGCAGGCGGAGCGGGAGCGGGTGGCCGGCGCAGACCACCTTCAGCTCGGCGCTGCCGTCCTCCTGCGGCCTCAACTCGCCGTACAGGAGTGTCAGGAAGCGGCTGCGGGCGCCCTCGTCGAGGATCGCGGAGTTCAGGCGCTCAAGGACCGCCGGGCCGCTGAGGCCCTCGCGTGCGAGGAGTCGGAGTGCGTGCCGGGCCAGACCGGTGACCGCCGCCGCGTTGGGGCCCGTACCGCAGACATCGCCAATGGCGAAGCCGTAGGCGCCGTCGCTGATCGGGAAGAGGTCGTAGAAGTCGCCGCCGACCTCGTTGCCCTCGCCGGCCGCGCGGTAGATGACCTCGACCTCGACGCCGTCGATCTCGGGGAGCTCGGGCGGCAGGAGGCTGCGCTGGAGGGACTGGCTGATGGCTGTGCGCTCGGAGTAGAGGCGGGCGTTGTCGAGGGCCAGGGCGGCCCTTCGGGAGAGGTCCTCCGCCAACTCCAGGATTTCCTGGCGGAAGTGTTCGTCCGTCGGTTTGCCGAGGGTCAGCATGCCGATGACGCGGTTGCGGGCGACCAGCGGCAGGACGACCGTCTCGCCGCCCACCGCGGACGCCGTGGCCAGCGTGGGGCCGATGCCCGCGCTGATGCGGCCGATCGGCTCGCCGAGGCCCAGGCTGCGCATGGAGGTGCGCAGGGCCGCCTGGTGGGCCGACTCGGCGGGGGCCGACCAGACGCGGGCGCCGGGGG
>NZ_JAKEIP010000517.1 GCF_021474425.1 Streptomyces muensis | reverse complement strand
GGCCTCGGGGGTGTGGTCGGGGGTGTGCGAGGTGGTGGCCAGCCTCAGGATTCGGTCGATCCAGGCTGTGCCCTCGTGACGGTAGGAGCGCAGCCACCAGAACCAGCCCATGGCGAGGGCGAGGGCGGCCGCCTCTGGTTCGTCGCCTGCCGTGAGGGCGCGGTCGAGGGCCGTCCGGATGTTGTCCAGCTCCGTCTCCAGGCGGGAGATCCAGGGGAGCTGGTTCGCGGAACGCAGCTGTGGGTCCGCCTCCTCGACGAGCGCGCGCACCCACGCGCGGTGGCGGCGCTCGGCCGCGAGTCGCGGTGCGGGGAGCTCGGCGGCGCGCTCCACGGCGTACTCGTGGATGGTCTCCAGCATGCGGTACCGCATGCCGTCGGAGCCGTCCCGCTCGCACGGGGCGGCCACGATCAGGGACTTGTCGACGAGGGCGCCGAGGACGTCCGCGACCGGTCCGGTGCACACCGCCTCCGCCGCCGTGAGGTCCCAGCCGCCGGCGAAGACGGACATTTCGCGCAGTGCTGTGCGCTCATGGTCGTCCAGCAGGTCCCAGGACCAGTCGACGACGGCGCGCAGGGTCTGCTGGCGGGGCAGGACCGTGCGGCTTCCGGAGGTGAGGAGGCGGAAGCGGTCGTCCAGGCGGTCGGCGATCTGCCGGGGGGTGAGCAGCCGGAGCCGGGCGGCCGCCAGCTCGATGGCGAGCGGGAGTCCGTCGAGACGGCGGCAGATCTCCGCGACGGCCTCCTGGGCGCGGTCGTCGCGCAGTGCGGTGGCGGCGTCGGGGCCGACGGCCGCCGCGCGCTCCGCGAAGAGGCGGTGTGCCTGGTCGGGGAGCAGGGGCTCGACCGGGCGCACCAACTCGCCGGGAACGCCCAGGGGTTCACGGCTGGTGGCGAGGATCGTGAGGCCCGGGCAGTGGGTGAGGAGCGTTTCGGCGAGGGTGGCGGCGGCGCCGATGACATGTTCGCAGTTGTCAAGGATCAGGAGTTGGCCGCGCTGGGCGCAGTACTCGATGAGCAGGGCGACGGGGTCGTCCTGGGGGGCCGTGAGCTCGTTGGTCATGAGCACGGTCTCGCGCAGACCGAGCGCGTTGACCACCGCGCCTGGTACCGCCTCCGGCCGGTCGAGCGGGGCGAGCTCGACGAGCCATGCCTGGGGGACGCCGGTGGCGGCCTCCTCGGCGAGGCGGGTCTTTCCAGAGCCGCCCGGTCCGGTGAGGGTGACCAGTCTGGCCCTGTGCAATTCGGAACGGATGGCGTCGAGTTCGAGTTCCCGGCCCACGAACGAGGTAAGGCGGGGGCGGAGGTTGCCGGTTTGTTCGAGGGGTGTCGGGGCGGGAGGTCGGCGGTTCGTTGCGGGGTTCGCTGTGGGGTTCGTCGCTGGGGTCGTCGTGGGTTCTGGTTCGGGTGGGCTCAGCAATTCTGTGTGCAGGGCGCGGAGTTCCGGGCCGGGGTCGGTGCCGAGGCCTTCGGACAGGGCTCGGCGGGTGGATTCGTATGCGGCGAGGGCGTCGGCCGGGCGGCCCGTGTCGCGCAGGGCGCGGATGAGAAGGGCGTGGAGGGGTTCGTCGTACGGGTGTGCCGCGGTCAGTTCCTTCAGTTCGGGTACGGCTTGGTGGGCGCGGCCCAGGCGTAGGTTCGCCTCGATGCGGGAGCGGGTTGCCTCCAGGCGCAGGGACTCCGGGCGGGTGGCGGCGGTGTCTCGGTCGGGGAGGTCGGCCAGGGCGGGGCCGTGCCACAGGGTGAGGGCGGTGGTGAGGGTTCGGGCGGCGGTGGCGGGGTCGTCGTCGGCCAGGGCTGAGGTGCCCTCGTGTACTAGGCGTTCGAAGACGTAGAGGTCTATGTCGTTCTGGGTTGCCGTGAGGCGGTAGCCGCCGGGGGCGGAGGTGATGGCGTCCTTGCCGAGGGTGCGGCGGAGGCGGGCGATCAGGGCCTGTAGGGCGGCCTGGGCGTCCCTGGGTGGGGCGGTGGGCCAGACCTCGTCGATCAGGGTGTGGGGGGTGGTGATGTGGCCTGGGCGTAGGGCCAGGGCGGTGAGTAGGGCGCGGAGGCGGGGGCCGCCGAGGGGTATGACGGTGCCCTGGTCGTCCGTTGCCTGGGTGACGCCCAGGATTCTGTACCGCACTGGGTCATTGTCGCGGGGGTGGCTGTGAGGGGCAGGGGTTTTCGCCCCCGCCGCCCCTACCCGTCCCATCCTCTGAAGGGGCTCCGCCCCTTCGACCCCGCCAGGGGGCTGCGCCCCCTGGCTGTCTCTTATACACAAAAACGAGCCCCCCATACCTGT
>NZ_JAKEIP010000516.1 GCF_021474425.1 Streptomyces muensis | reverse complement strand
CAACCCACCTGCTCCCGCCACTGCCGCGCCGCCACCGCCCCCGCGACAGCCAGCACGACCCCGCCGAGCTGCCGCTTCCTGGTCCACCGGGCCACCCCGTACCCACCCACGAGCCCACCGGCGGCGACCACCGCGCTGGGAACCTTCGCCATGTCTGCCTCCGAACACCACGGTCGACCGCTTCGGCCGAGCCTGGAAGACCGAGGCTAACCGGCCTGCTGCCTGCGGAACTCGGCCCGGGCCCGCAACTCCGACACGTACGCCGCCCCGATCGCACCCCCGGCGCCGGCGAGGGCGAGCCCGAAGACGACCGGGTTGACATACCCCGGCACGTCACCGTTGTCGTAACTCCCGCCGTCGCTGGTCTCGCAGACGAACCCGAGCGGGATGTACGTGACCTTGTGGTCGACGATCTCGACGCCGTGCCTGCTCCGCTCCAACCAGCCCGCCGTACGGCAGGACCGGGCCGGCGCCGAGTCGGTGCCGCCGTCCTCCGCCGTCATGACCGCACCGCACACGGCGAGCAGCCCCCACGCGTACATGACACACGCCCCCGACCCCGCGAGGGCGGCGAGGCCGCGCAGTACGGCGGGGGCGTTCGCGCGCCGCAGACCGTGGTCGGCCAGCGTACGGCCGCCGTATCCGCACAGACCCACGGCGACGATCACCGCGATCACGGCGAACAGCAGGATCAGCAGGAACACGTGGCCTCCAGGCAGGGCGTGACGACGCCGGGTGCGCCGAGTCCAACAGGACCCCACGCACCCGGCTGTGGCGGACGCCACAGTTCCGGCAACAGCGGTGTCACAGAAGCGGGTTCACGGATAACGGCTTCACTGAGACAGCTTCACAGCACGTCGGCCAGGCGGTCCACCTGCTCCGGATCGATGCCGTAGCAGTAGAGCACGACCTCGTCGGCCCCCAGGTCGGCGAAGGCGGCCAGCGCGGCGCGGATCTCGGCGGGGGTGGTGAGGAGGCCGGCGACCATGCGGTCGGCCATGCCGGTGAAGGCGTAGTACGCGTGCATCCGGCCGCGCGCGTCGTCGATCACGTCCGGTGGACCGAGCGCGACGTTCACCTGGGCCATGAGACGGGGCCGCCCATCGCGGCCGTACTCCTTCCAGAACCCGCGGACGGTGTCGAACAGACCGCCCGCCCAGGAGGGCGCCGCCGCGCAGAGGAAGCCGTCGCCCCAGCGTGCGACGCGTTCGAGCGCGGCGGGCCGGAAGCCGCCGAAGAGGATCTCCGGGCCGCCGATCCGGGCGGGCACCGGGCCGATGGGACCGACTCCGTCGCCGTACGGCTCGCCGTGCCACAGGCGGCTCATGACGGCCATCTGCTCGTCGAGGCGCCGCCCCCGGGTGCGCGGGTCGGTGCCCGTGGCCTGGTGGTCGTCGTCCCGGCCGCCGATGCCCAGACCGAGGACGAGCCGCCCCCCGGTCATCCGGTCCAGGGTGGCGGCCTGCTTGACCAGCAGGGCGGTGTCCCGCAGCGGGGCGAGCAGCACCTCGGTCTGGACGCGGATGCGCGAGGTCGCACCCGCGAGGACGGCCAGGGCGACCAGCGGCTCGGGGTTGTCGTAGACGAGCCGGTCGAGCAGACCGAGGGTGCTGAAGGGACCGGCGTCGGCGCGCCGGGCCCAGGTGAGCAGGGCGGCAGGGTCGCCGATGGGCAGGCCGATGCCCACGTCTGTACCGACGTTCATGAAGGGGCCTCCGAAATGAGGGGTCGACAAGGACTGCCGCCCCTCCCGCACCTCCACGAGGTGGGACGCTCCCGCTCTGCGGCTTCTTTCCGGGGAACGTCTCTTCGAAGTGAACTCACTGTAGGGCGGGCCGGTTCGGCGGAACAAACCAATTCCTCGGCGGGACACGGCACCGACGAATGGGCGAGGATCACCGGATGAGCCCCGCCCGAGCCGCCGACGAACTCCCCGAGGGACCTGCCGGCCAGCTCCCCGACGAACCCCCTGAACCCCCCGAACACGCCCGTTTCGCCGCCTACACCCGTCAGCTGGAGAACTCCACGCCCGACGAGGAAGCGCCCCTGGTCCGCCGTTTCCTCACCGACCCGGACCGGACGATGGCCGAGGCCGCCGTGACCCGCCACCTCGACCGCAGGGCCGCCGCCGGCCACGCGACCCCCGAGTACACCGCCTGGGCCGAGTCGATGGCCGTGGCCACGGCAGGTCACGCCTTCCTGGCCGACCGCCTCCGCGAGTGGGCGCTCTTCCGAGCCGTACACCTCGACCACCCATGGGACCCCGACACCCTGACCGGATCGACGTCCAACTGGCTCCAGCTCAAGCTCGCCGAAGCCCCCACCACACCCACCC
>NZ_JAKEIP010000515.1 GCF_021474425.1 Streptomyces muensis | reverse complement strand
GTTGCAGGGGGCGGGGTTGCGGAGGCCGAAGGGGCGGGCGAACGGCTAGGGCCTGATTCGCCGGGCAGGGAATGGCCTGGCGCCCCCTCGGCCGTGCGGGGCGGCGTCGCTCGGATCAGCCGAACTGGCCGGGCTGGTAGCTGCCCGCGGGCTGCTGGACCATGACGTTCAGCCGGTTGTAGGTGTTGATCATGGCGATCAGGATCACCAAGGCGCCGAGCTGTTCCTCGTCGTAGTGCTTGGCGGCGTTCTCCCATACTTCGTCCGGGACGCCGCCGGCCGCGTCCGCGATGCGGGTGCCCTGTTCGGTGAGTTCCAGGGCGGCGCGCTCGGCCTCGGTGAAGCAGGTGGCCTCCCGCCAGGCCGCGACCAGGTTGAGGCGCAGCCAGTCCTCGCCGGCGGCGACCGCGTCCTTGCTGTGCATGTCGGTGCAGAAGCCGCAGCCGTTGATCTGGCTGGCGCGGAGGGTCACCAGGTTCTGGGTGCTGACCGGAAGCGGCGAGTCGTGGACCGCCTTGCCCGCCGCGCCGAAGTGCTTGATGACCTTGCCGGCGAGCGGGTTCTCGAGGAGGTTCATGCGGGCGTTCATGGCCAACTCCCTTGCCGTTTTCGTCGTTGCCGTTGTCGTTGGTTACACAGCTATGACGGAGTGGCTCGGCGGGATGTGACATGGGGAGATGTGACGTGGGTCACCCTGTTGCCGGGCGGGTGTAGAGCTGGAGCGTGCGGTCCGCCGTCTCCTGCCTTTCTTCCTCCTGGGGTGCCCTTACGTACCCGGCGCGGGTGGCGACGGCCTGGGACGGGAGGTTGTCGGCCTCGACGGTGGCGTAGAGGACGTCGACGTCGTCCCTGGCCAGGGCCCACTCCGACAGTGCGGTCAGGGCCTCGCTGGCGTAGCCGCGGCCGCGGGCGCCCTCGACCAGGTCGTAGCCGACCTCCGCCCGGCCCTCCTCGTCCGGGACGCCGTGGAAGCCCATGCCGCCGACCGCGAGGCCGTCCTCCCGTCGTACGAGGATGAACAGGCCGAACTCGGGCCGGTGCACGCCCGCCTCGCGGGCCTTCAACACCATGCCGGCCGCCTCCCGTGTCCCCTCGTAGGGTCCGCCCACGACCCAGGTGAACCCGCCGTCGCCGCCCACGCTCAGATCGGCGGCGGAGGCGGGGGTGACGCCCTGGAGGGTGAGGCGGTCGGTGGACAGGACGAGGTTGTTGTTCCAGCGCCATTCTGTGACCGGCTCCCGGCCGGGCAGGTCGCCGCGGCCGGTGGCCCACAGCAGGGTGCGCCAGTGGTCGGGGCCGGGCTGGATGTGCGGGAAGATCCGGGTGAGGACGAACTCGGGGAGGGCGGCGGGAGGTTCGTAGGCGACTCCCAGCCCCTCGGCGATGTCGTGGGTGTGGAGGATGACCTCGGCGATGCCCATCGCGGCGAAGCCGTCGCGGTTCGCGCTGCGGAAGGGGTACGGGTGGAAGGCCCGTATCTCGGGGGGTGTGGTGCGGATGGTGGCGGTGAGGATGGCGCCGGTGGTCTCGACGATGTGGATCAGGTCCGCGTTGTCGGCGTCGTCGTGCGGGGCGAGGTCGAACGGGACGTACTTCTCCTGCGCGCGTCCGGCGAGGTTGCCGGCGTAGGCGATGAGGTCGTCGGCGACATGGACCACGGTCTCGTGGCAGTTCCAGTCTGTCCGCCCGGCCCTGGCGGCCGTCCAGTCCCGGTCGGTCACCGTTCGCAGCAGCGCCGCGCAGCTTGCGACGGCCTGCTCCAGCCGTTCTCCGCTTATGTCTCGCATGGCGTGCAGGCTACGGCGGCGGGTGGGTCAGGGCGACAGCATTTCCAGCTCGGCGGAGAGGTTGTAGCGGGCCGTGGCCTCCCACTTCTCCTTGCCGTACGGCGTGCTGAACAGGCTTGGCAGGTCGAGGAGTTGGCGCAGGATCGCGGCCCGGCCCTCGCGGAAGGCGTCGTTCGGTACGAAGTGGTACTCCTCGCGGACGGCTGCCGTGTACGCGGCGTACGTGGAGGGGGGTGCGGCGAGGATCGCGAGGTCGGCGTCGCAGAGGACCTGGCCGTCGTGGTCGTCCGGGGCGGGGGCGTGGGTGGTGGTGAGGCGGACCAGGCGGGCCACCTCGGCGGTGCGCTCCGGGGGGACGCCGGCTTCTGTGAGGGCGCGGTCGGCGAGGCGGGCGGAGCGTTCTTCGTTTTCCGAGCGGTCGGGGAGGTAGACCGCGTCGTGGAACCAGGCGGCGAGGCGTACGACGTCGGGGTTGTCGGCGTGGTCTTCCAACTCGTCGATGTGGTCCAGGACCGCGGTGAGGTGGGTGAGGGTGTGGTAGTGGCGGTGGGGTTCCTGCCAGCGGGTGAGGAGGTTGTCGGCGTAGGG
>NZ_JAKEIP010000514.1 GCF_021474425.1 Streptomyces muensis | reverse complement strand
GGAGCAATGCTCATGACCTGTGGATCGACCTCAGGCGGACGCGAAGGGCGTACCTTCCCGAGTGATCGACTTCTGGTCATCGAGTAGGCCGACGTTGCACCGTCGGTCGGGAAGGCACGCCCGTGCTGAGCGTAGTGAATGCCGATGGAACGACCGAGACCGGCTCCCTGATCGACCACATTGTCCGCGAGGGTGCAAGGCGGATGCTGGCCGCAGCCCTGGAAGCTGAAGTCAACGCCTATATAGCCGAGTTGGCTGACGAACGCGACGAGTGCGGACGCCGCTTGGTGGTCCGCAACGGCTACCACCAGCCGAGGGAAGTCACGACCGCGGCCGGGGTGGTCGAAGTGAAGGCCCCGCGGGTGAACGACAGGCGCATCGACGAGGCGACCGGCGAGCGCAAGCGGTTCTCCTCAGCGATCCTGCCACCGTGGTGCCGCAAGTCCCCGAAGATCAGCGAGGTGCTGCCCCTGCTCTACCTGCACGGCCTGTCCTCCGGCGACTTCGTGCCCGCACTCGAGCAGTTCCTCGGCTCGGCGGCTGGCCTGTCGCCGGCCACCGTCACTCGGCTCACCACGCAGTGGCAGGCTGACCACGCCGCGTTCAGCGAGCGCGACCTGTCCGGCAGCGACTATGTCTATGTCTGGGCCGACGGCATCCACCTGCGTATACGCCTGCGCGAGGCGAAGTCGTGCGTGCTCGTGCTGATGGGCGTGCGTGCGGACGGCACCAAGGAGCTGATCGCTATGAGTGACGGCTACCGTGAATCAGCCGACTCCTGGGCGGATCTGCTGCGCGACTGTGCTCGGCGTGGGATGCGTGCTCCCGTCCTCGCGGTCGGTGATGGGGCGCTCGGCTTCTGGAAGGCCCTGGCCGAGGTGTTCCCCGAGGCACGGCATCAGAGGTGCTGGGTTCACAAGATCGCCAACGTCGCGAACGCTCTGCCGAAGTCTGCCCAGCCCAGCGCGAAGAAGGCCCTGCAGGAGATCTACAACGCCGAAGACCGCGACCACGCCCTCCAGGCCGTTGCCGAGTTCGCCAAGACGTACGAGGCGAAGTTCCCCAAGGCCGTCAAGAAGATCACCGACGACACGGACGAGCTGCTCGCGTTCTACGACTTTCCCGCTGAGCACTGGATCCACCTGCGCACCACGAATCCCATCGAGTCCACCTTCGCCACGGTCCGGCTCCGCACGAAGGTCACCCGGGGTGCCGGCAGTGCGGCCGCTGCGCTCGCCATGGTCTTCAAGCTCGTGGAGTCCGCCCAACAGCGGTGGCGGGCCGTGAACGCACCCCACCTCGTCGCTCTCGTCCGCGCCGGAGCCCGATTCGAACGCGGACACCTCGTCGAGCGCCCCGAAGCTCAGGCAGCCTGAACTGCCCCTTGATCCATAGGATTTGAGCTGTTACTCGCGCTACGCTGCTGCGTCGTGCAGAAGACGCGCCTCGACACTGCTCGGATCCGGGCGGCCCGCCAGGTGATCGACCCGGTTTTCCTCGACACTCCGCTGTACCGCTGCGAGGCGCTGGAGCCCGGCCTCGGGTGCACGGTGAGCATCAAGCTCGAAACGGCGAACCCGGTCCGCAGCTTCAAGGCCCGCGGCACCGAGGTAGTCGCGAGCCTGCTCGCCGAGAATGGCTCACGAGACGTGGTGTGCGCCAGCGCGGGCAATCTTGGCCAGGCCCTCGCGTGGTCCGGTCGCGGCCGGGGGCTTGAGGTGACTGTCGTGGCGTCCCGCTTTGCGACTGTGGCCAAGCTTGACCGCATCCGCGCGTTGGGCGCCAGGTTGGAGCTGGTGGACGGCGACCACGAGATGGCTCGCGAGCGGGCGGCGGCCATCGCGCGCTGCGACGGCATCCGGCTGGTCGAAGACAGCCTGGACATCGAGACCTGCGAGGGCGCGGCAACCATCGGCCTGGAACTGGCCGACACCGCGCCGTCGTTCGACGCCGTCCTGATCGCTCTCGGCGGCGGTGCGCTGGCCACCGGTGTGGGTCATGTGGTGAAGGCCATGGCGCCCGAGGTCGAGGTGATCTGCGTCCAGCCGCTGGGCGCACCGGCGATGACACACTCGTGGCGCAGGCGGCGCGTCGTCACCACCGACTCGACCAACACGATCGCTGACGGCGTCGCCGGCCGGCGTCCCATCCCGGCCGTCCTGGACGACCTCCTCCTGGTCGCCGACGACGCCGTCCTGGTCCAGGAGGCGTCGATCATCGCCGGTATGCGGATGCTCCTCGACCACGCCGGCCTCGTCGTCGAACCGTCGGCCGCGCTCGGCATCGCGGCGATCCTCGCAGACCGCGACCGCTTCGCCGGCCGACATGTGGTCACCATCGTGTGCGGCAGCAACGTCGACGTAGACGCCTATCACCACTGGGTCGGTGCGGCTCCCGTCCACAGGTCTTGACAATTATTC
>NZ_JAKEIP010000513.1 GCF_021474425.1 Streptomyces muensis | reverse complement strand
GGTACGACCACCATCAACACCTGCACCAGCGATGAGCTGGCTCAGGCGCATCCGCCAGCGCTGGTGCAGGTGTTGATGGTGGTCGTACCAGGCCCGTCGTGATCGTCGATGCCCAGCTCAGCGAGGCCGCCGTCGGGCGGCGGGCGCGAAGGTGGGCTCAACGCCGCGCCCTACCGTGAGCAGTCCGACCGCCCGCGAACCGACCAGCCGGCCGACCACCGGCCCGACGGAGGAATCCGATGAACCGAGACGAACAGCCCACCCCGCCCGTCCAGTTGGCTCCGGGCGCGATCACCCGCGGCGGCGCGGAGAAGACCACCGCCACCGCCTCCCCGTAGTTCGTCGACCACCTGCGCGCCCTCGCTGACCACCGAAACCCCGCGAGCCCGACACTCATCTCGCCGGCACCCCGAAGACCGTCAGAGACGGACGCTGACCGCCGAGACCTGGCGGGTCCGGCGCTTATCTCGGCGACGCCCCGAAGACCGTCAGGGGCCGCCGGTGCGGCATGCGGCACACAGCCCGCCAGCGAGCACGGCGC
Source organism: Streptomyces muensis (assembly GCF_021474425.1). Lineage (GTDB taxonomy): Bacteria > Actinomycetota > Actinomycetes > Streptomycetales > Streptomycetaceae > Streptomyces > Streptomyces muensis. The sequence continues at coordinate 1,912 of NZ_JAKEIP010000513.1, read as the reverse complement.
TGGCGATGACCGCGCGGTCGTGGCACAGCGGCACAAGCCGGACACTCCACTCCCCCGGCTCCAGCGGCAGCAAAGGCGCGGCCGAGCCGGCGGCCGGCCTCCCGTCCCGGCCGAAGACAGCAGCCGGCATCCGGGAACACGGCAGGGCGGCAGGGCGGCGAGTGCCCAGCGGGCGGTGCAGAGGCTGCCGTCAGGTTCCTCACCACGCTCGACACGGGCCTCGATGAGGTCAGCGCAGCGCGCGGCAAACGCGGCCTGCACGATCATCCCCTCCAGACCAGGCCCGCGAGCGGCAGCCACACTGGACCAGAGCAAGGCAGCGGCACGCTACGGCATCGGAGCGAGACAAATGGCCCACCGGAAGTAGACGTAAATGGCCCAGTCACCTGGGCTGCATCCCTCCTAGGCTCGTAAACGTGATCACGATGGCACCGTGAGCCGTCCCTCGCCCGCCGCCAGGTACGGTGACGGACAAGGGCGGTCGGCGCTGACTGGCCAGGCGGGCGGCCGGCCTTCTCCCCGCGGATGTCTTCGCTCGCGTTGCCCGTTCCTTGAACGTCCCCCTAGGCAGAGGATCCCCTCATGCAAGCCATCACCGTCCAGGACCGGGACGCCGGCGTCAGCGGCCTGGCCCTCTGCGAGCTACCCCACCCGCACGCCGCGGAGAACGACGTGATCGTGAAGGTCCACGCCGCCGGCTTCACCCCGGGCGAGTTGCACTGGCCCAGCACGTGGACCGACCGGTCCGGTCGTGACCGCACTCCGAGCGTGCCCGGCCACGAGGTGTCCGGCGTGGTCACCGAGCTCGGCTACGGCACCACCGGCCTGACCATCGGGCAGCGCGTGTTCGGTCTGACCGACTGGGCCCGCAACGGCACCCTGGCCCAGTACACCGCGGTCGAGGCCCGCAACCTCGCCCCGCTCCCCGCCGACATCGACCACGTCACGGCCGCCGCGCTGCCCATCTCCGGACTCACCGCCTGGCAGGCCCTGTTCGACCACGCCCACCTGACCACCGGGCAGAGCGTCCTCATCCACGGCGCCGCGGGCGGCGTCGGCTCACTCGCCGTGCAGCTGGCCCGCGAGGCCGGCGCCCGGGTGATCGGCACAGGACGCGCCGACGACCGCGACACCGCACTGAAGCTGGGCGCGCACGCCTTCATCGACCTCCAGGCCGAGAAACTGGAGGACATCGGCGACGTCGACGTCGTGCTCGACGTGATCGGCGGCCAAATCCTCGAACGCTCCACCGCTCTGGTCCGCCCCGGCGGCACCCTGGTCACCATCGCCGAGCCCGTCACCGTCCACCCCCGCGACGGACGAGCCGTCTTCTTCGTCGTCGAACCCGACCGGACCCGCCTGGCCGACCTCGCCCAACGCGTGCGGAACGGCCGCATCAAACCGATCATCGGCGCCGTCCACCCGCTCACCGAAGCAGCCTCCGCGTTCACCCCGGACAAGCGCACCCCAGGAAAAACAATCATCCGCCTCACCGAAGACTGAACCTCCTCACCGACACAGGACGGTGAGTACATGCCAGGCCGTCGTAATCGCCCAGTTGCTCATACCCAAGCTCAAGCCACCTGCTCCGACCGTCAGTACGGGATCGGGACCATGTGGCGCGAATTCGACGGCACCGCCCCTGCGCCCTGCCGCCTCTGATCGCGCAAGCCTCGGCGACCCACTCGTTGAAGCCGTCCTGGCCGCAGAACCCGGACATCAACTACACGCCGTGGGCGCCTGCCGATGCCGCCCGGGCATCACTGGCGTAGAGGAACGAATACCGCAACGAATACCGCAAGAACGCAAACGATGCGGACCTGCTTCTTCTCTGAACTAGGGTCCGTCTTCAAAGATCATCGGCTAGTGGATCATGGTGGAGTGATACGTCGTCATGAACTCACCGATCAGG
>NZ_JAKEIP010000512.1 GCF_021474425.1 Streptomyces muensis | reverse complement strand
GTGGTGGGCGGCGGGGTCGGGCTCGGCGGAGTGGGCTTGGGGCTGCTGGAGCCGCCACCGTTGTCGCCGGGGCCGGGGCTGCCCGGCGTCGTCGGCGTGGCGGGCTTGGGAGGTGTGGTGGGCGTGACGGGAGCCGTCGGCGTGGGGCTCGCGCCCGCCGAGTCGTCGCTGCGGTCGGACGGGAGGGTGCCGGTGCCGTCCGGGATCTCGTGGGTGCCCTTGCGGTAGTACTCCAGCCACCTCATGACCAGGTTCAGATAGTCCTGGGAGTTGTTGTAGCTGAGGATGGCGCGGTCGAGGTCGCCCTGCGTGGACAGGTCCCAGCCGAAGCGGCACAGGTAGTGGCCGGCGGCGAGGGCGGCGTCGTAGACGTTGTTGGGGTCCCGCTTGCCGTCGCCGTTGCCGTCGCGGCCGGCCCACTCCCAGGTGGACGGGATGAACTGCATGGGGCCGACGGCACGGTCGTAGGAGCTGTCCCCGTCGTAGGCGCCGTTGTCGGTGTCGCTGATGTTCGCGAACCCGTTGCCGTTGAGCTGCGGGCCGAGGATCCGGGAGATGGTGGTGCCGTTCGCGTCGACGCGGCCGCCTCGGGCCTGGCCCGACTCGACCTTGCCGATGGCGGCGAGGAGTTGCCAGGGCAGGTTGCAGCCGGGCTTGGCCTCCCGGAGCGCGGTCTCGGCCTTCTTGTAGGCGTCGAGGACGGTCGCGGGGATGCCCGCCTCGCTGCTGCCCGGGCTGACGGGGGTGTCGGCGGACGGCGAGGGGTTGGGGCTGTTGAGCGGCGGCAGGTCCGTGTAGTACGGCGAGTTGCCGGTCGCGCTGTCCTCGGCGGCCGCGTCCGGTGAGGGCTGGGTTCCGGTGGCGATCCGTCTGCCGGCGTCGTCCGTCGTCACTCCCGGAGCCTGGGACGCGGCCAACGCCGCCACCGCTACCGCGGCCACGGTGGTGTTCACCGCCCCCTTGCGCAGCCTGCCGAATTGCGCCGCCATGAAATGGACCCCTCCTGCGGACGCCCGAGCGCCCGACGCTGTCTGCCGGGCTCGCCGTGCCGAGCCCGCCCCTGTTGTGACGATCGACTCGCCGCGACAGTTGCCCTCGCGGCACGTTTTCCGTCGCTGTTCACTTGTTCGACCGGGCTCCCCGGCACGGTGACCCAGGCGACCCTACGGCAACTTCCTTTGCGGGGGCACCCGTTGGTGCCCGATTTTTACCGGTTGGCCATGGACGGTTCCGCCCGTCGGACAGGCCGGTGGCGTCCCGCATACTGACCTCTTCGACCACCCGGGCCGACCGGCCCGCCGACACCCCCGCCAACACCCCGCACAAGGAGCCCCGTTGCCGTTCACGCTCAGCCACGCGGCGGCCGTACTGCCCGCCGTACGCACCGACGGAACCGGCCGGGGCGCGCTCGTACCGGCAGTACTGGTGGCCGGGTCCTTCTCTCCCGACATGACCTATTACGTGGCGAGTGTCCTGCCGGAGGCGATGGAGTTCGGCGATGTCACGCACTCGTTCCCAGGTGTCTTCACCGTCGACGTGGTGGTCGCCTGGGCGCTGGTGGGCCTGTGGCTGCTGCTGCGCGAGCCACTGGTGGCGCTCCTGCCGGTCCGGCGGCAGGGCAGGCCGGCCGCGCTGTTGCGCTGCGGGGCGCCACGCGCGCGTGTCCGGGTCTCGCTGGCGGCGCGCTGGTACGTCTCGGCCGCGCTCGGGGCGCTGACCCATGTCGTGTGGGACGCGTTCACGCATCTCGACCGCTGGGGGATGCGGCTGTTTCCGGTCCTGGGCGAGGAGATCGCGGGGTCGCCGCTGTACTGGTACCTCCAGTACGGCGGTTCGGCCCTCGCCGCGGTCGTCATCGCCGTGTTCGTGGCCGTGGCGCTACGGCGGGCGGGTGCGGGCGCGCGGGTCGGGGTGCCGGTGGGGGTGCCGGTCGGGGTGCCGGTGCTCTCGGTGCGGGACCGGTGGCTGGCCGGCGCGGTGATCGGCGGGTTGGCCGCGGTGGCGGCGGTGCAGCGGGCGTCGCGCTGGTGGGACTACTGGGGGTCGACCGCGAAGTACTGGGAGCTGATCCCGACGCTGTGCTTCGGGGCGGGCGCGGGGCTCGTGCTGGGGCTGCTGCTGTATGCCGTGGGGGTCAGGGTGTGGCGTCCGGTTCCGGGGCCTGACAGTGCGGGTTCGGATGAGGCCGGGTCCCTGCGGGGCGGGACCGTGGGGACAGGGTGAGGGCGAGGGACGCGTATCCGCGGGACGCGTAGCCGCGGGCGAGCTCGGACCACCTGTGTGTCCGGTGGGTGAGGCGGGTGCGGAGCGTTGTCGCCGTCCGCCGCCATGTGGTCATCAGGTCGACCGGGATGCGGGCGGTGCTCGCGTCGGTGGCCACGGGCGGCTGCGCCGGGCTCGGCGGATGGTCGGCGGTCGCTTGCGCCGGTGCCGGGGCCTGCCGGCGGGGGAGCGTGCGTATACCCATGTCGGCATCCTTACGG
>NZ_JAKEIP010000511.1 GCF_021474425.1 Streptomyces muensis | reverse complement strand
CTTCAAGGGATGGGACGGGTAGGGGCGGCGGGGGCGAAAAACTCAGGCGTGCGCCCGCGAGGGCCCGGCAGTCGCCGCAGCCCCCTGCGCCACCACCCGACTCCTCCCCAACCACGGCTGATCCTGCACAGCGGTCAGCTGCCGCCCCAACCGCACCGCAAGCCAGCTGATCCCCAACGAGAACACCAGAAACGTCACCACATACGGCCCATGCAGCGCCGCCCCCATAGGCCCACCCACAGCCGGCCCCAAAGCCAACGCAAGCTGCTTCACCAGGGCAAACACAGAGTTGTACTGCCCCGCCATCCCCTCAGGCGCAAGATCCGCCACCAAGGGCGCAACCGTCGGCGACAACATCGCCTCCCCCAGCCCGAACAGCGCATACGTGGAGACAAAGGCAGCCGTAGCCATCTCCTGACTCCCATGCCCCAGCCCCGCATACCCCGCGGCAACCCACGCCACAGCCCAGATCAACCCCACAGCCGCGATCACCCGCGACCGCCTCCGCCGCTCGACGAACTTCAACACGGCGAACTGCGCGACCACGATCACCGCGGTGTTGGCAGCCAACGCGGTCCCCAGCGCAGACGTGGAAACCCCGGCAGCCTCAACCCCGTAAGCACTCAACCCCGACTCGAACTGCCCGTAGCAGGCAAAGAACAGCACGAAGCCCAGCACACACAACTGCACCATCGCCCGGTTCCGAAGCAGCTGCCGCCAGCTCCCCTTCCCCGCCGCAGCCCCCGGCGCCCCACCGATCCGCGGCGCACGAGGCACCCGCACCGTCGCCATCACCACCACGAGCAGCAAGAACATCGCCGCCTCGATGGCGAACAGCACGGTGAAGGACGAAACGCTGGTCGCATCGACGAGATGCCCACCGATCAGCCCACCGACCCCGAGCCCCAGGTTCTGCAGAAAGAACTGCATCGCGAACGCCCGCGACCGGGTCTCCGCGGTGGAGCAGTCCACGATCATCGTCGCCAGCGCCGGCTGCATCACGGCCTGCCCCGCCCCGAGCGCAGCCGCCGACAGCAGTACGGCCGCAGCACTCCCCGCGAGCCCCAGGCTCAGCGCCCCGAACGCGGCAGTGACCAGAGCGGCGAGCAGCACCGGTAGCGGACCCCGCCGGACGATCGCCCGCCCGGCGAACGGCAGCACGACCAGCGCCGCCACGGCGAAGACGGCGAGAACGAGTCCCGCCGTCATGGCCCCCAGCCCCCGCACCTGCGCCACATAGACGTACAGGTAGGGGACGGTGAAGCCGAGCCCGAACGCGCTGAGTGCGTTGCCCACGTGGATCCGGCGCATCGCTGCGCCCATCGCCCTGGTCACGTTCACCTCTCTCGATGTAGATCTGAAGACTTCAAAGCTAAAGTTCGAAGCTAAAGAGTACACATCCAAGGACTTCAACGCCAAGCACACCCATGCGATACTCGGCCCATGGGCGACACCCACGGCATCGGCGAACCGACACTCGAAGAACAGATCGCCGCCTACCAGCGCGAGTTCCAGGACCTCGACCCCCAGGTGGAGAAGGTCGTCTCGGCGCTGTCCCGCCTGAACAGGCGCATGAACGTCGCCTACGGCCGCCAGACCGCGGCGCTCGGCATCAGCAACGCCGAGTGGGAGGTCCTCAAGGCCCTGGTCCTCTCCGGCGTCCCGTACCGCATGGGTCCCAGCGACCTCGCCAAGCGCCTCGGCCTCACGCCGGCCGCCATGACCCACCGCATCGACCGCATGGTCGCCGAAGGCCTGGTCACCCGGGAGCGCGACGAGTCCAACCGCGTCCGCGTCATCGTCGAGCTCACCGCCGAGGGCAGGGAGAAGTGGCTGGAGGCGATGCGGCTCGCGTCGGTCTTCGAGGAGGACCTCCTCCAGGACCTCTCGGCTAAGGAGCGCACCACCCTCGGAGAGGTCCTCACCCGCCTGCTCCGCAGGGTCGAGCACGCCCAGCCGGACGCCGGCGGACGCCTCAGCGACCTGGACTGACCAGGCCGTTGGTGCCACGGGAAAAGATCTTGACAGGTGGTTCTTGACAGCCCCCTGCCCGATCCGTAAAGTTCTTCGGGTTGCCGCCGAGCCGTAACGGTTCTGCGACAGCACCTCCCGCCGCGAAAGCGGCAAACCAAACCACCAGCACGATCTCCCCACGGGGTTGATTTCGGCATGCCCGAATTCAATTCGAATTGGGACTCGGCGGCCCGATTGGGAATCGCCGAGCGGATCCGCTAAGGTTTGAGACGTCGGAACGGCCCAACGGCCGCGAAGACAAGCCCCGCTGACTGGGGGTCAGGCCCGAAAGGATCTGATAGAGTCGGAATCGCCGGAAAGGGAAACGCGGAAGCGGGAACCTGGAAAGCACCGAGGAAATCGGATCGGAAAAGGATCTGATAGAGTCGGAAACGTAAGACCGAAGGGAAACTGCCCGGAGGAAAGCCCGAGAGGGTGAGTACAAAGGAAGCGTCCGTTCCTTGAGAACTCAACAGCGTGCCAAAAGTCA
>NZ_JAKEIP010000510.1 GCF_021474425.1 Streptomyces muensis | reverse complement strand
GCCGGGCGAGGGCGCTCGGGACAGGGCCGGGGAGCCGGGTGACGGGGCTGCAGGGCCGGGGGAAGGGTCCACACAGCCGGGTGACGCGGCCAAGGAACCCGGCGAGGGGGCTCGGGACAGAGCCAGGGAACCGAGTGACGGGGCTGCAGGGCCGGAGGAAGGGTCCACGGAGCCGGGTGACGCGGCTGAGAGGCCAAGCGGCGTGTCGGCGGGGCCGGATGACGTCGCCGAGAAGTCGGGCGACAGGGCCGTGGAGCTGATCGACGGGGCCGCCCCGTCGCCCAACGAGTCCGCGGGGCTGGCGGATGAGACAGCACGGCTCGCCGCTGAGTCCGTACAGCCGACCTGTGAAGAAGCCCCAGCGCCCGCGGGCGGGGTCGCACCGCCAACCGACGTATCCGCAGCGCCCTTTGACGAGGCCGCGCCGTCACGCGACGACTCTGCGCAACCCGCCAAGGGGACGGCACCGTCGACCGGAGAGCGAGCGCAGGCCTCCGCTCAGGCCGCTCGGTCCGCCGCCGAGTCAGTGCGGCCAACGGCCGCGACCTCAGCCCTCACGGTCGCCGACACTCCATCAACCGACAACTCTGCGGCACGCACCACGGAAGCCGCACCGTCGACGGACGACTCTGCGCAACCCACCGACGCAACCGCACCGTCGACCGGAGAAGCCGCGCAGCCCACCTCCGAGGCCGCGGCCGCCGACGGCGAGGGCGCACCGGCGGGGCCACCCGCAGGCGACGACGAGAGCCGCACGGGTGGTGCGGGTGGGAGCGACTCGGCCGAAGGCGGAGCCGAGGCCGGGGCCAGGGTCGGGGCCGGCAGGCCTCCCGTTCCCTACCTCCGCTGGACCCTCACAGCCCTCTCCGCCGCCCTCATCCACATCTGCCTGCAAATGCCGAACACCCTAGGCAACCTCAAGGCCACGGAGTTCCTACGCCTCCCCGCCGAGGCCATCATCGGAGCCGCCCTCCTCCTCAGCCTCCCCCGCCGCCTCCGCGTCATCACCGCAGCGACCGCCGGCGCCGCCCTCGGCGCCCTCACCGCCCTGAACATCCTCGACATCGGCTACAACGAATACCTGGGCCGCCACTTCAACATCATCCTGGACTGGGAACTCCTGGACGACGCCCAGTCCTACCTGAAGGACTCCCTGGGCAGCACGACCACCACCCTCCTCACCATCGGCGTCATCCTCCTCGTCGTACTCCTCATATCCCTCACCGCCCTCGCCACCACCCACATCGCCAACACCCTCGCCCGCCACAAGACAACCGCCTCCAAGGCCGCCCTGATCGCCGGCACCGTCTGGATCACCTGCACGGCCCTCGGCCTCCAGGCCGCCGGCGTACCACTCGCCGCCGACCACACCGCCGGCATCCTCAAGGTCCACGCCCACCGCGCACTGGACACCCTCCGCGACGAGGCGGCGTTCGCGAAGGACGCCAGGTCGGACACCTTCGGCAACACGCCCCCCGCCCAACTGGTCCCGGGCCTGCGCGGCAAGGACGTCCTGTTCACCTTCATAGAGAGCTACGGCCGCAGCGCCCTCGAAGACCCCCTGATCGCCCCCGGCGTCACGAGCACCCTCGACACCGACACCAAGGCCCTCGCCGACGCCGGCTTCCACGCCAAGAGCGGTTGGCTCACCTCGGCGACGTACGGCGGCAGCAGCTGGCTGGGCCACTCCACCACCCTCTCCGGGCTGTGGATCGACAACCAGCAGCGCTACCGCACCGTCATGGCCAGCGACCACCTCAGCCTCACCAAGGTCTTCCAGAAGACCGGCGACTGGGACACGGTCGGGGTCATGCCGGGCGTACAGAAGACCTGGCCGGAACAGCAGTACTACGGCCTCGACAAGGTCTACAACGCCTTCCAACTCGGCTACAAGGGACCGAAGTTCAGCTGGTCCACGATGCCCGACCAGTACGCCCTCGAGGCCTTCCAACGCCAGGTCCACGGCAAGAAGCGCGACAAGCCCCTGATGGCGGAGATCATCCTGACCTCCAGCCACCAGCCGTGGGCACCGCTCCCGGAGATGGTCGGCTGGAACGACCTCGGCGACGGCTCCCTCTTCAAGCCCATCCAGCAGGCCGGCACCGACCCGTCCGACATCATCTCCGACTCCACCCGCTCCAAGCAGGAGTACGGCAAGTCGATCTCGTACTCCATCACGAGTCTCACGCAGTGGCTGGAGCGCTACGGCACCGACGACACGGTCCTCGTCTTCCTCGGTGACCACCAGCCGATGGCCCGGGTCAGCGGCACGAAGGCCAGCCGAGACGTCCCGATCTCCATCGTCGCCAAAGACCCCAAAATCCTGGACAAAATCACCAACTGGAACTGGACGGACGGCCTCCAGCCCGCCCCCAACGCCCCCGTCTGGAAAATGAGCTCCTTCCGAGACCGCTTCCTAACGGCCTACGGCTCCACCCCCCACCCCACCAACTAACCAACCCCCTCGCCCCCGCCGCCCCTACCCGTCCCATCCCCAGGGGCTCCGCCCCTTCCACCC
>NZ_JAKEIP010000509.1 GCF_021474425.1 Streptomyces muensis | reverse complement strand
GGCGGAGCCCCAGGGATGGGACGGGTAGGGGCGGCGGGGGCGAGGAGACCCGGCCGTTTCCCACCCCTCACAACCCCGGTCACTCCATGCACCAAGCCGTCACCCACGCGATCTTCGCCCCGCCGTACGCACCCTTACGATGGGACGCATGACTGCTTCGCCAGGCCGCCGTGTCCTGCTCGCCGCCCCCCGTGGCTACTGCGCGGGAGTGGACCGCGCCGTGATCGCCGTCGAGAAAGCCCTGGAGCAGTACGGCGCTCCGGTGTACGTCCGGCACGAGATCGTCCACAACAAGTACGTCGTACAGACCCTGGAGAAGAAGGGCGCCGTCTTCGTCGAGCGGACGGAGGAGGTCCCGCCGGGGAACATCGTGATGTTCTCCGCGCACGGCGTCGCCCCCGTCGTCCACGAGGAGGCCGCGCGCGGCAAGCTGGCCACCATCGACGCGACCTGCCCGCTCGTCACCAAGGTCCACAAGGAAGCCGTCCGCTTCGCCAATGAGGACTACGACATCCTCCTCATCGGCCACGAGGGCCACGAGGAGGTCATCGGTACCTCCGGCGAGGCACCGGACCACATCCAGCTCGTCGACGGCCCCGGCGACGTCGCCAAGGTCGAGGTCCGCGACGACTCGAAGGTCGTCTGGCTCTCCCAGACCACCCTCTCCGTCGACGAGACCATGGAGACCGTCGACGCCCTCAAGGAGAAGTTCCCGCAGCTCATCTCCCCGCCCAGCGACGACATCTGCTACGCCACGCAGAACCGTCAGCTCGCCGTGAAGCAGATGGGCGCCGAGGCCGAGCTGGTCATCGTGGTCGGCTCCCGCAACTCCTCCAACTCCAAGCGCCTGGTCGAGGTCGCCAAGCTCGCCGGCTCCCGCGAGGCCTACCTCGTGGACTTCGCGAGCGAGATCGACGAAGCCTGGCTGGAGGGCGTGACGACGGTCGGCGTCACCTCCGGCGCCTCCGTCCCGGAGGTGCTGGTCGAAGAGGTCCTGGAGTGGCTGACCCAGCGCGGCTACGGCGACGTGGAGCTGGTCAAGGCGGCCGAGGAGTCGATCACCTTCTCGCTGCCCAAGGAACTCCGCCGCGACCTGCGCGAGGAGGCGGCCGCGCTGATCGCCGAGCGCACCGGGTCCACGGTCGCCGGCGACTCCGGCAACTCCGGGGAGTGACTGTCGGTCCCGCGTCGTAACGTAGGGCCATGCAGATCTTCGGCTTGGACATCGGTGGATCCGGGATCAAGGGTGCCCCGGTGGACCTCGAAAGAGGCGATCTCGCTCAGGAGCGCTTCAAGGTGCTCACTCCGCACCCGGCCACGCCCGACGGGGTGGCCGACGGTGTGAAGCAGGTCGTCGAGCACTACGGCTGGACCGGGCCGGTCGGGCTCACCTTCCCCGGTGTGGTCACCGACGGATCCACGATCCGTACGGCGGCCAACGTCGACAAGAGCTGGATCGACACGGACGCGCGCGCGTTGTTCAGCGACCGCCTCGGCGGCCTCCCGGTGACCGTCGTGAACGACGCGGACGCGGCCGGCGTCGCCGAGATGCACTTCGGTGCGGGCCGCGACCGCCGGGGCACCGTGATCCTCCTCACCTTCGGCACGGGCATCGGCAGCGCGGTCTTCATCGACGGCCGCCTCGTCCCCAACACCGAGCTGGGCCACCTCGAACTCCACGGCCACGACGCCGAGAAGCGCGCCTCCAGCAAGGCGAAGGAGGACGAGGACCTGACGTGGGAGCACTGGGCCCACCGGGTCCAGAAGTACCTCGCCCATGTCGAGATGCTGTTCTCCCCGGAGCTGTTCATCATCGGCGGCGGGGTGAGCCGCAAGTCCCACAAGTTCCTGCCCCACATCCAGGGCATCAAGGCGGACATCGTCCCGGCGCAGTTGCAGAACAACGCGGGGATCGTGGGCGCGGCGATGCACGCGGCGGAGAAGGACGGCTGATCGGGGACGGCCCGCCGGCGGACGTAGGCCAGTCAGTCGGCTGTTGGCCGACGGTCGCGGTCACGGTCGCGGTCACGTGGAGCGTCGTCGGGCCGCCGCCCTGAGTGCCACCAGACGGGCCCTTCGCACGAGCACGACGAGACCGGCGATCAGCGTCCCCCCGTACAGCCATCCGGCCTGTGTGGCGAGGGCCGTGAAGAGCCCCATCAGATGACCGCCGATCCCGCCGCCCTCGTCGGCCACCGGAACCAGCCCCACCGCGAACGCGATCGGCACCACCACCGGCGCGGTCATCAGCTCGCTCCGGCGCACCCACACCGCGGTCAGCGCGCACACCGGCAGGAACAGCACGCTGTACACGGTGAGCGACGACCCGAGCAGCAGCGCGTCGAGGTGACCGAGCACCAGCATCACGGCACCGCAGAACAGTCCGCAGCCGAGGCCGGTGAGCCGGGGGTTGGGAAACCGCCGTACGGCCCGCGGCACGGGCCGCGCCCCGGGGCGCCGTACGGCCGCTGCCGCCGGGGCCGTACTCGGACGGCGCTGGGAGACGGGTCGGGTGGCGCGGACGGGCTGGTGGCCGGACGCGGAGGGACGGG
>NZ_JAKEIP010000508.1 GCF_021474425.1 Streptomyces muensis | reverse complement strand
CCCCACGCCCGACACGCCCCGCACGCCCTCAGCCACCCGCCGTTCCGAAGCCACGCGCACGGCGATCCTCGACGCGGCCCGTGAGCGCTTCGCGGCCGACGGCTACGAGCGCGCCACCATCCGCGCCATCGCCAAGCACGCGAACATCGATCCGTCGATGGTGATGCGCTACTACGGCAACAAGGAGGGCCTGTTCGCGGCGGCCGTCTCGATCGACCTGAAGCTGCCGGACCCGGCGTCACTGTCCCGGGACGATGTCGGCCGGACGCTCGTGACCCACTTCGTGGACATGTGGGAGAAGAACGAGGTGCTCACGGCCCTGCTCAGAGTGGGCGCGACCAACCAGGCCGGGGCCGAGCGGATGCGGGGCATCTTCGCGGACCAGTTGCTGCCGGTCGCCCGTCGGGTCTGCCCCGACCCCGAGCAGGCCCCGGCGCGGGCCGCGCTGGCCTCGTCGCAACTGCTCGGGCTGGCGCTCACGCGCTACGTCCTGCGGTTCCCGCCCGCCGTGGCGCTGCCCCCCGAGGAGATCGTGGCGTGGCTGGCGCCGACGGTGCACCGGTATCTGACCGCGCCGTACCCGGCGTAGGCGTCACCCGGCGTAGGCGTCACCCGGCGCAGGCGTCACCCGGCGCAGGCAGGCCTCACCCGGCCGGGAACACACCGAGGGCGCCGACCTCGTCGACGTACGGCTGATGCGCGTACGTACGACGGGGTCGGCGCCCTCGGGAAAGACTGCGGAGCGGCCGAGTCGGGCAAGAGCCCTGGTCAGGCCTTCGCCTTGGCCTTTGCCTTCGGCTGGCGGTCCGTGGAGCGGTCCAGGACCATCACGAGGCCCGCGATGACCCCGAACAGCACGAGCGGGGCCAGGACGAACTGGCCCAGCGTCTCCATGACGGTCAGGCCCTGGCCGGGGTCGTCGCCGTCGTCACGCGCGAGCGCGAGCGCGGGGGACGACATGAGCAGCATCATCAGCGTCGTACCGGCAGCCAGGGCGCCGGCGCGCAGGGCGTTCTTCTTGTCCACGGGGCCAAAAGTACCGAACCCCATGAGAGGCCGCGCGCCCGGGGTGCCGTATGAGACGCGGCCCGCGCGGCCAGGTGGGCCGTCAGCCGGGCCCGGCACGTCCCTCCCGCAGTACCTCCACCAGCGCCCGCACCCTCGGCGAGGCCGCCAGCTCCTCCAGCGTCACGGCCCTCCCCTCCGCGTCCGCGATCGGCAGCCGCCAGTTCGGGTACTGGTCCCAGGTGCCCGGCAGGTTCTGCGGGCGGCGGTCGCCGACGCCGTCCGGCAGCCAGACGCCGACCATGCGGGCCGGGGTGCGCAGCAGGAAGCGGTGGACGGCCTGGATCTCGGCCTCCTCCTCCGAGACGCAGTGTCCGCCGTGGGTGCCCCGCAGCAGCCCGAGCCGGGACAGCAGTTCCAGCCACTCGCCGGTGTCCGCCGCCGCTTCGGCCCGCTCCTGTTCCAGGGGGTGGGTCAACAGGCCGAGGCCGTCGCGCAGTTCGACGTGGTCGCCGGTGAGGCGGGCCGCGGTGGGCGGCAGGTCGTGGGTGGTGGCGGTGGCGAGGCAGTCGGCGCGCCAGGAGTCCGGTGGCAGGGGGCGGCCGTCGCCGTCCCAGTCCCGTTCGAACCAGAGCACCGAGGTGCCGAGTACGCCCCGGGAGCGCAGCGTCTCCCGCACGCCCGGCTCCACCGTGCCGAGGTCCTCGCCGATCACCACCGCCCCGGCCCGGGAGGCCTCCAGCACCAGGATCGCGAGCATGGCCTCGGCGTCGTAGCGGACGTACGTCCCCTCGGTCGGCGGGCGCCCCTGCGGCACCCACCACAGCCGGAACAGCCCCATGACATGGTCGATGCGCAGGGCGCCCGCGTACCGGAAGAGCGCCCTGAGCAGCCGGCGATACGGCTCGTACCCGGACTCGGCCAGCCGGTCCGGCCGCCAGGGCGGCAGCCCCCAGTCCTGGCCGCGCGCGTTGAAGGCGTCCGGCGGTGCCCCCACCGACATCCCGGACGCGAAGTACTCCTGCTGGGCCCAGGCGTCCGCGCCCCCGGGGTGCACGCCGACCGCCAGGTCGTGGACGATCCCGACCGGCATCCCGGCCTCCCGTGCGACCCGCTGGGCGGCGGTCAGCTGGGTGTCGGTGAGCCAGGCGAGACGGCAGTGGAAGTCGACGCGGTCCATGAGCTCGCCCCGCGCGCGGGCGGTTTCGGGCGAACGTGGATCACGTAGCCCCGCGGGCCAGTGCTGCCAGTCGGAGCCGTGCACCTCGGCCAGCGCGCACCAGGTGGCGTGGTCCTCCAGCGCCCGGCCCTCGCGCGCGAGGAAGTCGGCGTAGGCGGCCCGTCGTCCCGGCCCGAGCGGCACCTCGCGCACCAGTTCCAGCGCCTCCCGCTTGGCCGCCCATACCGCGTCCCGGTCGATCAACTCCCCCTTCTCCAGCACCGCTTCCCGCAGCCGCCCGGCCCGCTCCAGCAGGCCCCGCACGCGCTCGCGGTCCTCGACGTACGCGAACTCGGGCACGTCCTCGATCCGCAGATGCACCGGGTCGGGGAAGCGCCGGGAGGGGCTCATGGGCTGGCCCCTCGCGGGTTGTTC
>NZ_JAKEIP010000507.1 GCF_021474425.1 Streptomyces muensis | reverse complement strand
CCACCCCCACCGCAGCACAACCCGACCCGAGGCCGGTCCCCGCCCGCCGCCGATCAGCCCAGCCCCAAGGCCGCATCCCGGACCTGATCCACAGGACCGTCCACGAAGCCCTCACCGCACACAACGGCGATCTCCAGCAGGCGACCGCCGAACTGCAGCGCAGGGCGATCCCCGACGTCATGGCCCTGCTGGACTCATGCCGTATCGGCGCCCGCTACGACATCGTCGGCCACCCCCCGCTGCCCGACATCCTGCGCAGAAAATCCGCCCACGGCGCAGACGACGTATGGGAGGCCCGCCCCAACTGGACCCGCCTCGATGCACCACCCGGCAACCACGAGGTGACCGCTCTCGACATCAACGGCGCCTACCTGTCCGCCCTCAAAACCCACCTCCCGCTCGGCGCCCTCGAATACTCCACCGGAAACGTCCACTCCCACCGCCGCTCAGGAATCCACCTCATCACCCCACCCGAATGGGAACACCACTCCCATCTCCCCAACCCCCTCGGCAGCCGGGACGAACCCGGCCCCGTCTGGGTGACCGAACCCACCCTCCGTCTCCTGCAGCGCCTCGCAACCGAGCAGCACGGCCACCTGTGCGACCCGCCTGTCATCCACGAGTCATGGACCTCCGGATCCACGGAGCAACTCTTCGAAAAACTCCGCCAGATCCTGCGCGACGCCCGGGAAGAAGCCATCACCGAAAACGATGAAGTCACCCTGGAATACGTGAAATCCATGTATTCTAAGTTCGTGTCCACCATGGGAGAGTCGAACTTCAACAGGGAGATCTACCGCCCGGACTGGATGCACATCATCCGCTCGCAGGCGTTCGTCAACCTGTGGCTCAAAGCCCATAAAGCACATACCGCAGGACTCACCGTCATCAGAGTCATGGGAACCGACGAACTCCACGTCGCCGGCGACTGGCGGCACATCTTCACGGAAGGGCGCGGCGTGTCACAGGTGAAGGTGAAGGACATCTACACCCTCCCTGCCGGCGAACGGTAAACACCCCACATGCCGGACAGGACACACGACTTCGGACGCTACGGCGCCGAGGGAACACGCGGAAGCGAAGCCGCCTCCCGCGTACTCGACTCCCTCGCCGGCGGCATCGCATCCCCCGTCACCACACGCCGCGGCCTCTCAGCCCGCCTGCGCTACCTCACCCGCGGCGCCGCCGGCCACGACGCCATGCGCGAAGCCGGAATCACCGTCACCCCCCGCACCCTCAAGGCCTGGCTCACCGGCAAACAGCAACCCAACAAGGCCAACCTGGCCAAAATCGAAACCGCCTACCGGGCCCTGCGCCGCCGCAACGTCGCCCGGTACCTGCTCCGACGCCTGAACGCGAACGGCGGAACAAGGGTGGAAATCCACCCTCTCGACCAGTCCCACGTACCCGTTCCCCGTCAACGTGTCCTGGAATACCGGAGACTGAACATCCGCAACTGGGACGCCATTGTCGACGCGTGGGCCAGGGGAGACGTCCGAGCCCTCGACGACGCCTGGATCGACCAGATGGTCAACCTCGGGTCGCAATGGGGAAAGTACGAATACGTCACCTCCGTGGGATTCGCCGCGTAGCGGCGTCGAAGCCAGCAAGGTGAGGCAGCGTCATACCGTGTGCGTAACCACCAGCGGGCCATGATCGTTCAATGTGATTGACATGAGTAGAGTGCAGCCAGAGGAGGGGGAGTTCATGGTTGATGAGTCGAAACACCACGAAGCGGCCTATCTCAGGCTTCGGCATGAAGATACCAACTACGAGGTCTCAGTTGAGCCCAGCTCCTCCAAAGGGCTCATGCGAATCGACGTGATCGGCTGCAATACAGCGGGTGAAGTCGTCACAGATCTTCACGGCGAAGTCAACATCAAACACTGGGAGTTGATTGGCCAACTGCTTTCACTTCTTGCCTCCGCCACGAAGAGCGGAGCAAACACAGAAAACGTTGCAACAAGACGAGAGCAGCGCTCCATTGGCTCTTCAACTGATCGACGAGGCAGCTGGACTGAAGAGGAGATTGGACACCTGCGCAATCTGCATGAATCAGGAATGACGTCAGCTCAGTTGGCGAAACACCTCGATAGAACTGAAAAGTCTATCAAGTGGAAGCTCCACTCACTCGGCCTTGCCGCCTTCCCATCGGAAGAGGTTTCTCCGCCCAAGCTGGCGAAGCGACATGAGCCAGCATATCGGGTGGAAGACTTGCGAAGGACGCACTCGAACTCCCATAAGCGTTGGACAGAGGAGGAAGACGTAAGGATTTCTGAACGCTTCAAGGACGGCGCGAACACAGATGAGTTGATGTCAGAGTTTGGAAGAAATAGAAACGCAATTATTGCGAGGCTGAATCGACTTGGATTTCAAGTGGAAAAGTAAGTGGAGCTGTTTGTGATGTACCGTCAAAAAGGCGAGGAGTGGGGGTGGCCTGACTGTAGCTGCCATAGCGCACGGAGTGCGCTGGAATCGAAAGCCGCTGAAGCGGCTTTGAATCGAAAGCCGTCGGAGCGGCTTAGAGGCTTCCGGCCCGTAGGGCCGGCGCGTCGCTGTCTCTTATAAACATAAACGAGCCCACGAGACCGGTTATATCATCGCGTTTTGCGGCTTGGGGGTGTAAACTGGGGG
>NZ_JAKEIP010000506.1 GCF_021474425.1 Streptomyces muensis | reverse complement strand
GGTGTAGAACTTCGACACGTCGCGCGGCGAGCCCTCCGGCCCGTTCTTCGTGTAGCCGGATCCGGTGTGGGCGGCGTACACCGCCGCGGCCGCCGCCGGCCAGCGCGCCGGGGGGGCGTGGGGGCGCGGGGGGGCGCGGCCCTGCCGGGGCGCGGATTCACAGCAGTCGCCGGAGTCCCGCGCGGGCCGCGCGTGAGCAGTCGGGGGGCGGGGCGCCGCCGGGGCGGCGGGTGTCGCGGCGGCTCGGCGGGCGGGTACCGGGGCGGTGCTGGGTCCTGGTCATGACCTTGTTCATGGGGTCCCCGTTTCGGTGAGTCCGTTGGATACCGGTCGGTAACTTCGAGGTCGGTGATCTTGTACGGGGTTCCGGGCGCCGGAAGCAAGGAAGCGGGGACTCTGATCCGGCGGGCGGAATCTTCACTTATCCGGGTGATGCGGGCTGGCGGAAGGCCGTGATGACGGGTCTGCACCGGGTGAATCCGTGGACCGGGGTGGACGCCGGGCCAGGGGGTGAAGGGGACTCGAAAGGGGACGCCCGCACGTATCCTGAAGGCCCTCCGGGAGGTGCGGGACCCGCCCGCTCCTCGCCGGGTCCTTGCGGAGCCTCACGAGTACGAAAGCGGTCAGTCATGCGCGTCTACGTCCCCCTGACCCTCCCCGGTCTCGCCGAGGCGTACAAGACGGGCGAACTGGGGGCCGAGCCGCTCGTCGCGTACGCCGTCACGCCCGCCTTGCGCGAGTGGTACCTCTCCGACGACATCGAGGAGTTGGAGTACGCGGCGCTGAACCGGGCCGCGCTCGCCTCGCTGCGGCTGCTGGCGGCGGACGGCGGTGCGGTACGGCGCCGGGTCGTGGTCGCGGTCGACGTGCCGGACGGGACTGCCGTCGCCGACCCGGACCGGGGGCTGGACCCGGCGGCGCTGGGCGAGGTGCGGATCGCCGGGGGCGTGGCGCTGGCCAAGGCCGCAGCTGTGCATGTCGACTCGGACGACGCGGAGGCGGATGTGGCGGCGGCCGCCGAGGCGCTGGCCGCGGCGGACGGCGGGGACGACGACGCGCAGTTCGTCGTGGACGGGGCCGAGGATCACGAGCTGCTCTGGTACGCCACCCAGGAGATCCCGAACCTGGTGGGGCCGGCGGACTGAGCCGGGGGCCCGCCACCGCTCTCCACTGACCCGTTGACCTGCTGTTCTCTTGATTGTCAGTGGTGGCGGGTACGGTTTTTGGCATGGGGAAGCAGGTAGGGGCACACATCGTCTGGGACTGGAACGGGACGCTGTTCCACGACAACGACGCGATCATCGGGGCGACGAACGCGGCCTTCGGCGAGCTGGGACTCGACCCGATCACGATGGAGCAGTACCGGGCGCTGTACTGCGTGCCGGTGCCGAAGTTCTACGAGCGGTTGCTGGGGCGGCTGCCGACCGACGCCGAGTGGGAGGTCATGGACGAGACCTTCCACCGGTACTACACCGAGCACCGGGTGAGGTGCGGGCTCACCGAGGGGGCGTCGGAGCTGCTCGTGGAGTGGCGGTCGGCAGGGCGCAGCCAGTCGATCCTCAGCATGTACGTGCATGACGAACTCGTGCCGTTGGTGCGGGGGTTCGGGATCGAGGAGCACTTCATACGCGTCGACGGGCGGACCGGGCCGTCCGGGGGCAGCAAGGTCGAGCACATGGTGCGGCACATCGAGGCGCTCGTGAGCGTGGACCCTGCTCGCACGGTGGTGATCGGGGACGCGGCCGACGACGCGGTGGCGGCGCTGCACGTGGGGGCGCGGGCCGTGCTCTACACCGGGGGGTCGCACAGCCGGGCGAGCCTTGAGGAGGTGGGCGTGCCGGTGGTGGACACGCTGGGGGAGGCGGTCGCGGAGGCGGAGCGGTTGGCGGCGTAGAGCGCTGTGCGGTGCCGGGCGCGGTGCGGTGCGGTGCCGGGCATGGTGGTGTGGTGCCCGGTGGTGAGGTCGGGTCGGCCCGGGCGTGGAGCTACGTCGGCCGGCTGGCCGGGGCGTCCGGGTGGTGCGCGGATGTCATGTCACCGGTGCCTTCGCCCTCAGTACCGTCAGGAACTCGCGCATCCAGCTGGAGTGGTCCGGCCAGGCACGGGAGGAGACCAGGGTGCCGTCGACCACCGCCTCGGTGTCCTGGAAGGTGGCGCCGGCTGCCTGCATGTCGAGTTCCAGGGCGGGGTACGCCGTGACGCGGCGGCCGCGGAGGCTGTCGATCGCCGCTGTGAGGAGGGGGCCGTGGCAGATCTGGGCCACCGGCTTGTCGGAGTCGAAGAACGACTTGAGGATCTTGCGGAGTTCGGGGTCGTTGCGGAGGTACTCGGGGGCTCGGCCGCCGGGGATGACCACGGCGGCGTAGTCGCCGGGGTCCACCTCGGAGAACGCGAGGTCGGCGGGCCAGGTGTAGCCGGGTTTCTCGGTGTAGGTGTCGAAGCCGGGTTCGAAGTCGTGGACGACGAACTGGAGCTGTTTGCGGGTAGGGGCGGCGATGTGGACGTCGTAGCCCTCTTCGCGGAGGCGCTGGTAGGGGTAGAGGACCTCCAGTGACTCTGCGGCGTCGCCGGTGACGATGAGGATTTTCGCTGTCATGTCGGGTGCGCTCCTCTTTTGGCCGGGGTGTGCGTCTCCGTCGGGCCTTAGGGGCAACGTGCCTCGGGGGCGGGGGCTTGCCAAGGGGGTGCG
>NZ_JAKEIP010000505.1 GCF_021474425.1 Streptomyces muensis | reverse complement strand
TACCCGTCCCATCCCTGGGGGCTGCCGCCCCCAGGGATGGGACGGGTAGGGGCGGCGGGGGCGAAAGACGCTAGGCAGGGCGGAGCCACACCGTTGCCAGGGGTGGCAGCGTCAGGCGGATGCTCGCCGGGCGGCCGTGCCACCCCTGGGGCTCGGGCTTGACCGGGTCGGGGTTGGTGACGTCGCTGCCGCCGTAGCGCGCGGCGTCGGTGTTCAAGGTCTCGTACCAGGCGGGGACGTCGTCCGGAACCCCGAGCCGGTAGTCCTGCCGAACCACCGGCGACATGTTCGACACCGCCAGCAGCGGAGCCCCCTCCGCGTCGAAGCGCAAGAACGCGAACACGTTGTCGTCGGCCGCGTCCCCCACCACCCACTGGAACCCGGACGCGTCGGTGTCCCGCTGCCACAGGGCCGGCGTGTGGCGGTAGACCGTGTTCAGGTCGCGGACCAGGTCCCGCACGCCCCGGTGGTCGGGCTCCGCCCCGTACGCCGGGTCCAGCAGCCACCAGTCCGGCCCGTGCGCCTCCGACCACTCCGCGCCCTGCGCGAACTCCTGCCCCATGAAAAGGAGTTGCTTGCCGGGGTGGGCCCACATGAAGCCCAGGTACGCCCGGTGATTCGCGCGCTGCTGCCACCAGTCGCCCGGCATCTTCGACACCAGCGACCGCTTGCCGTGCACGACCTCGTCGTGGGAGATGGGAAGGACGTAGTTCTCGCTGTACGCGTACACCATCGAGAACGTCATCTCGTCGTGGTGGTGCTTGCGGTGGATCGGCTCCTTCGCCATGTACTCCAGCGAGTCGTGCATCCAGCCCATGTTCCATTTCAGGCCGAAGCCGAGCCCTCCGAAGCCTCCCGGGCCGGACACGTGCGTCGGACGCGTCACGCCGTCCCACGCCGTCGACTCCTCCGCGATCGTCACGACCCCGGGTACCCGCCGGTACACCGTGGCGTTCATCTCCTGGAGGAACGCCACCGCGTCCAGGTTCTCCCGACCGCCGTGCTCGTTCGGCACCCACTGCCCGGGCTCACGCGAGTAGTCCAGGTAGAGCATGGAGGCCACGGCGTCCACCCGGAGCCCGTCGATGTGGAACTCCTCGCACCAGTACAGGGCGTTGGCCACCAGGAAGTTGCGCACCTCGCGCCGGCCGAAGTCGAACTCCAGCGTCCCCCAGTCCGGGTGTGCGGAGCGGAGCGGGTCCTCGTGCTCGTACAGGGGGCGCCCGTCGAACTCGGCCAGCGCCCAGTCGTCGCGCGGGAAGTGCGCCGGCACCCAGTCCATCAGGACGCCGATGCCGGCCCGGTGGAGGGAGTCCACCAGGTACTTGAAGTCGTCCGGGGTGCCGAGCCGGGCCGTGGGCGCGTAGAAGCCCGTGACCTGGTAGCCCCAGGAGCCGCCGAAGGGGTGCTCGGCCACCGGCATCAGCTCGACGTGCGTGAAGCCGAGGTCCTTGACGTAGGCGGGCAGCTGCTCGGCGAGTTGCCGGTACGTCAGCCCGGGGCGCCAGGAGGCCAGGTGGACCTCGTACACCGAGAACGGCGCCTCGTGCGGCGGCACCGACCCGCGCCGCGCCAGCCACTCCTCGTCGCGCCACTCGTGCCGCGAGGCGTACACGATGGAGGACGTGTCGGGCGGGGCCTGCGTACGGCGGGCCAGCGGATCCGCGCGCAGCGTCTTCGAACCGTCGGGCCGGGTGATCTCGAACTTGTACAGCTCGCCCTCACCGATCTCCGGCACGAACAGCTCCCAGACACCGGTGCCGCCGAGCGAGCGCATCGGATAACCCGTGCCGTCCCAGAAGTTGAACGTGCCGGCCAGGGACACGCCGCGCGCGTTCGGCGCCCACACCGTGAAGCGGGTGCCGGTCACGCCCTGGTGTGTCATCGGCTCGGCACCGAGCGCCCGCCACAGCTCCTCGTGCCGACCCTCGCCGATCAGATGCAGATCGAGTTCGCCCAGCGCGGGCAGGAAGCGGTACGCGTCCTCGGTCTCCTGGACCGAACCCTCGTACGCCACGAGAAGCTGATAGTCGGCCGGGACCTCCCGCAGGGGCAGCAGCCCCGAGAAGAACCCCTCCGCGTCGTCGTGCAGTTCGGCGCGCAGGCTGCCCGCGACGACGGTGACCGACAGGGCGTACGGCCGGAAGGCGCGGAAGGCGACACCGCCGGGCACCGGGTGGGCGCCGAGCACGGAATGCGGGTCGTGATGGGTGCCGGCGAGAAGACGGTCGCGGTCGACTGCGTCGAGCGCGGGGGAGACAGCGACGTCCACGGGGGCCGGGGGCTCGACGGGGGCCGCCTTCTGCGCGGGGATCTTCTTGGGCGCCGTGCCCGCCTTCTGCGCCGGAATCTTCTTGGCGGCGGCCTTCTTCGGGGCCGTGCTCTTCGCCGCGCTCTTCGCCGTCGTCCTGGCCGTGGTCGTCTTCGCGGCGGCCTTCTTCGCCACGGTCTTCTTGCTCACGGTCTTCTTGGCGGCGGCCTTCTTCGCCGGGGCCTTTTTCGCGGCCGTCTTCTTCGCCGCCCCGGCCTTCTTGGCCGCCTTCTTCGGCGTCCCCTTCTTCATGGCCTCCGCGGCCTTCGCCGTCTTCGTCGCCGCCTTCTTCGCGACGCTCGTCTGCTCGGCCGGCTGTCCGGTCGGCTTCTCGGCCGGCTTCTCGGCCGTCTTCTTCGGGGCCGAACCGCTGGAGGGAGTGGTGCGGGGGGTCACGGGCGGGGCCTCCTAGGCGC
>NZ_JAKEIP010000504.1 GCF_021474425.1 Streptomyces muensis | reverse complement strand
CGATGGGGCGGAGCGAGCGGGAGACGGTGGCCCGGGGCGGGCGGCTGTACGAGGCGGCACAGGCGGTGGCAGGCGACCACGCGCGCGCGGTGGCGGCCGTACGGGAGGCCCTGGCGCCGATCCACGACGCCCTGGCCCGGCGCGAGCTCGACGTCATCCCGGTGGCCCGGCTCAAGGACGTCACCGAGGGCAGGCTGCGGCTCGGCGAGGTGGAGAAGGGCGGGTTCCGGACGGTCGGACAGGTGCTGGACGCCGGGCCGTACCGGCTGCGCCAGCTGCCCGGGGTCGGACAGCAGACCGCCGAACAGGCGGTGGCCGCCGCCCGCCGGATCGCCGACGCCGTACGGGACACCATCGCCGTACACATCGACGTCGACCGGCCGCAGCCCCGGACCACCGCCCTCGTCATGGCGCTCGGCGTCCTGGTGGAGGCGGGCCCCGAGGCGCGCCGGGCTCTAGACGCGGCCGGCGTACTGACCCGGCGCCTCGGCCCGCTGCTGGCCGAGGCGGGGCCGGTGGCCGGGCGGCTGCGCATGCTGTTCGCCGGGCAGGCCAAGAGGGAACGCGCGCTCGCGGCCGTCGCCGAGATCCGCGCCCTGACCGAGCAGGCCGACCGGGACGGCGTACCCGAACTGCTCGCGCAGGCCTCCGTCGACCTGCTGCGCCGCCCCGAGTCCGAGCCTGCCGCCCTGGTCGACTTCGAGCTGCGCTCCGCCGAGTACTACGGCCTGCTCGCCGAGGTCTCCGGCCGCGCCACCGACCCCGCGGCGGCCGAGGGGTTCCTGCCGGACGAGGTGGCCGAACGGGTCAGGAACCAGACGCTCGACGACACCCACCGCCGTGTCTCCCTGCGCGGCTACCAGGCCTTCGGCACCCGCTTCGCCCTCGCCCAGCGCCGCACGATCCTCGGCGACGAGATGGGGCTCGGCAAGACGATCCAGGCCATCGCCGCGCTCGCCCATCTCGCCGCCGACGGGCACAGCCACTTCCTGGTCGTCAGCCCGGCCAGCGTGCTGATCAACTGGACCCGGGAGATCGAGAAGCGCAGCACCCTGCGCGTGACACCGCTGCACGGCCCCGACCGGCAGGAGGCGTTCACCGACTGGCAGGACCGCGGCGGCGTCGCGGTCACCACCTTCGACGCCCTGCGCGGCTTCCCGGACCCCGCTCGCGGCGGGCTGGGCATGCTCGTCGTCGACGAGGCGCACTACGTGAAGAACCCCGACACCCTCCGCTCCAGGACCGTCTCCGCCTGGGCCGAGACCTGCGAGCGGGTGCTGTTCCTGACCGGTACGCCCATGGAGAACCGCGTCGAGGAGTTCCGCAGCCTGGTGCGCATCCTGCGGCCCGACCTGGCCGAGACCGTCGACGACCACGACTCGGTGGCCGGCTCGAAGGCGTTCCGCAAGGCGGTCGCGCCGGTCTACCTGCGCCGCAACCAGCAGGACGTCCTCACCGAACTCCCCGCCCTGCAGCACACGGACGAGTGGGAGGAGCCCAGCGCCGCGGACGAGGAGGCCTACCGCGAGGCCGTACGCGCCGGCAACTTCATGGCGATGCGCAGGGCCGCGTACGCCCGCCCCGAGCGCTCGGCGAAGCTGGACCGGCTGCGCGAGATAGCCGGCGAGGCCGCCGAGAACGGGCTGAAGGTGGTGGTGTTCTCTGGTTTCCGCGACGTCCTTGGGGTGGTGCGGGACGCGCTGGCGGACACTCGGCAAGGGACCGGGGGCCGGGTCTTCGGACCGATCTCCGGCAGCGTGCCCCCGGCCCGCCGTCAGCAACTGGTCGACGACTTCGCCGCCGCCCCCGGCCACGCGGTGCTGCTCGCGCAGATCGAGGCCGGGGGAGTGGGCCTCAACATGCAGGCCGCCTCCGTCGTCATCCTCTGCGAGCCCCAGCTCAAACCGACCGTCGAACACCAGGCGGTCGCCCGCGCCCACCGCATGGGCCAGGTCCGCTCGGTCCACGTGCACCGCCTGCTCTGCACAGGCGGCGTGGACGAACGCCTCGTCCGACTGCTGGAGAACAAGTCCCGCCTGTTCGACGCCTACGCCCGCCGCAGCGCGGTCGCCGAGTCGACCCCCGACGCCGTAGACATCTCGGACCTGGCCCTGGCCCGCCGCATCGTCGAGGAGGAACAGGCCCGACTGTCCGCGACGCCCGCCGAGCCCGCGACGGAACAGGCGTGAGTGCGGCACGGTACGGGGATCAGGGTCGCCGGTCGCTTGTCGGCTGCCTTCGAGTAGGCCGGTACGAGGGGATGGTGGGTGTCCTCGTGTACGCCCGCCGCTTCGTGGGGGGCGGGTACGGCTGGCCGCGACGCCGCCGGGCCCGCGACGGAACAGGCGTGAGTGCGGCCCGGTACGGGCATCACGGCCGTCCGGTCGCCTGTCGGCTTGCCTTCGAATAGGCCCGTACGAGGGGGCGGTGGGCGTCCTCGCGGCGCCAGGCCAGTGCGTAGCGGCTCGGGGAGAGGCCGTGGACCGGGCGGGTGACGACGCCGCCCAGGGTGATGAGCGGGGCGTTGCCCGTGGCGACCAGGCAGATGCCGAGGCCGGCGACCAGGGCCTCGTACGTCTCCTCGGTGCCGGCGATCTCCGCGCCGACGCGCGGCGGGCGCCCGCCGCGCTCCTCCAGGGCGAGCCAGTGGTCGCGCAACGGGCCGGCGCTCGACGGCAGGGCGAGGAACGGCTCGTCCATCAGGTCCGTGAAGTCGATCTCGGGGCGGGTCGCGAGCGGGTGGGACTCGGGGAGGGCGACCAGGC
>NZ_JAKEIP010000503.1 GCF_021474425.1 Streptomyces muensis | reverse complement strand
CAGCACCCCCCGCAGCTCCTCCGGCCTGACCACCGCGTCCGCCGCCCCCGCCGCCACCTGTGCCTCCGCCGTGTATGCCGTCGGGTCGGCGTCCGGTGGGCGGACCCGGGAGCCGGCGAAGCCGATCTGGGCGGTGGGGAGGGCGAGGGTGATGTCGGCGCCGGCGCCGAGGGTCGCCCAGCCGCCGCCGGTCGTGGGGTCGCGGAGGATCGCGATCTGAGGGAGGCCGGCTTCCCTGGTGAGTATCGACTGGCGGGCCACGCGCTGGAGTTGGGTGAGCGCGAGCATGCCCTCCTGCATACGGCTGCCGCCCGTGGCGACCAGGGGGACGACGGGGAGGCGATGGGCGCGGGCGTAGGCGTACGCCGACTCCAGCCGGTCGCCGGTGCGTTCGCCGAGCGAGCCGCCCAGGAAGCCGAACTCGAACGCCAGCAGCACGGCCCGCGTGCCCTGCACGGTCGCGGTGCCGCAGACCACCGACTCCTCCTCGCCGGTCCGCTCGCGGGCCCGCGCACGGGAGGCGTCGTAGCCCTGCCAGGACAGAGGGCCGTCCGGCTGCCCGGAGCCGGACTTCGCTGCCGGTGCGGGGAGTTCGGTGAAGGAGGCCTCGTCGGCGACCCGCGCGACGACCGCGCGTGCCGACAGGCGCCGCTCAGTCATGGCTCAGGGCCCGCTTCATGATCTTCCCCATGTCGTTGCGGGGCAGCGCGTCGAGGTAGTGGACCCTGCGGGGGCGCTTGTGGGGAGCGAGGCGAGCCGCGACATGCGACGCCAACTCCTCTGCCGTGGGGGGCGATTGAGGGTCCGCCGGGACGATCCACGCCACGATCCGCTCGCCCAGGTCGGCGTCCGGTTCGCCGGTGACCGCCGCCTCCCGTACCCCCGGGTGTTCGAGGAGCGCGTTCTCGATCTCGCCCGCCCCGATCTTGTACCCCCCGCTCTTGATCAGGTCGGTGGCCTTGCGGCCGACGATCCGGACGTAGCCGTCGGGGTCCCGTACCGCCATGTCGCCGGTGCGGAACCAGCCGTCCGCCGTGAAGGCCGCGGCTGTCGCGTCGGGCCGGTTCAGGTACTCGGTGAACAGGTTCGGGCCGCGCACCTGGATCTCGCCCACGGTCTCGCCGTCGTACGACGCGATCGGCGTCCCGTCCTCCTCCACCAGCCGCAGCTCCACACCGGGCAGCGGGACGCCGACGGCGCCGGGCCTCGGCTCGCCGTCCGCGCGGACGCTCGTGTTCATCAGCGTCTCCGTCATGCCGTACCGCTCGACGACCCGCTGCCCGGTCGCGGCCGTGATCCGCTCGTGGTCGTGCACGGGCAGCGCCGCCGAGCCCGAGACCAGCAGACGCGCCTTGCCCAGCGCCTGCGCCAGCCCGGGGTCGTCGGGCAGGGCCTGGGCGATGCGGTGGTACATGGTCGGCACGCCGAACACCATGGTCGCGCCGTCGTCCAGCTCCCGCGCGACCCCCTCCGTGCTGAACCGGCCCAGATGCCGTACGGCTCCGCCGCGGCGCAGCGGGCCGAGGATGCCGAGGACCAGGCCGTGGACGTGGAACAGGGGCAGCCCGTGGACCAGTACGTCCTCGGCGGTCCACTGCCAGGCGTCGGCGAGCGCGTCCAGGGTGTGGGACACGGCCCGGCGCGGGAGCACCGCCCCCTTGGGCGGGCCGGTGGTGCCGGAGGTGTAGACGACCAGGGCGGGGTCCTCGCCGGTCGCCCCCGGGTCCGGGAGCGGCCCGGCGCCGCGCACGTCGACGTCCACCCGCTCCAAGTCCCGTAGCGGCGGCGGCAGTTCCTCACCGGGCGCGGCCAGTACGAAGCCGGGCGCGCTGTCCGACAGGATGTGCCCCAGCTCCTTCTCCCCCGACTTCGGGTTGAGCGGTACGGCGGCGCTCCCCGCCTCCAGGACCGCCACCACGGCGACGGCCGTCTCCAGCGTCGGCGTCGCCCATACGGCCACCCGCTCTCGGCCCGCGATCCGCGCCGCGAGGGCACCGGCGGCGGCGCCGAGTTCGCCGTACGTCAGGGAACGGTCGCCGAAGCTCAGGGCGATCCGCCCCGCCGGACCGGCCGTCAGGGCCGGGAAGAGAGAGGACACGCGTCGTACTCCTTAACTGTCGCCAATTGTTGGTGCGGACACCGGCCTTCGTGGGCCGTCGGCCTACCCCCAGCCCGGCACGACCATCAGCAGCCACACCACCGCGGGCACCGCCGCCACCACGATCCCCCCGTACACCATCAGCTGCCGGAAGAAACGCTCACGGTCGACATCCGGTGCCGCGGCCAGTACCAGCGCGCCGTTCGTCGAGAAGGGGCTCACGTCCACGACCGTCGCCGACACCGCGAGCGCCGCCACCATGCCGATCGCCCCGATCTCGCCCTGCGCCAGGAACGGCACGGCCAGTGGGATGAGCGCGCCCATGATGCCGACGGACGAGGCGAACGCCGAGACGATCGCGCCGATGTAGCAGAGCAGCACGGCGGCCAGCAGCGGGACGCCGATGCCGCCGACTCCCTCGCCGGCCCAGGTGATGGTGCCCATCTCGTCCAGTACGCCGACGTAGGTGAGCACGCCGCAGATCAGCAGCACGGTCGGCCAGGCGATCTCGCCGACCGCCTTGCGGCTGTCGTCCGGCCAGAGGGCGCTGAGGAGGACGGCGAGGGTGATCGCGGTCAGGCCCGCGTCCAGGTCGAAGGCGAGGACGGCGATGACGAGGGTGATGAGGGAGAGGAGGGTGGCGATTCGGGGTGGGGTGAGGGGGAGGG
>NZ_JAKEIP010000502.1 GCF_021474425.1 Streptomyces muensis | reverse complement strand
GGCGGAGGGTAGGCGTAACCCGCGGCGGGGTCCGCCGGGGCCGTGCCGTCGGGCGCGGCGAAACCCTCGGACGGCATCGACGTGACCGTGGCCTGGTCGTGGACGGACGGCGGCTGCGCGGCGGCACCGGGCGCCGGCTTCTTGTCCAGCGACGGCCGGTTCTCGGGCGGTGCCCACGGATCGTGCTCCCCCCCGGTCTCCCCGCCGGGCTGCGCTGTGTCCGTCATGTCATGTCCCCCCTGATGTTCGTGCCGCCATGCTACGGCCTCCCCGGCGGCGCTCCGATGGCCGGTATCCGACCGTGCGCACCCGCGCGCGTCCTCGCTGCATACGATGGCACCCATCCGATCAGCCGATCACCCGCGTCCCGCCGCTCACGCAGCCGGCCACCGGACGCCGTTCCCGGGGAGGAACCTTGACCGACCGTCTCGTCGACGCCCGCGTCCCGCGCGATCTGCACGCCTTCATCGCCGGACTGCCCAAGGCCGAACTGCACGTGCACCACGTCGGCTCCGCCTCCCCCCGTATCGTCTCGGCCCTGGCGGCCCGCCACCCCGACTCCAAGGTCCCCACCGACCCCGAGGCCCTGGTCGACTACTTCACGTTCACGGACTTCGCCCACTTCATCGACGTGTACCTGTCCGTCGTGGACCTGATCCGCACGCCGGAGGACGTACGGCTGCTCACCTACGAGGTGGCCCGCGACCTGGCCCGGCAGCAGGTGCGCTACGCCGAGCTGACCATCACCCCGTTCTCCTCGACCCGCCGCGGTATCGAGGCCGGCGCGTTCATGGCGGCGATCGAGGACGCCCGCAAGGCGGCCGAGGCGGAGTTCGGGACCGTGCTGCGCTGGTGCTTCGACATCCCGGGCGAGGCCGGTCTCGAGGCCGCCGAGGAGACGGCGCTGCTCGCCACCGACGACCGGGTACGGCCGGAGGGGCTGGTCTCCTTCGGGCTCGGCGGGCCCGAGATCGGCGTACCGCGGCCCCAGTTCAAGCCGTACTTCGACCGGGCCATCGCCGCCGGACTGCACTCCGTGCCGCACGCCGGTGAGACCACCGGCCCCGAGACCGTCTGGGACGCCCTGACCCATCTGCGCGCCGAGCGCATCGGACACGGCACCAGTTCCGCCCGGGACCCGAAGCTGCTCGCGCACCTCGCCGAGCACCGCATCCCGCTGGAGGTGTGCCCGACCTCCAACATCGCCACGCGCGCGGTCCGCACGATCGACGAGCACCCGATCAAGGAGTTCGCGAAGGCGGGGGTCGTCGTCACTATCAACTCCGACGACCCGCCGATGTTCGGCACCGACCTCAACAACGAGTACGCCGTCGCCGCCCGCCTCCTCGACCTCGACGAGCGGGGCCTGGCCGACCTCGCCAAGAACGCCGTCGACGCGTCCTTCCTCGACGAGCCCGGCAAGGCCAGGATCGCCGCAGAGATCGACACGTACACCGCGGACTGGCTCGCCCCCTGAGCCCACCGTCCCGCGCCCGCCCCTCCGTCCCCACCACAATGGCCTCATGCAGAACGTGACCGCCGTCGCCCACCGCGGCGACCCCTACCGCGTCCGCGAGAACACCCTCGACTCCCTGCGCTCCGCGCTTGAACGGGGCGCGGACGCGGTGGAGATCGACGTACGCCTCACCAAGGACGGCGTGCCGGTGCTCCTGCACGACGACACCCTGAAGCGGCTGTGGGAGCAGGACCGGCCGCTGCTCGCGCTGTCGTCGGCGGAGGTGCGGGGGCTGACGGCGGGCGGGGTGCCGACGCTGGAGGAGGCGCTGGCGGCGTGCGGCGACAGCCGGGTGATGGTCGATCTGCCGGGCACGCCGAACGTCCGGGCGGCGCGCCGGGTCGTGGACGTCGTGCGCGCGTGCGGGGCGCAGGACCGCGTCTACTACTGCGCGGGCGCCGCCGCCATGCTCGCCGTGCGGGCCGCCGACCCGGCCGCTGAGATCGCCCTGACCTGGACGACGGCGGCCCCGCCGCGCGCCGGTCTGCTCGAAGCGGTCCGGCCGCGCTGGCTCAACTACCGCTTCGGCCTGGTCGACCACGCCGTCGCCGAACGCGTCCACCGCGCCGGCTATCTCCTGTCCGTGTGGACCCCGGACACCCGGCGCTCGATGCGCCGTCTGCTGGACCTCGGCGTCGACTCGATCACGACGAACCGCGTCGACGTCCTGCTCGCTACACGCGGGACTTCTGAGGCACGGTCGCCGCGTCCGCGGGCGTCGCGCGCGTGAGGTACTGCGGGACCGGGGTGTCGTCCTTGCCGGTGTCGCGGACGAGGCCGTAGCGGATTGCGCCGTCGGGCGGCCCCTGGTTGATGTCCTCGTCGACCTCGGCCCAGTCCGACGGGAAGACGCTGAGGCCGTAGTCGGCACCGCGTTCGTTCTGGGTGAGGGTGACGCTCCCGTCGAGGTAGAAGTACTCGTTCTGCCACATCTGCTGGGTGCCGGGCGGCGGGACGGCGTAGCCGGTGGTCTCGTTGCCCATGCCGGTGGCGGAGGGGTCGGTCTCGCTGACCCGGTCGTCCATACGGCGGCCGCCGCCGGAGGCCACATGGAACAGCTCGCCCTTCAGGCCGGTCCAGGCCGGCATGACGAGGCTGCCCGCCCGGTACTGCGGCGAGATCTGCCAGCGGACGAGGACATAGCCCTGCCCGGTGAGCGTGACGCTGTCGCCGCGGTGGTTCATCACGGCGTGGCGGCCGCCGGTGCTGGTGATGCCGGACTCGGGGCGGCGGGGCAGGGCGGCGGGCTCGGCGTTCGGG
>NZ_JAKEIP010000501.1 GCF_021474425.1 Streptomyces muensis | reverse complement strand
GCCCTACCCCCAGCAGAACCCCCACTGGCAGCCTCCGCAGCGCTGAGGCGCCCCATGCGGACGTCCCCTATATAGGGGACGTATCCAGGGCACGGCCAACAAACCTCTCATCCACCCATCTCGCCGGGTGAGAGCAAAGTTCCTTTCCGGTCACTCGGTGCCACAGCGCGGAAACGAGCCCTCCCTACCTTCGGATCAGTCACCCGTACAGCGACCGAGCCCCGAAGACCGTGGAGGCGTCATGACAGCCAGTAGCACAGCCCCCGCTGCGAGCAGGGGAGGTCGCTGGATCGAGCACTGGGATCCCGAGGACGAGACCTTCTGGAACGAGACCGGAGAGAAGGTCGCCAAGCGCAACCTGTTCTTCTCCGTCCTCTCCGAGCACATCGGGTTCTCGATCTGGACCCTGTGGTCGGTGATGGTGCTGTTCATGGGCCCGGAGTACGGGCTCACCCCCGCCGACAAGTTCACCATCGTCTCCATGGCCACCCTGGTCGGCGCCGTCGTCCGCGTGCCGTACACCTTCGCCGTGGCCGTCTTCGGTGGCCGGATGTGGACCGTCGTCTCGGCCAGTCTGCTGCTCGTGCCGACGGTCGCCGCGTACGTGGTGATGGAGCCGGGGACGTCGTTCGGCACGTTCCTGGTGTGCGCGATGCTGGCCGGTGTCGGCGGCGGGAACTTCGCCTCCAGCATGACCAACATCAACGCCTTCTTCCCGCTCAGGAAGAAGGGATGGGCCCTCGGACTCAACGCCGGCGGCGGCAACATCGGCGTCCCCGTCGTACAGCTCATCGGTCTCGCGGTCATCGGCGCGAGCGGCGGCCCGCGCCTGCTGCTCGGGATCTACATCCCGTTCATCGTGATCGCCGCCGTCCTCGCCTGGCTGAAGATGGACAGCATCGCGTCCGTCAAGAACGACACCGGCGCCGCCAAGGACGCCGCGAAGGACGCCCACACCTGGATCATGTCCTTCCTCTACATCGGGACGTTCGGCTCGTTCATCGGCTACAGCTTCGCCTTCGGGCTGGTCCTGCAGACGCAGTTCGGCCGTACGCCGCTCCAGGCCGCCTACGTCACCTTCATCGGCCCGCTGCTCGGCTCCCTGATCCGCCCCGTCGGCGGCTCGCTCGCCGACAAGTTCGGCGGCGCGAAGATCACGCTGTGGAACTACGTCGCCATGGCCGCCGCGACCGGCGTCATCATCGTGGCCTCCATGCAGGAGTCGCTGCCGCTGTTCACCGTCGCCTTCATCGCCCTGTTCGTACTGACCGGCCTCGGCAACGGCTCGACGTTCAAGATGATCCCCGGCATCTTCCACGCCAAGGCCGTCGCCAAGGGGCTGGAAGGTGAGGAGGCCGCCGCCTACGGCCGCCGGCTCTCCGGTGCCTCCATGGGCCTGATCGGCGCGGTGGGCGCGCTCGGCGGACTCGGCATCAACCTCGCCTTCCGCCAGTCCTTCCTCAGCGTGGGCTCCGGCACCGGCGCCTTCGTCGCCTTCCTCGCCTTCTACGGCGTCTGCTTCGCGGTCACCTGGGCCGTATACCTTCGCCGCCCGGCGGCCGCCGAGACCAACGCCACAACGGCGACGGAGGCAAAACCGCAGCTCAGCTACGCAGAGGTGTGACGTAACACCGCTGACATCCAGCCGAACCGAGCCTGTCACGCACCGTTGACAGGCTCGCTCGGCATGCAGGTGTAACCACCAAGAGTGCGATCAGGACGCACCAACGGCCACCCTTGGTGTGGGCATCTGCCGCAAGCACCACGACTCGAGTGCGGGACGAGAGTTATGTACGACGAACAGCAGCAACCCGAACACGGGCCCCTGGAGGGGTTCACCGTGGGCGTCACAGCCGCGCGCCGGGCCGACGAGCTCGGGGCGCTGCTCCAGCGGCGTGGCGCCGCCGTGCTGCACGCCCCTGCCCTGCGCATCGTGCCGCTCGCCGACGACAGCGAACTGCTCGCCGCCACCAAGGAGATCATCCAGCGGACGCCGGACGTCGTGGTCGCCACGACCGCGATCGGCTTCCGGGGCTGGATCGAGGCCGCCGACGGATGGGGGCTGGGCGAGGACCTGCTGGCCCGGCTGCGCGGCGTCGAGCTGCTCGCGCGCGGACCCAAGGTCAAGGGCGCGGTACGGGCCGCCGGGCTGACCGAGGACTGGTCGCCGTCCAGCGAGTCCATGGCCGAGGTGCTGGACCGGCTGCTGGAGGAGGGCGTCGAAGGGCGCCGGGTCGCCATCCAGCTGCACGGGGAGCCGCTGCCCGGGTTCGTGGAGTCGTTGAAGGCCGGGGGAGCCGAGGTGCTCGGGGTGCCGGTGTACCGGTGGCTGCCGCCGGAGGACATCGGGCCGGTCGACCGGCTGCTGGACGCCACGGTCTCGCGCGGTCTGGACGCGGTCACCTTCACCAGTGCCCCGGCCGCCGCGTCCCTGTTGTCGCGGGCGGAGGAGCGTGGGCTGCTTCCCGAACTGCTCGCCGCTCTCAACCACGATGTTGTGCCTGCCTGCGTCGGGCCGGTCACCGCGTTGCCGCTGCAGGCCCTCGGGGTGGACACCGTCCAGCCCGAGCGTTTTCGGCTCGGGCCGCTCGTGCAGTTGCTGTGTCAGGAGTTGCCCGGGCGGGCGCGGTCGCTGCCGATCGCCGGGCATCGGGTGGAGATCCGGGGGCATGCCGTGCTGGTCGACGGGGTGTTGCGGCCGGTGCCGCCGGCGGGGATGTCGTTGCTGCGGGCGCTTTCGCGGCGGCCGGGGTGGGTGGTGCCGCGGGCGGAGTTGTTGCGGGCG
>NZ_JAKEIP010000500.1 GCF_021474425.1 Streptomyces muensis | reverse complement strand
GCCGCCCCTACCCGTCCCATCCCTTGAAGGGGCTCCGCCCCTTCAAGGGATGGGACGGGTAGGGGCGGCGGGGGCGAATGGGGCTGGTTGTGGCGACCCGCGTGAACCGCTTATCGGGTAAATCGCACATTTTCCGGTGCAAAGCTCATTAAATGGTCGCAGTCGCCGCCCCACCCACCCCGGAAGACCTGCCGATGAACCTCATGCACCGCACCCTCCTCGCCGGCGTCGGCCTCGTCGCACTCGCCGCCTGCGGCACCGAGCCCGCGAGGGAACGGACCCGCTCCACCGACCCCCGCGGCACCCAGGCCGCCGCCATCCCCGCCCCGGCGAAGAAGGACACCGTCAAGGGCCTCCCCGGCATGCCCCCCGTACTCGACCCGAAGGACGTCTACGCCGCCGACCGCCCGAACAAGCTCTCCCCGGTCGTCAAGGACTTCCCCTCCCGCGTCTACGTCCCCAACACCGAGTCGGACACCGTCTCCGTCATCGACCCGAAGACGTACGAGATCGTCGAGACCATCCCCGTCGGCCGCCAGCCCCAGCACGTCGTCCCGTCCTGGGACCTGAAGACCCTCTGGGTCAACAACAACCGCGGCCACACCCTCACCCCCATCGACCCCAAGACCGGCAAGGCGGGCAAGGAGGTCGAGGTCCACGACCCGTACAACCTCTACTTCACGCCCCACGGCAAGTACGCCATCGTCATGGCCTCCCTCGACCGCGAACTCGTCTTCCGCGACCCCCACACCATGAAGCGGATCAAGACCGAACCCGTCACCTGCTACGGCGTCAACCACGCCGACTTCTCCCTCGACGGCCGCTACTTCATCGTCTCCTGCGAGTTCAGCGGTGAACTGCTGAAGGTCGACACCCAGAAGATGAAGGTCGTCGGCCAGCAGAGGCTCCCGTTCGACGGCGCCATGCCCCAGGACGTCAAGGTCTCGCCCGACGGCAAACGGTTCTACATCGCCGACATGATGGCCCACGGCATGTGGGTCCTGGACGGCGACAAGTTCGACGAGCCCACCCTCCTGCCCACCGGCAAGGGCTGCCACGGCCTCTACGTCAGCCGCGACTCCCGCGAGATGTACGTCTCCAACCGCGGCGAAGGCACCGTCTCCGTCTTCGACTTCACCAAGAACAAGCTCACCAAGAAATGGCACCTCCCCGACGGCGGCAGCCCCGACATGGGCGGCGTCTCCGCCGACGGCAAGGTGCTGTGGCTGTCCGGACGGTACGACTCCGAGGTGTACGCCATCGACACCCGCAACGGCGAGCAACTCGCCCGCATCCCCGTCGGCAGCGGCCCGCACGGCCTCGCCGTCTACCCGCAGCCGGGCCGCTACTCCCTGGGCCACACGGGCATCTTCCGTTAGAGAAGGGCCGGTTGAGCCCACTGCTCCCGTTGACCCGCGGTCAGTGGACACGCCGCCGTACGGGTGAATATCCAGGCCACGCCGCCGCAGGCCCGGGATCGTGCTCCCCATGATCACAACTCGCCTGCGGCGGCGTGCCGCTGCCGCCGTCCTGTCCCTCTCGGCCGTCTTCGCCACGACGGCCGCCACGGCTCCCGCGTCCCCCGCCTCGGCTCCCGCAGCCGCCGTCAAGGCCGCCGCACCGGCCGCCGCCCCCGCCCCGGCGGCCTGTCCCGTCCAGTTCGACGACAGGATCAAGGCGGCCGTCGACCGCCGCGTCGAGGTCGACCGCATCACCCCCGAACCGGCGTGGCGCACCAGCTGCGGCACGCTCTACCGGGCCGACGGCCGCGGTCCGGACATCGTCTTCGAGGAGGGCTTCAAGCCCAAGGACGTCGTGAACGGCCAGTACGACCTGGAGCAGTACGTCCTGGTCAACCAGCCCTCCCCGTACGTGTCCACGACGTACGACCACGACCTGTACAAGAACTGGTGGAAATCGGGCTGGAACTACTACATCGACGCCCCCGGCGGCATCGACGTCAACAAGACCATCGGCGACACCCACAAGTGGGCCGACCAGGTCGAGGTCGCCTTCCCCGGCGGTATCGCCCGGAAGTACATCATCGGCGTCTGCCCGGTGAACAAGACGACCAAGGTCGAGATCATGAGCGGCTGTCAGAGCAACCCGCACTTCGAGGCCTGGCACTGAGCAGCAGCTCCGCGCCGACCGGACGGTAGCCGGCCGCCTGGAACGCCCGCACACTGCGGGCGTTCCCCGGCGCGACCTGCGCCCACAGCGGCTCCGTGACGAGATGCCGGGCCGCGCTCACCAGCAGCCGCCCCAGCCCCCGGTGCCGTACGTCCTCGTCCACCTCGACCGAGACCTCCAGCCGCCCGGCGACCCCGCGCCCCACCACCAGCACGCCGCCCTCGGCCGCCCACGCGCGCACGTCGTCCCGGCGCCGCCGGGCGTAGCCGATCCGGGGATGGCCGGCGTCCTCGATCTCCCTCAACCGCGACGCGAGCGGCGGCTCACCCGGCAGCGGGGTGCCGACCAGGACCGCGTCGACGGTCTCCGCCGTACGGCCCGTCCGCTCCATCAAGGCCGCCAGGAAGCGCGGGTTCATCGGCGCGGACAGGGCGTCGCAGTCGAGGCCGCGCAGCGTGTCGTACACCCACGCCGGATCCTCGTCGGTGACGACGACGGAGTGCGCGGTGAAGGACAGGACACCCGCGGTCCGGTCGGCGGGCTGCGGGGCGACGACGGTCGTACGGCCGTCCGCGGGCGGGAAGTCCCCCCGCGCCACCCCGTCCAGAATGTCCCGCAAGCCCTCCACCACGACCGCCACCCCCGCGCTCCTTGAGCC
>NZ_JAKEIP010000499.1 GCF_021474425.1 Streptomyces muensis | reverse complement strand
GAGACGGGGAGGGTGAGGGAGACGCGCTCACGGTCGGGGTCGGCGAAGGCGAAGGCGGTGGCTGCGTACGCGGCGGAGCCGGCCGCTGTGATGCCTCGCTCGTGGACGGCACCGGGACGCTCGCCCGTACGTCGTCCGGCAGTGCCGTGTCCCGGGACGGGGTCTCGTACGTGAACAGCCCGCTCGCCAGGCCCGCCGCCGCGACCACCGCCACGATCGCGCCGCCCGCGCCGAGGAGGACGGTGCGGGTACGGCGGTGAGGATGACGGCGTGCCGCCGTGTACGGAGAGTCGGCTCCGGTGTCGGGGACGTCCGTCGTCGCGTCCGGCTCGAACGCGCCGAGGTCCACGGCGGGAGGGGAGGGGGGTGCCGGAGGGATCGCCCGTAACCGCATCGTCTCCTCGGCGAGGGACGCGGCGGCGGCCCCGTCGCCGTCGGGCTCCAGCTCCACGTACGGCCGTATCCGCAGCGGATCGAAGTCCTCCGCCGCTGCCGCCTCCGCGGTGCGGGCGTCGCGCAGGGCCTCGGACACGCGTGGGCCGCAGCCGCAGGACGGGGTGTTGTCCGGGGCTCTCGGCGTACCGCACTCCGGGCAGGGGTGACCGTTCTGGCCTATCGGGCCCTGCTGGTCTTCCGGACCCTTCGTGTCCGTCCGCTCTGTCACGCGTTCGTCCCTCCCCGTCGCGAACTCCCCACACTATGCAGACGTTCCTCACGTGGTCTCCGGAAGCCCCCGGAAGGAACGATTCCAAAGGGACTCGACAGGCCATAACCGGGCATAGCGATCACGATGGGGGGTGTAACGAGACCCTCGGGAGGTCTGCATGGCCGGGGACGCGCACGGTACGTCCGGAAATGTGCGTGACGCGCAGCCCCCGGGACGGGGAGCCGACGCGCACGAGAACGTGCCCGGCAACGTCCTCGTCTCCATCGGCGCGCTGCTGCTCGGCATGCTGCTCGCCGCGCTCGACCAGACCATCGTGTCGACCGCCCTGCCCACCATCGTCAGCGACCTCGGCGGCCTGGAGCATCTGTCCTGGGTCGTGACCGCGTATCTGCTGGCGTCCACGGCCGCGACCCCGCTGTGGGGCAAACTCGGTGACCAGTACGGACGCAAGCGGCTCTTTCAGATCGCGATCGTGATCTTTCTCGTCGGGTCTGCCTTGTGCGGCATGTCGCAGGACATGGTCCAGCTCATCGCCTTCCGGGCCGTTCAGGGGCTGGGCGGTGGCGGGCTCATGGTGCTGTCCATGGCGATCGTGGGGGACATCGTCTCGCCGCGGGAGCGGGGGCGGTACCAGGGGCTGTTCGGGGGTGTGTTCGGGGCGACCAGTGTGCTCGGGCCGTTGCTCGGCGGGGTGTTCACGGAGCATCTGAGCTGGCGGTGGGTGTTCTACGTCAATCTGCCCGTCGGCGTGGTCGCGCTGGTGGTGATCGCGGGGGCGCTGCGGATTCCGCGGAAGTCGACGCGGCATGTCATCGACTACCTGGGGACGTTTCTCATCGCGTCCGTGGCCACCTGTCTGGTGCTGGTCGCTTCTCTCGGGGGGACCACCTGGGCGTGGGGGTCGGCGCAGATCGTCGGGCTCGCGGTGCTGGGAGTGGTGCTCACCTGTGCGTTCGTCGCGGTGGAGCGGCGGGCCGCCGAACCTGTGCTTCCGTTGAAACTGTTCCGGGTACGGACCTTCGCGCTGTCGGCCGTCATCAGCTTCATCGTCGGGTTCGCCATGTTCGGCGCGATGACCTATCTGCCGACGTTTCTCCAGGTCGTACAGGGTGTCAGTCCGACCATGTCCGGGGTGCACATGCTGCCGATGGTCGCCGGCATGCTGCTGGCGTCCACCGCGTCCGGGCAGATCGTCAGCCGTACCGGGCGGTGGAAGGTGTTCCCGGTCGCCGGGACCGGGGTCACCACGCTGGGGCTGTTGCTGCTGCATCAGCTCGACGTGGACAGCTCCACCTGGGAGATGAGCC
Source organism: Streptomyces muensis (assembly GCF_021474425.1). GTDB lineage: Bacteria > Actinomycetota > Actinomycetes > Streptomycetales > Streptomycetaceae > Streptomyces > Streptomyces muensis. The sequence continues at coordinate 821 of NZ_JAKEIP010000499.1, read as the reverse complement.
TGTACTTCTTCGTGTTCGGGCTGGGGCTCGGGCTGGTCATGCAGGTGCTCGTGCTGATCGTGCAGAACGCCGTCTCCTACGAGGATCTCGGCGTCGCCACCTCCGGGGCGACCTTCTTCCGGTCCATCGGGGCGTCGTTCGGCGTCGCCATCTTCGGCACGGTCTTCGCCGGGCGGCTCGACGACAAGCTGGTGGAGGCGTTTCGGGGGGTGCGGCTGCCGAGCGGGGTCTCGTTGGAGGGGCTGGAGGCCGATCCGCGCGACATCGCTCTGCTGCCGGGGGCGTTGCGGCCGGCCGCGCTGGAGGCTTACGCCTCCGCGATCACCGATGTGTTCCTGTACGCCGCGCCTGTGGCGTTGGTCGGGTTCGTGCTGGCGTGGTTCCTGCGGGAGGACCGGTTGCGGGGGTCGGTGACCGCGCCTGATGTCACCGAGACGCTGGCCAGCAATCCGGTGGAGCGGTCGTCGTACGACGAGGTGTGCCGGGCGTTGTCGGTGCTCGGGACGCGGGAGGGGCGGCGGGAGGTGTACCGGGAGATCACCGAGCGGGCCGGGTACGACCTGCTGCCCGCGGCCAGTTGGCTGTTGCTGCGGATGAAGAAGTACGGGTGGGTGGAGCCGGCGGTGCGCGCGGTGGGGGGTGGCGGTGCCGTCCCGGGCGTGGCGGGGGGGGGCGGAGCCCGGCTGCCTGCGGAGGGGGTGGTCGCGGTGGTCGAGGGGCGCGGCCGGCAGCGGCGTCTGCACGGGCTGGTCCGCAGCGGCGGTCTCGCCGGTGGTCCGCGGCCGGGAGCGGAGCCGGCGGGCGGCGGCCTCCGCGGCCGG
>NZ_JAKEIP010000498.1 GCF_021474425.1 Streptomyces muensis | reverse complement strand
CGCCCCTTCCTGCGCCCGCACGCCCCCTGGCCGGACCGCGCCCGCACCCCCGCGCCCCAGCCCGCACCCGTCACCCCGCCGGTCGAGAAGGCGGAGAAACCGGACGTCGCGCGCGCGGTCGACGAGGTCAAGCGCCTGCTCGGCGAGGGCCGTATCACCCAGGCCGTCGACATCCTCGGCGCGATCCTGCCGGCCGCCGCCGAACAGCACGGCGAGCACTCCCCGGTGGTGCGCACCCTGCGCAAGCAGTACGCGGCCACCCTCATGGACGACGGCCAGTACCGGCGCGCGCTGCCCGAGCTGCGCCGCCTCGCCGACGAACGCGCCGCCGAGGCCGGCCAGGCCGACCCGCAGTCCCTGCGCTTCCGCTTCGACGCCGCCCAGTGCCTGGAACAGCTCGGCGAACCGGCGGCCGCGCTCGCCGAGTACCGTGCGCTGCTGCCGTACTACGAGAACCAGTACGTCTCCGGCGACCCCCAGCTCGCCCACGACGTCCGCCGCCGTATCGGCCACCTCCTGCTCGCCCTCGGCGACCGCCCCGCCGCTCACGACACCCTGGCCCGGCTGCTGCTCGACGTGGAGCGCCTGCACGGCCCGGGCCACCCGCTCGCGGCGGAGGTGCGCCGGACACTGCAGTGGCTGGGGCAGGTACGCGGCTAGGCCCTGTCGTCAGTCGCAGCCCGCCGTCCCCGCCGACCGCAACCGACAGCCGCGGTGCCCCAGCCGACCCAAGGGGCGCGGGGCTGTATCGATGTGCGGCTCCGCCGCGTGGGCGCGGCGAGCCACACGCGACCCGCACTCGCCGACCTACCCGTAGCCCCGAGCTCCCCTGCGAGGCAGGGCACGCGCCAACCTGGTTACGGCCCTCGTGCCGGGAAGCGCACCACCCTGTCGGCTCAAGCACAGCGCAGCGCTCGGTGCCCGAACTCCTGGCGAATCGTTGGTCGAATGGGTTGGCCAGAGCTTGCCCACTGCCTACCATCGATCACCGCAAGACTTTGTGCACCGCCGCACAAGCTTCCTCGGGAGGTCTCCTTGCACCGCCGCCGTCGTACCGCGCTCCTCCTCTCCGCCGCGATCGTCGCGGCGCCTCTGCTCACCGCCTGCGGAAACGATGCGCATCCCGGCGCGGCGGCCGTCGTCGGCGGCCAGCGGATCACCGTCGCACAGCTGGAGAACCGGGTGGGCGAGGTGCGCGAGGCACAGCGCGCCGCCGTACCGGACGACGCCCAGTACGAGCAGGTCATCGCCAAGTCCGGCACCCTCCCGCGCGACGTCCTGCACACCATGGTCCTCGACCAGGTGCTGCACCGCGCCGCCCAGGACGCGGGCGTGACCGTCACCCGCAAGGAGCTCCAGAAGATGCGCGGCGACCTGGAGGGGCAGGTCGGCGGCGCCAAGGCGCTGGAGACGGCCTGGCTCCAGCAGTACGGCATCCCGCCGCAGCGCCTCGACGAGAACCTCCGCCTCCAGCTGGAGGCCCAGAAGCTCGCCACCTCGCTGGGCACCGACACCGGCAAGCCCGCCTTCTGGAACGCCCTGAGCGAGGCGTCCAAGAAGCTCGACATCGACCTCAACCCCCGCTACGGCACCTGGGACGTTCAGAAGAGCGGCCGGGCCGACGCGAAGACGCCGTGGGTGCGCGAGGTGACGGCGGCGCGGCAGTCGGCGTAGCCGTATGCGTGGTAGCTGTGTGCGTAGTAGCCGTGTGCGTAGTAGCTGTGTGGCGTAGCCGTCCTGCCTGTGGATAACTCGGGGGGCCGTCGGCGAGGTGGGTTACGTTCGGATCGTGAACGCAACCAGTCCCGAAGCCGCCCCCGGCCGCATCGTCCTGCTCACCACCAGCCACCGCGTCGCGCCCGGCCTGCTGTCCTGGCCGGCCTGGCAGGCGCTGCACGCGGCCGACCGTGTGCTGTGCGCGGACGGCGCGCATCCGCAGCTGCCGTATCTGCGTGAGGCCGGGATAGCGGTCGACGAGGCCGCGCCGACCGCCGAGCAGCTGATCGACGGGTGCGCCGGCGGCCGCACGGCCGTGGTCGTGGCCACCGGCGAGGGCGAGCCGGCCCTCACCGACGGCCTCGCCCGTCTCGCCGGCTCCGGCCGTGTGCGCATGCCCGAGCTGGAGCTGCTCCCCGCCTCCTACGACCTGCCCGGCGCCCGCCTCCTCGACCTCGTGCAGGTCATGGACCGGATCCGCGTCGAGTGCCCGTGGTCCTCCCAGCAGACCCACAAGGGCCTGGCGAAGTACGGCATCGAGGAGGCCTACGAACTCGTCGAGGCGATCGAGGACGGCGACCGCGAGGAGCTCCGCGAGGAACTGGGCGACGTTCTGTTGCAGGTCGTCTTCCACGCCCGCATCGCCGAGGAGGATCCGGAGTCCCCCTTCTCCATCGACGACGTGGCCGGCGGCATCGTCGGCAAGCTCATCCACCGCCACCCGCATGTCTTCGGCGACGAGACGGCGACCACCCCCGAGGAGGTCAAGGAGCACTGGCTGCGCACCAAGGCTGCGGAGAAGCGGCGCGAGTCGGTGACGGAGGGCATCCCCCTCGGCCAGCCCGGCCTCGCCCTCGCGGCGAAGCTGGCGTCCCGGGTCAGAACGGCGGGCCTGGAAGTCCCCCTCCCGACCGGCGAGGGCCTCGGCTACGAGCTGCTCGCGCTGGCGGTCCGCGCGGAGGCCTCCGGCGTGGACCCCGAGGCGGCCCTCCGGGTCGCGGCCCGCACGTACCGCGACGCCATCCGGACCGCCGAGGGCCTGACCCCGCCGGATACCGTCAAGGAGTGACAGACCAGCCCACCTCCAGCAACAACTCCACCAGTACGACACCCACGAGCGACACACCCACCACCCC
>NZ_JAKEIP010000497.1 GCF_021474425.1 Streptomyces muensis | reverse complement strand
ACGGGGACGGGGACGCCACGCGCACCGTCGTCTCCGAGCCGCAGGTCCCCGGCCGGCTGCTGCTCGTCGGCGAGCCCGGGGTCGGCCGGCTGGCCGTGCTGGCGCGGCGGCGCCTGGAACTGCTGCACGACGCGAGCGTGCGGATCGGCACCACCCTGGACGTCACCCGCACCGCCGAGGAACTCGCCGAGGTGGCCGTCCCCCGGTTCGCCGACTTCGTCGCCGTCGACCTGCCCGACCCGGTACTGCGCGGCGAGGAACCGGAGGCGCTCGACGGCCGGACCGCGCTGCGCCGGGTCGCCATCCGCGCCGTACGCAAGGATACGTGCCGTCCACGCCGCAGGCCCGCTCCCTGGAGACCAGGCAGTCCGTGCTGGAACCCGTCCTGTCCGAGGCGGGCGGCTGGATCGCGCAGGACCCGGAGCGGCTGGAGCGAGTGCTCGCGGCCGGCATCCACTCCCTGATCACCGTGCCGCTGCGGGCCCGCGGCACGACCCTCGGCGTGGTCAGCTTCTACCGCTCCCTGCAGCCCGCCTCCTTCGAGGACGACGACCTCTCCCTCGCCCAGGAGCTGGCCGGACGCGCGGCGATCTGCATCGACAACGCCCGCCGCTACACCCGCGAGCACAACACGGCACTCGCCCTCCAGCGCAGCCTGCTGCCGCGGGGCCGCCCCGAACAGAGCGCCGTGGAGGTCGCCTACCGCTATCTGCCCGCACAGGCCGGCGTCGGCGGCGACTGGTTCGACGTCATCCCGCTGTCCGGCGCCCGCGTCGCGCTGGTCGTCGGCGACGTCGTCGGGCACGGCCTGCACGCCGCCGCCACGATGGGCCGGCTGCGCACCGCCGTGCACAACTTCTGCTCCCTCGACCTGTCGCCCGACGACCTCCTCACCCACCTCGACGACCTGGTCGGCCGGCTCGACCGGGGCGAGGGCTGGGCGGCGGAGGGCACGCCCGACTCCGGCATCGTCGGAGCCACCTGTCTCTTCGCCGTCTACGATCCGGTGTCCCGGCGCTGCACCCTCACCCGCGCCGGGCACCCCCTGCCCGCGCTCGTCACGCCCGACGGCACCGTCGAGTTCCTCGACCTGCCGTCCTGCCCGCCCCTCGGCCTGGGAGGCCTGCCCTTCGAGACGGTCGAACGCGAACTGGCCGAGGGCAGCCAGCTCGTGCTGTACACCGACGGTCTGGTCGAGGACCGCCACCGGGACATCGACGCCGGCCTCGACCGGCTGCGGACGGTCCTGGCGCACGCCGACCGCCCTCCCGAGGAGACCTGCGAGGCCGTCCTGGACGCCCTGCTCCCGGCCCGCCCCGGCGACGACGTCGCCCTGCTCGTCGCCCGCACCCACACCCTGGGCGCCGACCACGTCGCCCAGTGGGACCTGCCCAGCGACCCGGCGGTCGTCTCCCGCTCCCGCGCCGCGGTCACCGAACGACTCGCCGCCTGGGGCCTGGACGAACTGGCCTTCACCACCGAACTCATCGCCAGCGAACTGGTCACCAACGCCATCCGCCACGCCACCGGCCCCGTCCAGCTGCGACTGCTCCGCGACCGCGCCCTGATCTGCGAGGTCTCCGACGGCAGCGGCACCTCACCCCGGCTGCGCCGCGCGCGGAGCACCGACGAGGGCGGCCGGGGCCTGTTCCTCGTCGCCCAGCTCACCGAGCGCTGGGGGACGCGGTACACCCCCAACGGCAAGATCATCTGGACGGAACAGCCGTTGCCGTGACGCTGCCGCCCTCAGGATGACGCCGGTGTCGGCAACCCCGGTCCGGCACACCGTGTATCCGCCTCCGGCACCGCCCCGTCGACGAGATACGCGGCCACCGTGCCGTCCACGCACCCGTTCCCCCGGCTGGCGAACACGCCGTGGGAGTAGTCGTCGTCGAGGACCACCATCCGGGAACCGGGCAGCACCTCCCGCAGTCGCCGGGCGCCCTCGACGGGCGTCACCGGGTCGTGCGCGGAGGCGACCAGCAGGACCGGCGGGGCGGCCGGGCTGCCGAGCGGGGTGCGGTGGGCGGGGCGGTGGTGCCAGTACGCGCAGGCCGTGGCCTCCAGGCCGGTCAGGACGGGCTGCGGGGCCAGCCGCCGTATGCGGCGGATGTCCGCCACGACCTGGCGCGGCGTCGGACCCGGACCGTCGGCGCACTTCACGATCCGGTTGGCCGCCTCGTAGTTGCGGGACTCGTGGCTGTCGAAGGCGGAGGCGGGGCGAAGGCCTGCCACGCCGCCGTCCGTCAGATAGGCGCGCAGGCCGTCGGCCAGGCCCGTCCAGCGTTCGGTGCGGCCGAGGGCGCGGTAGACGGCACGGTCGAACTCCGCCGGGCCGAAGCCGCTCACCGGGCGGGCGGCGAGGCCCTGGCGCACCCTCAGATACGCACGCCGTACGGCGTCCTCGTCGCCGCCCAGCCCGAAGCGCTCCTCGTGCGTCGCGGTCCAGGCGAAGAACGTGTCTCGCGCACGCAGCAGAGCCCGGCTCTGGACGACGTCGAAGTCGTGCCAGCTCCAGGGGCCGACCACACTGTCCAGCACCATGCGGCCGACCCGGTGCGGAAAGCGCGCCGCGTAGGCCGCGCCCAGGTAGGTGCCGTACGAGACACCGAGGAAGTTCGTCCGCCGCTCGCCCAGCGCGGCGCGGATCGCGTCCATGTCGTACGCCGTCTGCTCGGTGGACAGGTGCGGCAGCACCGCCGTGCCCGCGCCCGACGCGCAGTCGTCGGCCATGTCGCGTTGTGAGGCGAGGTACGCCCGCTCGGCGTGCGGGTCCGCCGGTACCGGGTCCGTGCCCGGCGCGGTGAAAAGGCCGCCCATCGCGCCGCAGTCGACCGGCGTGCTGCGGCCGACGCCGCGCGGGTCGAAGCCGATGACGTCGTACGAACGCCGCACGCTCTGAGGGAGTTTGGCGCGCTTGGTCACCGCGTAGGGGAGCCCGGAGCCGCCCGGGCCGCCGGGGTTGACCAGGAGGATGCCGCGGCGCTCGGCCGGGGTGCCGGAGGCGGGGACGCGGGAGACGGCGATCTCGACGCGCGGGCCGGAAAACGGACGGCGCCAGTCGAGGGGGACGGTCAGGCGCGCGCACTCCACGCGGTCCGGAGCGGGCGGCGCCGGTACGGACCGCGGGCAGGCGCCGAAGGCGAGGGCACGAGGGGAGGCCGTCGCG
>NZ_JAKEIP010000496.1 GCF_021474425.1 Streptomyces muensis | reverse complement strand
CACACACGCGCTTCACGCTGTGACCTGCACGCTTCTCCGCCCCGATGAACGGGTGGACCGTCACCGGGTCTCCTTCGCGAAGAAAGCCGTCGCACGCTTGAGGACTTCCACGTCCTCTCGCAGTCGGCGGTTCTCCCGCCGCAGCGCGGCCAGCTCCTCGCGTTCGCTGCTGGTCAGGCCGTCGCGCTCGCCCGCGTCGACCTCGGCCTGGCTGACCCACAGCCGCACTGCGGTCTCGGTCAGGTCGAAGTCCTCGGCGACCTGACCGACCGAGCGGTCACCACGCCGGCACAGCTCGACGATCTCGGCCTTGAACTCCGGCGTGAACGAACGGCGAGGCCGAGGCTTCTTCTTCCCCATGCTCTCCATGATGGACATCCTCCCGGGGCTGAACCCCTGATCTCGGATGTCCGTCAAAGCGGATCAAGCCCACCCGCCACTGCGACGCTGTCAGGAGGTCGATGGGCGGGCGCGGTCGATCGCCTCGATGTAGCTGGCGAGAGCGGCTCGATTGCGCTCGATCGACTCGGCCCGCTCGGTCATCCGTGCAAGTTGCTCGACGAGTACAGCGCGGAAGGCGGGGTCGTCGACGATGATGTCGTGTCTCTGGTCGAGGCAGGGGAGGATGGCGCCGACGATGCGCACGGGGATGCCTGCGGCGACCATGTTGCTGATCTTCTCGACGCGATCAACGAGGTCGGCCCCGTAGTCCCGGTAGCCGTTGTCGAGGCGCTCTGGCGTGATAAGGCCGAGCTTTTCGTAGTGCCGCAGCATTCGTGCGGACACACCGGTCTTCGTCGCGAGTTGGCCGATACGCATGGGCGCTCCTGAGCGGTTCCTGGGGTTTCATCCTACGATTTGACATTGACATTATGTCAACCTTCGAGGATGGGGTGCATGGCAGACCGCAAGATCATCCTCAGCGCCGTCCTCGGAGACGGCTACGGCTCACTTCCTTTCGCGTGGCGCGCGCCACAGGTCGACCCGGGAAACTACGCCAACATTGACGCGAACATCCGCTATGCCCAAGCCGCCGAGCGGGGTGGATTCGCATTCGTCTTCACGCCCGACGTCCCCGCGGTACGCAGCGACGTCGAGCGTTCCTCGATTCCCAACATCATGGATCCGCTGATGGAGGCCGCCGCCATCTCGCAGGCCACGACGAACATCGGCTTCGTGCTGACAGGGTCGACCACCTTCCAGGAGCCGTTCAACACCGCACGCCAGTTCAAGGTCCTCGACATCATGAGCCACGGCCGTGCGGGATGGAATGCGGTGACGACCAGCGACCCGATGGTGGCAGCGAACTACGGCAAGCCCGTCGCGGATCGAGGGGAGCGCTATCAGCGCGCTCACGAGTCCGTACAGATCGTGCAATCGCTGTGGGGGAGCTGGGAGAAGGACGCATGGATCAAGGATCAGGCGACCGGGCGCTTCATCGATCCGGCGAAGCTGCAGCCCATCAATCTCGGCGGCCAGCACGTCGCATCGCGTGGCCCGCTGCCGCTTCCGCCGTCGGAGCAAGGGCAGCCCGTGGTCTTCACAGCGGGTGGTCCGAGTCCGCACCTCCTGGAGTTCGCCGGCCGCTACGCGAGCGGCTTCCTGGCTGAGGTGTGGGAAATCGAAGAGGCTCGTGCGCAGCGCGACGCTGTTCGGAAGGCTGCGGAGGACGCCGGTCGGAACCCGGACCATATCAAGTTCTTCACTGGTCTCGTGACCACCGTTGCGCCGACCGTCAGGGAAGGACTCGATCGTCGCATGGCCCTGTCGGGCGGAGTGTTCGATGCACGACTTCCCCATCTCGGTGCGATGCTCGGCGTGCCGCTGCGACCCCAGGACATCGATATCCCCTTGACCCCCGAGCAGCTGTCTGTCGCGCACGCGGCGCCGGGTGACCCGCGCTCAGGCATTGCGCTGCGGCTAGCCCAGGCGGGATGGTCCCCTCGCGACATGCTCGCGCATGGCGCCATCGACTTCCACCCCGTCACCGTCGGGCCGGGTCACGTGCACGCCGACCACATGCAGGAGTGGTTCGAGGCGGGAGCCACGGATGGCTTCTGGATCATGCCCGATGTGTGGGAGGACGGCCTCGATGCATTCGTTGACGAGGTTGTCCCGCTTCTGCGTGAGCGTGGCGTCTACCCCGATGACTACGTTGGCTCGACTCTGCGCGAGAACCTTGGCATCCCCGAGCAGTATGGAATCGGTGGATGGCTGAAGTGATCACCCCTGACAGGATGCGTCGCACCCTCGCAGGATTCTCGACCGGGCTGGCTGTCGTCGCCGCCGAGGTCCACGGAACGCTCGTCGGCATGCCCGCCAACTCGCTCGTATCAGTCTCGCTCGATCCGCCGCTCGTCTCCCTCTCGTTCGCACATACATCGACCACATGGCCCGAGTTGCGAAGGGCCGACCGATGGGGGATCAGCGTCCTGGGAGTGGGGCAGGAGCAGATTCTGAGAGATCTGCGTCGGCCGGCCTCGTCGAGATTCGATGGCATCGAGGTGGAGGTGCGCGAGCAAGCGGGCATTGTACGCGGAGCAATCGCGACCATCGAGGCTGCACCTTGGAATGCGGTCGAAGCGGGCGATCACACCCTGGTGCTGCTGGAGGTTCTCGCACTGGAACGAGATGAGAAAGCGGAGCCACTGGTGTTCTTCGGCGGCCAGGTGCGAACGCTTTCGAGCTAGGGGCTCGCAGAGAATCAACATGCTGATTTGATCTGCGTGGAGCTGCTGTTCGCGAGGAACGCGGTGACGTCGGCGGGCGTGTGGAACCTGGCGGTGGAGGGTGGGATGGTGTGGCCGTGCTCGGCCAGGAGGGGCTGGACTTGGTGAACGGCCCTGGTGAGGGTGCTGCCGTT
>NZ_JAKEIP010000495.1 GCF_021474425.1 Streptomyces muensis | reverse complement strand
CCGCGGCGGAGACCACCTTCCGCCTCCGCCCCATCCGGACGGAGCCGTCGCGCGAGCCCGGCAACCGCCCGCCCGCCCCTCCGGCAAACCCGGCGGGCACGGGCTCAGCCCACGGCTCGTCGAGCACACCGCCGCAGCCGGGCTCGGGTCTGACACAGGGCTCCTCCGGCCTGCCCCGGCAGTCGGACTCCGCGCCGCCGGCGCGGCGTTCCGCCGGCATGCCCTCGCAGTCGGCCACCGCATCCGCCCACGGTGCCGCCGGCATGCCCCCGAAGCCGTCCGACCACCCCGGGGCCGCCCCCGCGCACCACCCCGCCTCCGCCCCACTGCCTCCACAGCGCCTCATGCCCGAGCCGTCCGCCGACGGCCATGGGGGTGCCGCGTTCGCCCCGGATCCGTCCTTCTCCTGGAGTGCTCCGATGGCGCCGGGCGGGGCTCCCGGGGCCGGGCGGCCCGTCGTGTCGTTCGGCCAGCCCGAGGGGTACGACGAGCAGACGCGCCCGCGCCCGCTCGGGCTGCGGATCCAGCCCCGGCTCGCCGCGGCGGCCGCCTGTGTCGTGCTCGGGCTGGGACTCATCGGCGGGGCAGTGACCGGGAGTTGGCTGATCGGCGACTCGGGCGACGGCGACGCGCAGGACACCTTCGCCGCGGCCGGCAGCCTGTGGCACAGCATCCCCGTCGACCGGCTGTTCCCGCCCACCGTCACCGGACAGGGCGCCGGCCCCGGCGGCGCCGACCGGATCTGGACGCGGGTCGCCGTCGCCCCCGACACCGGCTGCGCGAACGCCTTCGACCCGCTGCTGCGCAAGGCCCTGGCCCCCGTCGGCTGCGAACGCCTCCTGCGCGCCACCTACATCGACGCCACCCGGAGCTACGTCACCACCGTCGGCCTCCTCTTCACCACCGCCGACGCCGCCGCGATGCGCTCGTTCGACACCAGCTTCACCAAAGAGGGCCTGGACCGCCGTACGGACCTGATGCCTCGCCCCTACGCGGCGAAGGGCACCCCCGCCGCCGGATTTGGCGACGAACAGCGGGCCTCCTGGACCGTCTCCGTCCTCACCGACGCCCCCGTCGTCGTCTACGCCGTCTCCGGCTGGGCCGACGGCCGTGCCGTCGACGAACCCGAGCCCGCCGAGGAGGCCATGCAGTCGGGCGCCACCACGTCCGTCGCCCAGGCCGGCCTCGGCCACGAGGCGCGGGGCCTCGCCGACCGCGTCGAACGCGCCCTGCGCAAGAACGTCGGCCCGTCCACGGAGAAGTCGTCGTGACCAGTGCCAGTGCTGTGAAGAACGCCATGACCCGGCGGACCGGCCCGCTCGCCGTCCTCCTCGGCGCCTGCCTCGCCGTCCTGCCGTCCACCGCCGCGCACGCCGACTCCATCCGAGCCCAGCAGTGGACCCTGGACGCCATGCGCACCGAGGAGGCCTGGCAGACCACCAAGGGCAAGGGCGTCACCGTCGCCGTCCTCGACACCGGAGTCGAGGCCGACCACCCCGACCTCGTCGGCAACGTCCTCGACGGCAAGGACATGGTCGGCTTCGGAGCCGAGCGCGGCGACCGCGCCTGGGCCCGGCACGGCACCGCGATGGCCGGCATCATCGCCGGCCACGGACACGGCGCCGGGGGCGCCGACGGCGTCATGGGCGTCGCCCCCGAGGCGAAGATCCTCCCCGTCCGCGTCATCCTCGAAGACGGCGACCGCTCCCGCGCCAGGGCCCGCAGCACCCGCGGCAACGCCCTCGCCGACGGCATCCGCTGGGCCGCCGACCACGGCGCCGACGTCATCAACCTCTCCCTCGGCGACGACTCCAAGTCCGCCCACCCCGAAGCCGGCGAGGACGAGGCCGTCCAGTACGCCCTGAAGAAGGGCGCCGTCGTCGTCGCCTCGGCCGGAAACGGCGGCGAGAAGGGCGACCACATCTCCTTCCCGGCCGCCTACCCGGGCGTCATCGCCGCGACCGCCGTCGACAAGTTCGGCACCCGCGCCTCCTTCTCCACCCGCCGCTGGTACGCCACGGTCAGCGCCCCCGGAGTCGACGTCGTCATCGCCGATCCCGACCACAAGTACTACAAGGGCTGGGGCACCAGCGCCGCGGCCGCCTTCGTCTCCGGAGCGGTGGCCCTGATCAAGGCGGCCCACCCCGGCCTGACCCCGGCCCAGATCAAGAAGCTCCTGGAGGACACGGCCCGCAACGCCCCGGCCGACGGCCGCGACGACTCCCGCGGCTACGGCTTCATCGACCCGGCCGCGGCCATCGAGAAGGCCTCCCACATCAAACGGGAGAACCTGGAGCCGGCCGGGTACGGCGAGGAGTACTTCGGCTCGGGCCCCGACGCCGCCGAGTCCGGTGACGACACCACGAGTTGGACCGCCCCGCTCGCGGGCGGCGCCGGCGCCCTCCTGCTGGTGTGGGCGGTCGTCCTGTGGCGCGGCCGCCGCGGCCGCCACGATTTCTAGCCCGTATCCGCCCCCCGCCTGCCTCGCGGCGCCGGGCACGTCCCCTCGCCGCCTCACGCCGCGTGGCCCGTCCTCCGCGCCTACGACGGGACCTTGCGGACACGGCCCGGCGGAACGGGACCTGACCTGACCTGACCGGCTACGACGCCGCCGTGGCCGCCTCGGCGGAGGAGACCGGCGCGGCTGCTGACGTCGTCGCGGACGGGGCCTCCTCGGCGAACACCGCCACCGCCGCCACCGCCGCCGCCTCGACCAGCGCGATCCCCTCAGCCTGCGTCGCGTTGCCGTCCGACAGCACGGCCACCAGACAGTCCCGGCCGTCGACCGTCACCCGCCCGACGCTGTTGACGTCCCACAGCCCCGTCGCCGTACGCGGCAGCCACAGGCCCTCCAGGCCGCGGCGCACGAGAAGGCGGACACGGTCGTGCTGGACCTG
>NZ_JAKEIP010000494.1 GCF_021474425.1 Streptomyces muensis | reverse complement strand
TGCCGGTTCCCGCCGAACCCCCGGCGGGAACCGGCACCGGCCCCCCCTCAGCCACCGCCTCCAGCACCGCCGCGACCTGGTCAGCGCCGGGCCGCCGCTCGGGGTCCTTCACCAGCAGCCGCACGAGCAGCGACCCCAGCGGTCCCGCCTGCTTCGGCTCGGGCGGGTCGGCGGCGAGGATCGCGGCGAGCGTGGACTCCAGGGTCGTACGGCGGAAGGGGGACCAGCCCTCGACGGCGGCGTACAGGAGAACGCCCAGTGACCACAGGTCGGAGGCGGGGCCGGCACCGCGACCGGACATCCGTTCGGGGGCGATGAACTCCAGGGAGCCGACGAACTCGCCGCTGACGGTGAGGGACTCCTCGCCCTGGATGTGGGCGATGCCGAAGTCGGTGAGGACGACGCGGTCGTGCGCGCCCAGCAGCACATTGGCCGGCTTGACGTCGCGGTGGACGATGCCGACGGCGTGCGCGGCGCGCAGGGCGCCGAGGACGGCGAGGCCGATCCGGGCGGCCTCGGTCGCCCGCACCGGCCCACGCCGGAGGACCTCGTGCAGGGACTCGCCGCGCACCAGCTCCATGACGATCCAGGGCAGCGTGTCCTCGACGACCACGTCATGGATGGCGACGGCGGCCGGATGCTCGACGCGGGCGGCCGCGCGGGCCTCGCGGTAGAGCCGGTGGGCGGCGCGCTGACGGGCCGCGTCCTCCGGGTCGCCGGGCAACCTCGGCTGTTTTACGGCGACTTCGCGGTCCACCAGTTCATCGAACGCCCGCCAGACGGTGCCCATGCCGCCGGAGCCGATGCGCTCGATCAGACGGTAACGCCCGCCGATCACACGCCCGTTGGGTCCGGTGCGGCCACCGTCATCGCTCATGTCCCATGACTACCTTGAGGGACCGGCCGTTGGCCAGTTCAGAGTTTGTCGAGGTCCAGGTTCGCGATGGTTGTCCGCGCCACCTCGCGACCGCGTTCCGTGAAGTCGCCCTTGCCGGGGTAGCTGACGGTGAGTTTGTACATGTCGCCGGCGGAGGTCTTGTAGTAGAAGATCCTCAGCTCCTTCGGGCGCGGGTTCTCCGTGTCGGTGGTGTCGTAGACGATGGTGTTCTCGGCGGACTTACGGCCCTGGTACGTGGTCTCCTTGGGCGCCGTCTTCGGGTTCGCGGGCATGCTGACGTCGTAGTCGCCGCTGTCCTTGAAGTCGCCGTCGTCGTCGTACATCTCGGCCGCGGCGGAGCCGGCGATGTTGCCGCTGGGGTCCTCCGCCTTCTTGTCGAGCCTGAGCTCCATCCAGATGACGCCGCTCGGGTCGGTGTACGTCACCCAATGGCCGTCGTCCGTCTCCTCGGGCACGCCCCGCTTGTAGCCGTCGGGCACCGCGAGGGAAGCGCCGAGGGCCTTCTCCTCACGGACCTTCCAGCCGTCCGGCAACGGCCCCGCGAACGGATCGGCGACCACCAGATACGCGGCCACCGCCCCTGCGACCACGGCCGCACCGATGCCCAGCAGCGCCTTGGGCCCCAGCCGGATGCCGCTCTTGATGCTCCCGGGCATCCGTACGACCTGGGTCGCGGCCTGCACCGGCGGGTTGGCTGTCTGTTCCAGCAGCGCACGCGTCCGCGCGGCGTCGGGGCGGCGCGCCGGGTCCTTCTGGAGCAGGCCGTTGATGGCCTCGGCGAGCGGGCCCTGGGCCGCGGCGGGCGGTGCGGGCGCGGCGTTGAGGACCGACTGGAGGGTGGCGGGGGTGTTGCTGCGGCGGAACGGCGAGACGCCCTCCGTCGCCGCGTACAGGACGACGCCGAGGGACCACAGGTCGCTCGCGGGCCCCGGCCGCTGGCCCAGCACCCGCTCCGGCGCGATGTACTCGGGCGAGCCGACGAAGCCGCCGGTGTCGGTCAGATTGGTCTCGCCCTCGATCTGAGCGATGCCGAAGTCGGTGAGGACGACGCGGTCGTGGCGGCCGAGCATGACGTTGTCCGGCTTGACGTCGCGGTGCAGGATGCCCGCCGCGTGCGCGGCCTCCAGCGCGCCGAGCACTTCGAGGCCGATTCTCGCCGCGTCCCGGGCGCCGAGAGTGCCCTCCTGGAGCGCGTCGCCCAGCGAACGGCCCTGCACCAGCTCCATCACGATCCACGGCTGGCCGTCCACGACAGCGACGTCATGGACGTTCACGACCGCGGGATGGTCGAGCCGGGCCGCGGCGCGCGCCTCGCGACGCATGCGCTCGAAGGCGTTGGCGCGTTCGCGTTCGGGAAGGTGATCCGGTACGCGGGGCTCCTTGACGGCGACCTCGCGGTCCACCGTCTCGTCCTTGGCCCGCCAGACGGTACCCATGCCGCCGTGCCCGAGCTTGCCGAGCAGCCGGTAACGGCCGGCTATCAGGCGACCGGTGCCGGGGTCCGGCGCCGACGTGGTGGGCGCGGCGGACGAGGTGGGCGCGGCGGGCGTCGCGGACGGAGTGGGCGCGATCGGCGCGGTGGGCGTCGCGTAAGGGTTGTCCGGGTGGGGGACGGCCGGGGGCAGGTTCGGCTGCGGCGGTTGCAGTTCGAAACTCGTCGGCTCGTCGGACCGGTAAGGGGCTCCCCCGTTGCTGCTCATGCGTCCATCCATATCGCGGCAAGCGGTTCGACATCCAGCGCGAATGCTTTCCGGTCACAGAGCCGTGACGCCGATCGCCGCTTATCTCCCGTTTATTCGGAGTTGGAGGGCACGGGACTGGAGAAGCTGGACGAGGGGGACACCCCGGGTGGCGTGCTGGGCGTGCTCGGCGCACTCGGCGTGCTGGGCGTGCTCGGCGTGCTGGAAGGACTCTCGGTGCCGGGCCTCGTCGAGGGACTCGTCGGCACCGAACTGGTCGGCACCACACCCCCGTCCCCCGAGTGCGCGACCATCCCGGA
>NZ_JAKEIP010000493.1 GCF_021474425.1 Streptomyces muensis | reverse complement strand
ATAGCTGTTCGTCGGCAGCGTCAAGATGTGTATAAGAGACAGGTCCAAGCCCCGCCCCGGCGTCAACGGCACCGACCCCGCCGTGGGCCCTGCCGTACCCGCCCTGCCGCCCACGCCCCCGGAGCCCGCCGCCGGCTGGCGGCCCTGGCGTTTCCGCATGTCGAACGACGTCTGGGGCACCCCCTCCGTCGCCGACGACCTCGTCTACGTCACCTCCTTCGAGGTGCACGCCCTCGACGTGGCCACCGGCCGCCGCCGCTTCAAGACACGGGACGTCGCCTGGTCGATGGCGGTCGCCGACGGCCGTATCCACGCCTCCGACGGCCCGACCCTGTTCGCCCTGGACAGCAGGGAGGGCGGTGACCTGTGGCGGCTGCAGACGGACGCCTGGGTGTACTCCCTCAAGGCCGAGCGGGGCACGGTCATCACCGGCACGCGCGGCGGCGGTGTCCAGGCCTGGGAGGCCTCGAACGGCCAGAAGCTGTGGGAGCTCACCGGGGCGCAGTCCGACTTCGAGTCCCCGGAGGCCGGCCCGGCGCTGTACGACGGCACGGTGTACGTCTGGCAGGACGCCCGGCTGAAGGCCCTGGACGCCCGCACGGGCGACGAGCGCTGGTCGTACCCGATCGGCGACGCCGCCTCCTGCGGCGGGGTGCCGGTGCGGGTGGCGCAGGCGCACGACGGCTATGTGTACGTCTCGGCCGGGACGCGGGTGCTCGCACTCGACGTCGTGAGCGGACTGGTCCGCTGGCACTTCGAGGCCCCTGCGGTCTTCCTGTGCCCGCCGACCTTCGTGCCGGGCCCGGCGGTGACCGGCGGCGGTGTGTACCTCGCCGACTACCTCGGCACGGTCTACGCCCTGGACGCCACCGACGGCCGCGACCGCTGGCGCATCGCCACGGAGTCCCGTTCCTCGATCGAGCCGGTTCTGGTGGCTGCCGGTCATGTCCACGTTGGCAGCGGCAAGGGGCTGTACACGCTGGACGCGGTCACCGGGACGCCGAAGTGGCGTTTCCAGGCGGGCGGCGACATCGTGGGTGCGCCGGCGGTGGCGGAGGGGCGGATCCACTTCGGCTCCACCGACCATCTGCTGTACACGCTGAAGGCCGACGACGGCCGACTGCGGTGGAAGCTCGCCACGGGTGGGGAGATCACGGGGTCGCCGGTGGTGCGGGACGGGGTCGTGTACGCGTGCAGCAAGGATCGGTGTGTGTATGCGCTGGATGCGGAGAAGGGCACGGGTACGGCTCGCTCCGGGGGGTAGTGCCGGGTCAGGTGCGTGTTTGAGTGCGGCGCCGTCGTGGCTGGGCGCGCAGTTCCCCGCGCCCCTAGGGGTGCGCCCCTGCGGGGCGCTACCCCCCTCTCGCGGGCCGTTCCCCGTCTCTTCACGGGTCCTGCACCTGGCGCTGCTAGCGTGACGTGCTCACGGTCAAGTCGCCGGTGATGAACGTCAATTCGGGGGTCGCACGGAATGAAGCTTCGCCATGTTCGCGCTGTCGCTGTTCTCGTCGGCGTGGTGGTCGCGCTGACGGGGGCCAAGCGCTCTCACGGCGGTGGCTGTGACGACAGTTCGAGTTCCAGCAGCTCGTCGAGCAGTACGGGCGGTACGCACTACGACGACGATGACGACGACTACTCGTCGTCCGGCGGTGTCTCGGGCGGCGGCAGTAGCGCGACCGCGTCCGCCGAGGCCACCCAGGATGTGCGGATCCGCAGCTGTGTGTACGACGCGACCCGGGGCATCGTCGCCCAGGTCGAGGCCACCAACACCAGCAGCATCACGACGTACACCTACGAGTTCGGCGTCACCTTCAAGGACCCGAGCGGCACGCTCGTGCGCACCAGCTCGTCGAGCATCCCGTACGTCTCGGCCGACACCACGGAGACGCTGGACGTGGCGGCCGCGTACGTCCCGGACGCCGGCGCGAGCACGAGTGGCGTGACCTGCGTACTGGACGACGTGACCCGTACGGCGGTGTAGCTCAGCGGACCCGGTGGTCGCGGCGCCGCGCCCGGAACAGCTCCGCCTGCCGCTCACCCGGCAGGTTCCCGAGCGCGATCAGGTGCGGCGCCTGCGCGAACGCCCGGTCCAGGGCGGCCTCCTTGGCCGCCCACAGCGCCCGCACGGTCCCCTGCACCCCCTCCGCCGGATACCCGGCGATGACGGCCGCGCATTCCTTCGCCGCCGCCAACGCCCCGCCCACCTCGGTGACTTCGGACACGAGCCCGATCTCGTACGCCCGCCGCGCCGACAGCCGCTCCGCGCTCCCCATGAGCGCCATGCGCGCGGCCTCCCCGTACGGCATGCGCAGCGCCATCAGCATCGACTCGTACGCGCTGACCATCCCGTAGGTGGTGTGCGGGTCGAAGAAGGTGGCGGTCGGATCGGCGACGACGAAGTCCGCCTCCCCGAGCAGATAGAAGGCCCCGCCGCAGGCCATGCCCCGCACGGCGGCGACCACCGGCTTCCACAGGTCGTTGGACTTCGGCCCGACCCGCAGCAACGGATCGTCCATCATGTACGGCGACCCGGGCTGCGGCACGACGACCTCCCGGTCCAGCCCCGTACAGAAGGCCCGCTCTCCCGCACCGGTCAGCACGACGGCCCGTACCGTGTCGTCGAACCGCAACTCCCGCCAGGCAGCTACGAGTTGGTCCCGCATCTCAAGGTCGATGGCGTTGTGCCGGTCGGGGCGGTCGAGGGTGATGACGGCGACGCCGGTGTCTTTGTCGGTGGTGAGGTCGAGGGTGATGACGGCGATGGCTGTGTCCTTGTCCGTCGTGAGGGTGAGGGTCATGGGCGCTCCAGGGTCCACTGCGGCAGACCGGTGGTGTTGAAGACGGCCTGGACCTTGGCGCCGATGCGGATCCGGTCGGGGGGAAGGGAGT
>NZ_JAKEIP010000492.1 GCF_021474425.1 Streptomyces muensis | reverse complement strand
CCCCACCGCCCCCTGGGGCGTCCCGGGCGTCCGCGGGATCGCGGCCCCGCCCTCGGAGGAGCCGTACCCCTCGACCAGCCGCACACCGAATCGCCGCTCGAAGGCCGCCGCGTCCACCGCCCCCGCCTCCGTGCCGAAGCCGAGCCGCAGCGGGTTGTCCCGGTCGTCGGGGCGCGGCTCGGTGGCGAGGAGGTACTGGATCGCCCGGCCCACGTAGGTGAAGTACGTCGCCCCGTACGCCCGTACGTCCGCGAGGAACCCCGACGCCGAGAACCGCCGCCGCAGCGCCACGCCCGCGCCGGCCGTGAGGGCGGGGGCCCAGTCGGCGATCACCGCGTTGCCGTGGAACATCGGCATGCAGACGTAGTGCACGTCGTCGCGCCGGACGCGGAACTGGGAGACCAGGGAGCGGCCGGCGGCGGCCAGGCGGCCCTGGCTGCAGATCGCGGCCTTGGGGGCGCCGGTCGAACCGGAGGTGAAGTAGAGCAGGAGCCGGTCCTGCGGGGTGGCGCGGGAGGGGTCGGGGCGGGCGTCGGCGTAGGGCGCCAGCAGGGCCTCGTACTCCTCGGTGTCCGTCGGCAGGACGCGTACGCCGGGGAGGTCGAGGCCGGCGAGGAGCGGCAGGTGGGTCCGCTCCGTGAGCAGGAGGCGGCACTCGGTGTGCAGGATGTCGCGGGCGAGTTCGGGTCCCCGGCGGGTGGGGTTGATCCCGGCGACGGCGGCTCCCGCGAGGGCGGCGGCGCCGAGCCACATCGGGTACTCGGGGGTGTTGTCGAGGAGGACGCCGAGGTGCGGCTCGGCGCCGGGTGGGAGGAGGTCGGTGAGCAGCGCGGCGCGGGCGGCGGCACCGGCGGCCATCTGGTGGTGGGTGAGTGCCCGCCCCTCGAACCACAGGCCCGGACGGTGGTCGTCCCACCGGGCTGCCACGAGCTCCGCGACCGTGTGTGCCGTAGTGGACTCCATGGCGGCGCACGGTAGTTGATGGGCCGTCAGATAGGGAGCGTCACGGCCCCAGGAAGTCGTCCGCGGTGGAGAACATCGCATGCGCCACGAGCATGAAGCCGATGCCGAAGACGATGAAGACACCGAGGAATGCCAGCAGACAGCCGGTGCCCGCCGCGAGCTTCCCGCGCGCCGGGGGCCGGGCCGTGGCGTGCTCCGGGCGGTCCGGCGCATAGTGCACGGTGACGATGTCGCCCTCGAGCGTCGTCCCCGGCCCGCCCCGCTCCTCGAACCTGACGGGGCGCCCCTCGCGCGTGACGAACTCGTAGACGTGGTGCAGGGTCGTGCGGACCGAGCTGTCGCCGCCGCCACCGCTCGTCGTGGTGTACGTCCGCAGACAGCGCGCCTCCGCGGTGAGACCGCCGTTCCAGGCGCGGCTGACCCGCAGTGAGCGGCGGAGCACCGCGACGATGGCCGCGACGGCAATCGCGATCATGATGGCGGGCACGATGTAGAAGAAGGCGGCGAAGGCTTCCATGAGTTCCCCCGAAGACCGTGCGCGGCCTTCGTTCGGCCGGCGTGGGAGGAACGTACCCACGCCGACCTGGGCACTGACTCAAGAGAACCTCAGAATGTGACGTCCGAGCACGCGTAGAACGCGTTGCCCGTGTCGGCGATCGTCCACACCGCGAGGATGACGTGGTGACCGCTCAGCCCGGTGGGCAGCCGGCCGCTGTGCGAGAGCGTGGACGGCGGCCGCTGCCCGTTGTACGGGACCGTGAAGAACGGCGTGAGGTTGAGGTCGGAGCGGGACAGGTTGTGGTTCTGGTTCCAGCCCGGCTTGGTGACGTAGTACCGGAAGTCGGTGGTGGCGTGCATGGCCGTGAACTGCCAGCGGAACGTGTAGTTCTGACCGCCGGTCACCCTGGTGGTGGGCCAGGCGGCGCTGGACGGCGTCTTCGGGGCGCTGAGCTGGCTGAACTGGCCGAGCCCCGCGTTGCATATCTGTCCGTCGGCCGGCCCTGAGCCCGGGAAGCCCTTCGGGCCCTCGACGCTCTGCGGCTCCCACTGGATGGAGCCGCAGTTGGTCACGGTGCCGTTCTGACAGAGCTTCTGCCGGCTGATGGGGAGGTCGGTGTAGCCGTGGCCGCTGGCGCCTCCGCTGGAGAGCGCGAGGGCTCCGGCCGTGGTGAGTCCGAGTGCGGCGGCGTACCACTTGGTCCTTCTGCGCATGCTGCTGCTCCTGGGAACGTGGGGGAAGTTCGATGAGCTTGCAGGTCTAGACCAAGTATCAGATTATTGCTGAGCGTTGAACATGTCCATACCAATCGAAGAACATGTTCGACGGGCCGTCAGGGGGCCGACTCCCCCCGCCCCGCGCAGAACGCCACCGTCAGATCCTTGACCAGCGCCTTGCGTTCGTAGTCGTCCAGCTCGACCAGGCCCCGCATGGTCAGCCGGGTCACCGTGTCCTCCACCGAGTCCACGACCGAGGTGACCATGGTGGCCCGGTCCTGGGCGTCCAGCGCGGCGATCCGGCGCCGGTGCATGGCGGCGGCCACCTCCGGCGCGTACTCCACCCGCGCCGGCCGCACCGAGAACACCTCGACCCCGACCGCGCCCGCGTCCCGCGTCACCAGCCGGGTCAGCGTCTCCGAGGCCGCCTCGACCGAGCCGCGCGCGGCACCCGGCATCTCCACCGGCACCCGGGCCAGCGCCGCCTCGACGCACTCGCGCAGATACGACTCGTGGTCCTCCACCCCGAGCGTCGCCCGCGCGGTGTCCTTCACCCGCCACACCACCAGGACGACCGCCCGCAGCGCGACCCCGTTCCCGTCCGCCGCCGGCATCGGCTCGCTGCGCCAGTGCCGCAGCCGTACGTCGACCCGGCGGCGCAGCAGCAGCGGGTTGACCCACATCAGGCCGGTGCGCCGGACCGTCCCCCGGTAGCGGCCGAACAGCCCGAGCACCCAGGCCCGCCCGGTCCGCCCCCTGGTCAGCCCGCCC
>NZ_JAKEIP010000491.1 GCF_021474425.1 Streptomyces muensis | reverse complement strand
ATAGCTGTTCGTCGGCAGCGTCAGATTGTATAAGAGACAGGGGTCGGGGTGTCCGACGGAGCCGGCGGCTTCTCCTCGTCCTTCTTGCAGGCCGTGGACGGCGTCGTCAGGTTCGGCTTGATGTCCTCGTCGACATAGCCGGCGGCCTTGACGTGGACGCGGTACTCCGCGTCCGGCTTCCAGTTCTCCTCGAAGGTGATGGTGACACCCTCGCGCGAGCCCTTGACCACCTGCTCGCCGACCTTCTTCAGGTCGGCGCCGTTGTTCTGCAGGAAGACGCTGACGGTCGCCGGGACACCGCTCGGGTCCACGTCGGTGACCGTGATGATGCCCTTGTCGCCGTCGCACTTGGCTTCGGCGGAGAATTCACTGATGTCGCAAGCGAGCGCGTTGCCCGCGAGGCCGAGCGCGAGCGCGGCCGAGGCGGAGGCAACACCAAGAGCGCGCACGGAACGCGCGACGGTACGGCGGTTTATGGACACTTTTGTCCTTACGAGTTGCATCACTGAGGGGGGTTGAACGAGGCGCGGCGATGTGACATCACCGTCCCCAGGAGTCTCACAGGTTTATAAGCGTGGCATAAGCAGTGTCAACGCATATGCGGTCCACGGCTGTTGGCTTTGCCCTCTTATTAATCGCTGAGACGTTTCAGGGCCGCCGGAGCCTCCTCGATCCGGTCGACCAGGGCGATACGGGACTCCATCGACCGCTCCCGGGCAAGGGCCTGGAGCAGCGGCCAGGCCGGCAACTTCTCCGTCCAGTGGGCCCGGTTCACGAGCACCATCGGAGTCGGCTCGCCGCGCGACTCGTAGTAGTTCGGCGTCGCGTTGTCGAAGATCTCCTGCACGGTGCCGGCGGCCCCCGGCAGGAAGACGACGCCGGCGTTGGAGCGCGCCAGGAGGCCGTCCTCGCGGGTGGCGTTGGCGAAGTACTTGGCGATGTGGGAGGCGAAGGGGTTCGGCGGCTCGTGGCCGTAGAACCAGGTCGGGATGCCGACCGAGCGGCTGCCCTTCGGCCAGCGCGCACGGACCTCGAAGGCGGCCGTCGCCCACTCGGTGATCGAGGGCGTGAACAGGGGAGCCTTCGCCAGCAGCCGGAGCGCGTCGGTGAGCATCTCGTCGTCGTAGGGGGCGGCGTACGCGCCGAGGTTGGCCGCCTCCATCGCGCCCGGGCCGCCGCCGGTGGCGACCGTGAGACCGGCGCGGGCCAGCTCCCGGCCGAGCCGGGCGGCACCTTCGTACGCCTCCGTGCCGCGTCGCATCGCGTGGCCGCCCATGACGCCCACCACCCGTGTCCCGGCGAGGAGTTCGTCCAGCGCGTCCGAGACGGAGTCGTCGTGGACCGCGCGGAGCATGGAGGCATAGATGTCGCCGTCGGCCTTGGTCCGCTGGAACCAGGCGTAGGCGAGGGCGTCGGGCGTCTTCTCGTAGCCGTCCGGGCCGTCGGTCAGGGAGGCGAAGAGCTCGTCGGGGGAGTAGACCAGGCCCCGGTACGGGTCGAAGGGCAGGCCCGGTATCGGCGGGAAGACGAGGGCGCCGTCCGTGCGGATCTTGGCCGCGGCCTCCTCGCGCATCGGGCAGCCGAGGAAGAGGGCGCCCGCGGTGCTGGTGGTGAGCAGCTCGCGCGTACGGTCCGTCAGGTCGACGGCCTGGACACGGAATCCGGCGAGGGAGCCGCGCGCCGACACGGTCGCGTCGAACTCCTCGAGCGTCTCTATCTCACGGTCGTTGTGGTGGGCCGCATGGGCGGGCATCGTCTGCACCCGCCCATGCTAGGCACCATCCATGGGGAGGCCTGTGTCAGCCCTCGATGGCCGACGGGTCCATCCAGACGACCTCCCAGGTGTGGCCGTCGAGGTCGTCGAAGGCGCGGCCGTACATGAAGCCGTGGTCCTGGGTCTCGCCGGAGACGGAACCGCCCGCGGCGAGCGCCTTGTCGACCAGCTCGTCGACCTTCTCGCGGCTCTCGGCGCTCAGCGCGATCAGCACCTCGCTGGTCTTCGTCGCGTCCGCGATCGGCTTCTTCGTGAACTGGGCGTACTTGTCGTGGGTGTGCACCATCGCGACGATGGTGTCGCTGATCACGACCGAGGCCGTCGTGTCGTCGCTGAACTGCTCGTTGATCGAGTAACCGAGCTCCGTGAAGAACTTCTTCGAGGCGCCGAGGTCGCTCACGGGCAGGTTCAGGAAGATCATCTGCTGGTACGCGGGGGCGGTCATCGTGGTCTCTCCCATCGAGGTGTCTGCTGTTCGGTGGGGTAGACCGGGGGTCCGAGCGGAACTCATCGCCGCGCGGAGATTTTTTTCGTACGAGTTTTCCGACGCCTGCCGTCGGCTTCAGCGGGCCACCAGCGGCAGTGCGGCCAACTCGGCCACGATCAGGGTGAACGGGCCGAAGAAGGCCAGCAGCGCACCGGCGCGCAGGGCCGCCGCGCCGCGGAGCAACGAGGTCGGTGCGCCGAGGCGGACCAGCGCGGCCGTGGTGTCGGCGCGGGCCTGCTTGGCCTCCACGGCGGCCGTGAGCAGCGTGGCCACGGTGCAGCCGGTGACCACGGTGGCGCCGAGGGTGCTCAGCGGGCCGACGGTGGTGGTGGCCGCGGGGGCGGAGAGCGGGGCCATGGCGTACGCCGCGGAGGCCACGGCGCAGACGACGCCGAGGGGGCGGCCGATGCGCGTGGCCTCCTCCATCAGGACCCGGCCCGCCAGGAGACGGACGGCGCCCGGGCGCACGGACTGCAGGAGCCGGCCGCAGAAATGGGTGAGGCCCGGGGCGGCCAGGGCCAGCCCGAGGGTGGCCAGGATCCAGCCGGCCAGGACACCGGCCGGGCCGGTCGGGAGAGCTGAGGGGAGGGTGAGGGCGCCGGTCGCCGCGCGGGCGGCGTAGGCCTCCACGGCCAGGCCCGCGGCGAGGATGGCGATGCCCCAGGGGAGGCCGGCGGGGGGTTTGCGGG
>NZ_JAKEIP010000490.1 GCF_021474425.1 Streptomyces muensis | reverse complement strand
CGCGGACACGCCGCGCGCCCGCCCCGCCACCGAGCGGCTGAACCCGTCGGCCGCGCGGCGTGTCCGCGCGGGCGGGCGCTGCGGCCCGGCGCAGGGTGGTCGGTACGGGCGTCGTCGAGGAGGAAACGTATGCGTGGGGTCATCGCCGTTCTGGCCGCCGTCGTCGCCGGGCTGATGCTGCTCGCGGTACCGGCCGCCGCCCAGGACGACCATGGAAGCGACCATGGAAACGGCCTTGGGAACGGCCTTGGAAACATCGAGCGGAACGAGTGGAACATCCCGATCGCCAACCTCCGCGTGCTCTAGAACCTCCAGCACGACCGCTCGCTCCTCCCCGCACTCCTCCGTGCGCTCATCGGCCATGTCACAGAGCCCCCCGGCCGCCTCGTCCAAGGTTTCGAGGGAAGTGCGAGGTACTCGGGACGGACGTACTCGGGACGGACGCACTCCGGACAGACGCACTCCGGACAGACGCACTCGGAAGATCGAGATCGGGACGGTGAGTGTCATGCGCGTGTTCGTGGCAGGCGGAACCGGCGTCATCGGGCGGCGGCTGGTGCCGCGGCTCGTGGAGCGTGGGCACGAGGTGACGGCCACGACGACGAGCGCGGCCAAGCTGGGACTGCTGAGGGAGCTGGGCGCGGACGGGGTCGTGATGGACGGGCTCGACGCCGGGTCGGTCGGTGAGGCGGTGGGCGCTGCCCGGCCGGACGTGATCGTGCACCAGATGACGGCGATCTCCATGCCCCACTCCGGCAAACCGGACATCCGGCACTTCGACCGGTGGTTCGCCACGACCAACCGGCTGCGCACCGAGGGGACGGACCACCTGCTGGCCGCCGCCGAGGCGACCGGCGTCCCGCATGTCGTCGCACAGAGCGCAGCCATCTGGAACGGCGTCCGCGAGGGCGGCTGGGTGAAGACCGAGGAGGACCCGTTGCCCGTGGAGACGGGCAGGCTGCGCGAGCTCGGAGAGGCGATCCGGCACATCCAGGAAGCCGTCCTCAAGGCCGACGGGACGGTCCTTCGGTACGGCGGGTTCTACGGCCCCGGCGCCACCGACGACCAGGTGGAACTCGTACGCAAGCGGCAGTTCCCGCTGGTCGGGGGCGGTACCGGCTACTGCTCCTGGGTGCATCTGGACGACGCGGCGAGCGCGACCGTGCTGGCCGTGGAGCAGCGGGCGAGGGGCGTGTTCAACATCGTCGACGACGAGCCGGCGCCGGCCAGTGAGTGGCTGCCGTATCTGGCGGCCTGCGCCGGGGCGAAGCCGCCGCTTCGGGTGCCCAAGTGGCTGGCGCGGCTGCTGGCCGGGGACGTGGTGGTGACGATGATGACCGAGGGGCGCGGGTTCTCCAACGCCAAGGCCCGGCGGGAGCTGGGCTGGGAGCCGCGCTACCCGTCGTGGCGCCAGGGGTTCCGGGCCGAGCTGGCACGGTAGATACCCACTTTTTTGTGGGTACTTGGCAGGACCCCGCCGCCGTCCGACCCTTGATGTGGGTGATCGACGAGGCGCCGGACGCGCCCGGTCACCTGGGGAGTCGTACGGCGGCGGCGCACGGGGGGACGGAGGTGGCGTTTCGGTTCAGGAGACCGGTTGGGGCAGGTCCCCGGTCATTCGCTCCAGGCGGCGGTGGCCCCAGTCGGAGAGCGGGCCGAGAGCCTCGGCCAGGTCGCGGCCGAACTCGGTCAGCGAGTAGACGGTCTTCAGCGGCAGTACGTCGTACACCTCACGGTCCACCAGACCGTCCGTCTCCAACTCGCGCAGCGCCTGGGTCAGCACCTTCTCGCTGAGGCCGGGCAGCCGGCGCCGCAGTTCCGCCGGGCGGTGCGGTCCCGACTCCAGCAGCCAGAGCAGCGCCGGCTTCCACTTGCCTTCGACCACCACGAGCGCGGCGGTCACCCCGCAGACGTTCGGGTCATCACGCCGACGCGACATTTCCCCACCCCTTTTGTCATCAATTATCGCCACCTTACAGGGAGTTGAGTCATGTCCACCTACGACCACGAGTCCGCCGTCACCGTCATCGGTCTCGGCCCGATGGGCCGAGCGCTGGCCGGTGCGTTCCTGGACGCGGGCCTGCGTGTCACCGTCTGGAACCGCACGCCGGGGCGGGACCGGGAGCTCGTCGAGCGCGGCGTCACATCGGCCGCGTCCGCCGCCGAGGCGGTCGCCGCCAGTGCGCTGACCGTCGTCTGCGTGGTGAACTACGACGCCGCCGACGCCGTCCTGCGGCAGGACGCGGTCACCGACGCGCTCAAGGGCCGTACGGTCGTCAATCTGACCGCCGACACCCCGGCCCGTTCCCGGGACGCGGCCGGCTGGGCCGACGCGCACGGCATCCGGTATCTGGACGGCGCGATCATGACGCCGACCCCGACCATCGGCGGGCCGGAGGGGGTGTTCATCTACAGCGGCCCCGCGGAGCTCTACGCCGAACACTGGCAGGTCCTCGACGCGCTCGGCGGCACCCACACCCATCTCGGCGAGGACATCGGCCGGGCCGCCGCCTACGACATCGCCCTGCTCGACATCTTCTGGACGGCCATGTCGGGCTACGCGCACGCCCTGGCCGTGGCGCGGGCCGAGAACATCACCGCGCGGGAACTGCTCCCCTTCGCACAGGGCATCGGCGCGATCCTGCCGCCGCTCTTCGAGGAGTTCGCGGGCGACGCCGACGACGGCTCCTACTCCGGCGAACTCAACCCGATCACCTCCGGCGCCTCCTCCATGGCCCACATCATCGAGACCTCCGAGTCCCACGGCATCGACGCGGGCGTCATGCGCGCCGCCGAGGGCCAGGCCCGCCGGGTGATCGGGCTGGGGCACGGGACGGACGGGGTCACCCGGGTCACCGAGGTACTGGGCCGCCACCTGCGGTGACCCACTCCGCCAGCACGGCGAAGTCCCGCTCGGTCAGGCCGTGGCGGTGGTCGACGACGAGATCACCGACGCCGACCGGGCCTGGGTGGCCGGCCACCAC
>NZ_JAKEIP010000489.1 GCF_021474425.1 Streptomyces muensis | reverse complement strand
CCTCAACACCGGCCCCCAACGCCCCACGTACTCCCCGATGCTCCCGTCCGTCGCATAACCGCTGTCCCTCAGATACAGCCCGGGCGCCGGCGTCACCGCGCCGAGTTCCACCAGGACCGGCTTGAGCAGCAGGTCGGGGGCGAGGGCGTGGGTCGGGCCCGCGCCCAGCATCAGGGGGACCGCGACCACGTCCCGCAGGCCGTCGCCGGTCGCGAACTGGTCCAGGAACAGCTTGAGAACACCGGAGTACGTCGCCTTGAAGGTCGGGCTGGCCACGACCACCAGGTCCGCCGCCGCGACGGACCGTACGGCGTCCGACACCCGCTCGTCGCCCCAACCCAGCAGCCCGGCGCCCAGGTCGATCACGTCGACGACCGTGTCCGGCGGCCGCCTGGTGAGCTCCGTTGCGAGCCTCGTGGCCGCGTCGAGGGTGCGCGAGGCGGGCTTGGGGTTGCCCGCGACCACCGCTGTCCTCATGGGCGTTCACCGCCCGGTACGACTCCGGCGTGCTCCTCGACGTACTCCTCGACCCGCTCCATCGACCACACCTCACCGATCTTGTGCCGGATGTCGAACAGGTTCGCCGCGTGTACGTCCGGATCCCGGTCGCCCACCGCCTCCTCCACCACGACCGGGACGAACCCGTGCTGCATCGCGTCCAGCGCGGTGGCGCGTACGCAACCGCTCGTGGTCAGACCGGCGACGAGGAGGGTGTCGATTCCGCCCGCGGTGAGGTACGCCGCCAGGGCCGTGCCGAAGAAGGCGCTCGGGTACTGCTTGGTCACCGTCAACTCGTCCGGCGCCGGGGCGAGTCCGTCGATGAAGTCGCCGTACGGGCTGCCCTCGGCGAACACGCTCAGCGTCGGCACCTTGCGGAAGAAGAGCCCGCCGTCGGCACCGTCGGGCCGGAACCGTACGCGTGTCACGATCACGGGAAGCCCCGCCCGCCGGACCGTCGACAGCAGCACCCTCATCGCCTCCACGGCCGCTTCGACCCCGGCGTAGAGCGGGCAGTCGCGGTCCACGTACGCGCGGGCCGGGTCGACCAGGAGCAGGGCGGGGGAGGAGCCGGGGGCCAGGTGCCCGGCGAGTCCGGCCCGCTCGTAGTCCGCGTCCGCCTGCCACCGTGACCCGCTCATCCCTGACGGCACTTCATCAGCGGCTGGACGCGGGTGCCGAAGTTCTCGATGCCCGCCAGGAAGTCGTCGAAGACCAGCATGATCCCCTTGGTCCCGTCGACCTCCGCGACCTCGTCGAGCATCTTCGCGACCGTCTCGTACGACCCCACCAGCGTGCCCATGTTGAAGTTCACCGCGCCCTCGGGCAGCACGATGGTGCGGGCGGTCGAGGAGTCGTCGGCGTTGGTGTCCGAGGCCGACTCGCCCGCCATGTACGCGAGGGCGGCGCGGTCGGCGTTGTCGTGGTAGTCGCGCCACTTGGCCTGCGCGGCCTCGTCGGTCTCGTCCGCGATGACCATGAAGAGGGACATCGCGCCGACGTCCCGGCCGGTCTCGCGCGCCGCCTCCACGAGCGTCCGCGTCGTGTCGGCGAAGGCCAGCGGGGTGTTGACGCCGCTGCCGAGGATGAAGTTGTAGTCGGCGTGCTCGGCCGCGAACCGCATGCCGGTGTTGCTCTGGCCCGCGGCGACGATGTCGATGTGCCCGTCCGCCGGGCGCGGCGACAGCACGCAGTCCTCCATCTCGTAGAACTCGCCCTTGAAGTTGCTGACGCCCTCGCGCCACAGCTCCTTCATCACGGTGACGTACTCGACGGCCCGGTCGTAGCGGTTGCCGAAGTGCTCGTCGCCGGGCCACAGGCCCATCTGGGAGTACTCGCCGGGTGCCCAGCCGGTGACGATGTTGATGCCGAAGCGGCCCGGGGCGATCGAGTCGACGGTCGTGGCCATACGGGCGACGATGGCCGGCGGCAGGACCAGGATCGGCGTGGAGGCGTACAGCTTGATCCGGTCCGTCACCGCTGCCAGGCCCGCCATCAGCGTGAACGACTCCAGGCAGTGGTCCCAGAACTCGGTCTCGCCGCCGAACCCCTTGAGCTTGATCATCGACAGCGCGAAGTCGAGCCCGTGTTCCTCGGCCTTCTGCACGATGGCCTTGTTCAGCTCGAAGGTGGGCAGGTACTGGGGCGAACTCTTCGATATGAGCCAGCCGTTGTTGCCGATGGGAATGAATACGCCGATGTCCATGCCACTCCTCAGCGGGTCGGGGGTCCCGGGTGATGCTAAGCCGCGCACGTCAACTCGACGTTAGATATGGGTGGTTGACGTCGTGTCGACCGGCCGCACCCGGGGCGTGAGGATCTTGCGAACGATCGATTCGGTTGAGCACGGAACGGTAAGGTCCACGACATGAACGCTCGGCTGACCCTGCTCGGCACGGTGGCTCCCGGTGTCGCGGAGAGCGAGGTCTTCCGGCTGGCCCTCCAGCATGCGGTGGGCGAGCTGGGCGCTCTGGGCGGCATGATCCATCTGCGGGGCCCGATGTCCGCGCTGCGCCTGGTGTCGACGGCGGGGCTGCCGCCCGCCCTCACCCGTAGCTGGGAGATCATCGACCAGGAGGGCCCGCTGGCTCCGGCCCGTGCGCTGCACGAGGGGGGTGGGGTCTGGGTCCCGATGGGCACGAGTGGGGGGACGGGCGCTGCGGGTACCTCCCCGGCCGGCTCCGCACCCGGCGGTCCGGCCCGCCCTGTGCCAGGCTCCCCGACCGGCCACCCGACCCGTCCTGCGCCCGGGTCCGCGCCGGGGTTCCCGGCTGGGTCCGCGCCGGGGTTCGCGGCTGGCTCCGGACTCGGGTCCCCCGCCGGTCCCGCACCCGGCTCACCCGCCGGCTCTGTGCCGGGCTCCCGGACGGGTTCTACGGCCGGCTCCGCGGCCCCCTTCCCGTTCGGCCCCCGGCCCCACTCCTCGGCCGGCTCACCGGCCGGGGGGGGGGGGCGGGGGGCGGACGGGGAGGGGGGCGCGGGGCCGGTGTCGTATAC
>NZ_JAKEIP010000488.1 GCF_021474425.1 Streptomyces muensis | reverse complement strand
GGGTGGGGCCGCGGATGGTGGGCGGTTCGACTGTTCGGGGTTGACTCAGGCCGCGTACGAGACGGTGGGGATCTCGTTGCCGCGGGTGGCGAACGATCAGTACAACGCGGGGCCGCATCCGGACAGGGACGAGTTGTTGCCGGGGGATCTGGTGTTCTTCTCGGACGACCTCACCAACTCCCGGGCCATCCGGCATGTCGGGATATATGTGGGTGGCGGGTACATGATCGACGCGCCGAGAACGGGTGCTGTGATCCGGTTCGACCCGATCGACACCCCGGACTACTTCGGAGCCACCCGGGTGACCGAGGATGGCGCGAAAGCGCTGCCCACGACGGTGTAGACGGAGCGTGAACCCACCCCCTGAGCTGCGGTGATGGGTCTCTCTTCGATAACGTCTGCGTGATCATTCAGTGGAGTGTGGAACGTATCAACAGGGGCCGTGCGTTCCTGGTGTCGTAGCCGGATCTACAACCACGGGGGTGGGCGGAGCGGCGTACGCAAGATGCGCCGAGCTAAGAGACGACGAAGGGGCCGCGGCATCATGGCTGGACTCGCAGAATCCGGGTCGAACCCCGACGTCGACCTGCTCTTCGACATCAATGGCCTGGCCAAGGACGCACCGCACTGGTTCGACCGGGTCATGGAGTACGTCGGTGAGTACGGGGTCGTGCTCGCCCTGGTGCTGCTCGTCGTGTGGTGCTGGTGGTCCGTGCGGCGCCGGGGCGAGGAGGACGCGGCCTCGTCCGTCGCCGCGCTCGTGTGGGCGCCGCTGGCCGCCGGGATCGCGGTCCTGGTGAACGTGCCGATCCGGGGGTTCGTCGAGCGGCCCCGGCCGTTCCTCGCTCACCAGGGACTCGAGGTCCTGGTGAGCGGCAAGACCGACTATTCGTTCGTGAGCGACCACGCGACCATCGTCATGGCGCTCGGGGTCGGGCTGTTCGTCGCGAACCGGAAGTTCGGGCTGGTCGGGATCGGGCTCGCCCTTCTCGGAGGTTTCTGCCGGGTCTACATGGGTGTGCACTATCCGACCGATGTCGTCGGCGGATTCGCACTCGGCACGGCTGTCGCCCTGCTGCTGTCGCCGCTGGCCATGGCTCTGCTGACGCCCGTGATGTCCGCGATCGAGCGGTCGCCCAGGGGCGGGTGGCTGATCAAAGCGCGGGGCGCGTCCCGGGCGGGTGAGCAGAAGGCCGTGATTCCGGGGGCCCGGAAAGAGGCCGCCGGGGCTGAGGAGCGGGACCTCGCGGCCTAGCCGAACGGCAGGGGCGTAGGCGAATGGCAGCAGCGTGGGCGAACGGCAGGGGCGGCGGGTCGGGTTACAGCGCCTGCGGGTAGGTGAAGAAGCCCTCCGGGTCGTACTGCTTCTTCAGCTTTGTCAGGCGGGTCGCCGCGTCTCCGTAGTACGCCTTGCGCCAGTTCCGCAGGGTGGGGTCGGTGTAGTTCTGGTACGCGGCGCCCGAGGCGTACGGGCGCATCGCGTCGTGGGCCGATGTCAGCCAGGACTGGGCGGTGGAGCCCGAGGTGCCGGCGCGCCAGGAGGCGATGTACTGGGCCAGGACGCGGGAGCGGCGGTGCACGAAGGCCGTCGCGGTGGGGGAGACGCGGTTGACGGCTCCGCCGAGGGCCGTGAGGGCGACGCTGCCGGAGCCGCCGCGGACCGACTGCAGCTGCCTCATCAGGGTCTGGATGCCCGCCGCTGAGAGCGAACGGTCGAAGAAGTCCGACTTCGCGGAGTACGTCTCGCGGCTCAGCACACCCTGCGGGGAGCGGCCCGGGGTGGTGCCGGGGAGGTGGCACTGGGCGTCCGAGGTGAAGGACGAGCAGCCGGCGTACAGCTCCATCGACTCCTCGTACGAGCGGCGCCTGATCGAGACGTTGGTCGCGGGGCCGGGGCCGCCGGGGCGGTCGGCCAAGCGGTCCACCGCGTTCTTGAGCTCGTTGTAGGTGCCCAGCGAGAACGCCGCGACGGTGATGGTCGGGTTGCCGCCCGCGTGGTTGGAGATGCTCAGGGCCGACCAGATCTCGTCGGGCTGGGTCGGGCCCCACTCCTGCCAGGCCTTGATCAGCTTGGCCGCCCTCGACCAGGGCCAGGTCATGTACGCCGTTACGGCCTGGGGGGCGGGGTGGGTCCTGAAGTGCAGTTCCGTCACGACGCCGAAGTTGCCGTTGCCGGCGCCGCGCAGGGCCCAGAAGAGGTCCTTGTTGGTGGTGGCGTCGGCGGTGAGCTGCTTGCCGTCGGCGGTGATCAGGGTGGCCCGGGTGAGGCTGTCGCAGGTCAGGCCGTAGGCGCGGGAGGTGACTCCGTGGCCGCCGCCGAGGGTGAGGCCGGAGACGCCGACGCTGGGGCAGGAGCCGGCGGGGATGGTGACGCCCTTGGCGGCTAGGGC
The DNA here is from genome assembly GCF_021474425.1 of Streptomyces muensis. Classification (GTDB taxonomy): domain Bacteria; phylum Actinomycetota; class Actinomycetes; order Streptomycetales; family Streptomycetaceae; genus Streptomyces; species Streptomyces muensis. Next base: position 622 of record NZ_JAKEIP010000488.1, on the reverse strand, counting down.
TCGGTAGACGTCGATGAGTTTGGAGCCGGCGCCGACCACGGCGGTGTTGCCGGTGGCGCGGATGCGGTTGAGCTTGGAGACGTCGATGATCAGGCGGTTGTTGCCGGAGGACCAGCCGGCGTAGGAGTGGCCGCCGTTGCGGATGGCTACGTGGAGGTTGTGGGCTCGGGCGTAGGCGAGGGTGGTGCGGATGTCGTCGGGGTGGGCGACGTAGGCGACCGCGGTGGGTTTCAGGGTGTCGAAGCGGGTGTTGTAGAGCAGGCGGGCGGATTTCCAGTCGGGGTCGTTCGGGCGGATGAGCTGGCCGTCGAGGTCCTTGGCCAGGGCGGTCCAGTTGGCTGGGGCGGAGGCGGTGGTGTTGCTGGTGGTTCGGGTGCGGGGGGATGTGCCGGTGGGGGTGCGGGTGCGGGTGCCGGGGTCTGTGTCGGGGGCGTTGCAGGCGGTTGCCGTCAGGGTGGTGAGGGCTGCTGCTGTGCCGCCGATGAAGGTGCGCCGTTCCATGTCGCCTCCTGGGGGGTCGTGGAACGAGACGGGGTGGTGGGGGTTGGGGTTCCATGGTGCGGTGGTCCTGCGGTGCGGGCCGTGATTTCGCCCCCGCCGCCCCTACCCGTCCCATCCCTTG
>NZ_JAKEIP010000487.1 GCF_021474425.1 Streptomyces muensis | reverse complement strand
CGGCGACCTCGCCCCACCCCCCTCCCACGACCACGCCGACCGCCTGGTCGCCCTCGACGACGCTGCGTGGGAGAAACTTCGACTCGGCCCCGGCTGGACGCAAGCCGCTGAGGGGGCCGACGAGGAGGTACGTACGCCATGAGTCAGACCGTCGACCGCGCGCTGAGCATCCTGCCGCTGCTGGCCGAGGGCCCCGCCGACCTGGGCCAGGTCGCCGAACGGCTGGGGGTGCACAAGTCCACCGCCCTGCGGCTGCTGCGTACCCTGCACGAACACGGCATGGTCTACCGCCAGTCCGACCAGCGCTACCGCCTCGGCGCCCGGCTCATCGCCCTCGCCCAGGAGGCGATGGAGAACCTCGACATCCGCGAGATCGCCCACCCCCACCTCGTACGCCTCAACGAGCAGTGCGGCCACACCGTCCACCTCGCCGTGTACGAGGAGGACGAGGTGCTGTACATCGACAAGGTCGAGAGTCGGTATCCGGTGCGGATGTACTCGCGGATCGGCAAGCCCGTCGCCATCACCGTCGCCGCCGTCGCCAAACTCCTCCTCGCCGACCTGCCCGAACACGAGCGCCGCGCCCTCGCCGACAAGCTCGACTACCCCATGTACACGGCCCGTTCGACACCGAACCCGGACGCCTTCCTCAAGGAACTGGCCAAGGTGCGCGAACAGGGCTGGGCCACCGACCTCGGCGGCCACGAGGAGTCCATCAACTGCGTCGCCGCACCGATCCGCGGCGCCGACGGCCGGGTCGTCGCCGCGATGTCGGTCTCCGCACCGAACGTCGTCGTCACCGCCGACGAACTCCTCACCCTGCTCCCCCTGGTGCGCCGTACCGCGGACGGCATCAGCGGCGAGTACTCCGGCAGGAACACCGCGAAACAGTGATCAGTGCATCAGTGCATCAGTGCATCAGTGAAAGGGTCCGCATGACCGAGAAGATCGCGCTCACCCCGAAGACCCACACCACCCCGCCCGCGAAGTTCTCGCACGGTGTGAAGAAGGGGAACATCCTCCAGGTCGCGGGCCAGGTCGGCTTCCTGCCGGCCGTCGAAGGACAGGCCCCGACACCCGCCGGTCCCACCCTGCGCGAACAGACCCTCCAGACCCTCGCCAACGTCAAGGCGATCCTTGAGGAGGGCGGCGCCTCCTGGGACGACGTGATGATGATCCGTGTCTATCTCACGGACGTCGCCCACTTCGCCGAGATGAACGACATCTACAACACCTACTTCGAGGAGCAGGGGCTCACCCAGCCGCCCGCCGCGCGCACGACGGTGTACGTCGGGCTGCCGGCCGGGCTCCTCGTCGAGATCGACGCGCTGGCCGTACTCGGCTGACCGTCCCTCCGACTCCCGCACGCCGTACACGGCATGGTGTCCGTCACCCCTGGGACGCCATGCCGCGATCCACCCTGCCCGAAAGCCGTATGTACTTACCCAGAGGACCCCCAGATGTCCCCCTTGTCCCTCCCGCTCGCCACATCCGCCCCAGCCGAGACACCACCCCACACCGGCGGACTGCTCCTGCTCATCGACGGTACGGCCGGACTGCTCACGGTCGCCGCCATCGGCATCGCCCTGCTGCTCTTCCTCATCATCAAGGCGCGCCTGCAGCCCTTCGTGGCCCTGCTCGCCGTCTCCATAGCCGTCGGCCTGATGGCCGGCCTCTCCGTCACCGAACTCTTCGGCACCGTCCAGCGGTCCGACGCCGTGTCGACCATCGAGTCCGGCATGGGCGGCATCCTCGGCCATGTCGCGATCATCATCGGCCTGGGCACCATGCTGGGCGCGATCCTCGAAGTCAGCGGTGGCGCCGAGGTGCTGGCGTCGCGGCTGCTGAACCTCTTCGGCGAGAAGAGAGCGCCCCTCGCGATGGGCCTGACCGGCCTGATCTTCGGTATCCCGGTCTTCTTCGACGTCGGCATCTTCGTGCTGGCGCCGCTCGTGTACGCCGCCGCCAAGCGCTCCGGCAAGTCGGTCCTGCTCTACTGCCTGCCGTTGCTGGCGGGTCTGTCGATGACGCACGCCTTCCTGCCGCCGCACCCGGGTCCGGTCGCGGCCGCCGGTCTGCTCCATGTCCAGCTGGGCTGGGTCATCCTCATGGGCATCGTCTGCGGGATCCCTGCGGTGCTGGCCGCGTGGGTGTTCTCCGCCTGGATCGGCAAGCGGATCTTCGTCGCCGTGCCGCAGGACATGGTCGAGGCGGCGGACGAGGCGAAGCGGGCGGTGATCGACGAGCAGCGGGCGGCCGGGGTGGAGCCCCAGGAGAAGCCGGTTCCGCTCGGCATGGTCCTCGCCATCATCGGTACGCCGCTGGTGCTGATCCTGGCCGCCACGTTCTCCTCGATCGCGCTGGACCCGTCCACGATCCGCTCGGTGGTCGAGTTCTTCGGCAACCCGTTCGTGGCGCTGACGATCGCCCTGCTCCTCGCGTACTACCTGCTGGGCATACGGCGTGGCTGGTCCCGCAAGTCCCTGGAGACGGTCTCCACCTCGTCGTTGAAGCCCGTCGGCAACATCCTGCTGGTCGTCGGCGCGGGCGGGGTCTTCGGTGCCGTCCTCAAGGCCAGCGGGGTCGCCCAGGCCCTCTCCGACACCTTCAACGACGTCGGCCTTCCGGTGATCGTCCTGTCGTACCTGATCTCGGTGGTCCTGCGTGTCGCCCAGGGGTCGGCGACGGTCGCCATCGTCACGACGGCCGGTATCGTCGCGCCGCTCCTCACCGAGGGCGACCACTCCCAGCCCTTCGTCGCCCTCGTCATCATGGCCATCTCGGCCGGTTCGATCTTCGCCTCCCATGTCAACGACGGTGGCTTCTGGATCGTCGCCAAGTACTTCGGCATCAGCGAACGGGACACGCTGAAGACCTGGACCGTCCTGGAGAGCGTGCTGTCGGTGGCCGGCTTCGTGGTGGCGGCAACACTGAGCCTGTTCGTCTAGCGACCCTCGCCCCCGCCGCCCCTACCCGTCCCATCCCCAGGGGCTCCGCCCCTTCGACCCCGGGGGGTTGTTCTTCGGGT
>NZ_JAKEIP010000486.1 GCF_021474425.1 Streptomyces muensis | reverse complement strand
CAACCACCCCAACCATCCCCCGACCAGCACCGGAAGGCGCATCTCAACCTGCGCCCCGGCCGACATGCCGAGTCTTAACGGAAGCTTGACGCCCACAGCGCCCCGATCCGTGGGCCCACGCGTCACTCTCTGCTTACGCTGGTGCCGCCGTCCGCGTGATGGCCGAAACCACGCGCCGACCCGCACATCAGGAGCACGTAGATGGCCACGACCGAACACCCCCCGCCCAGCCGCCTGCGCGCCTGGATGCTGGAGGGCCTGTCCGACATGGGCAAGGGCCACGGCCACGCGGAGCAGCAGCCCGAGACCGAGTCCAAGCTGGAGCACAAGGGCCAGCCCTGGTACCGCGTCATGTGCCTCACCGGCGTCGACTACTTCTCGACCCTCGGCTACCAGCCGGGCATCGCGGCCCTCGCGGCCGGCCTGCTGTCACCCATCGCCACGATCGTGCTCGTGATCGTCACCCTGGCCGGGGCCCTGCCCGTGTACCGGCGGGTGGCCGACGAGAGCCCGCACGGCCAGGGCTCGATCGCGATGCTGGAGCGGCTCCTGACCTTCTGGAAGGGCAAGCTCTTCGTCCTGACCCTGTTGGGCTTCGCCGCCACCGACTTCCTGATCACCATCACCCTGTCGGCGGCCGACGCCTCGACCCACCTGGTCGAGAACCCCCATCTGAACAGCGCCCTGCACGACAAGCAGATGCTGATCACCCTCGTCCTCGTGGCCCTGCTCGGCGCGGTCTTCCTCAAGGGCTTTCTGGAGGCGATCGGCGTCGCCGTGGCCCTGGTCGGCGCCTACCTCGCGCTGAACGCCGTCGTGGTGGTCGTCGGTCTGTACCACGTCGCCACCGAGGGCCATGTGGTCACCGACTGGTCCAACGCCCTGACGGCCGAGCACGGCAACATCTTCGTGATGATCGGCGTGGCCCTGATCGTCTTCCCCAAACTCGCCCTCGGCCTCTCCGGTTTCGAGACCGGCGTCGCCGTGATGCCGCACGTCAAGGGCGATCCCGGCGAGACCGAGGAGCGGCCCGTGGGCCGGATCCGGGACACGAAGAAGCTGCTCACCACCGCCGCGCTGATCATGAGCTGCTTCCTGATCGCGACGAGCTTCATCACCACGCTGCTGATCCCGGAGAAGGAGTTCGAGTCGGGCGGGCAGGCCAACGGCCGCGCGCTGGCGTTCCTCGCCCACGAGTACCTCGGTGGCGCCTTCGGCACGGTCTACGACGTCTCCACGATCGCCATCCTGTGGTTCGCCGGCGCCTCCGCCATGGCCGGCCTGCTCAACCTGATGCCGCGATACCTGCCCCGCTACGGCATGGCACCCCACTGGGCCAGGGCGGTCCGCCCCATGGTCATCGTCTTCACGCTGATCGCCTTCCTGGTCACCTGGATCTTCGACGCCGACGTCGACGCCCAGGGTGGTGCCTACGCCACCGGCGTGCTGGTCCTCATCAGCTCCGCCGCCATCGCCGTGACCATCGCGGCCCGCGAGGCCGGTCAGCGGAACTGGTTCATAGGCTTCGCGGTCATCTCCGCGGTGTTCCTGTACACCACAGTCGTGAACGTCATCGAGCGCCCCGACGGCGTGAAGATCGGCGCCTGCTTCATCGCCGGCATCATCCTGGTCTCGCTCCTGTCCCGACTGGCTCGCGCCTTCGAACTCCGCGTGACCGATGTGACGTTGGACGCCATGGCGGAACGTTTCATCCGCGACATGGCGAGCCGCAAGATCCGGTTCATCGCCAACGAGCCCGACCGACGGGACAAGGCCGAGTACCGCGACAAGATCGAGCAGATCAGGGCCGACAACGACATCCCCGACCAGGAGGACTTCGTCTTCGTCGAGGTGACGGTGACCGACCCGTCCGAGTTCGAGGCCGGCCTGACCGTAAGCGGCGAGGTCCTGCACAACCGCTACCGCGTCCTGACCCTGGAGTCCTCCTCCATCTCCAACGCCCTGGCCGCTCTCCTCCTCCACGTCCGCGACTCGACCGGCCGCATCCCGCACATCTACTTCGAGTGGACCGAGGGCAACCCCTTCGCCAACTTCCTGCGCTTCTTCCTCTTCGGCCAGGGCGAGGTCGCCCCGGTCACCCGCGAGGTGCTCCGCGAGGCCGAGCCGGACCGGGACCGCCGCCCCCGCGTGCACACCGGCTGAAACGGCCGCGCCCATCAGGATCGCGTCAAGGTTGCACCGTAAGACGTCAGAGCACCACATCCGCAAGCCCGCACGGTCCCCTTCCCCCTTACCGTCAGCACTGTGCAGGGAAGCGGACGGCGCCCGACCCCGACCGGCGACCGCCACTGGCGTGGCAGTGTCCGGTTCGCCCTCGGCTGCGCTCTGGCCTTCCTCGGCATGACCCTGCTGGTCGACCTGGACGGCGAAACCCTCACTCCGGCCCGCGCCCTGCTCTGGCTGACCCTGACCGCCCTGCTCTTCACGATCCTCTTCCCCCAACGCGTGACCGCGGGCCCCGGCTGGCTGGAGGTACGCGGCCTCCTACGCCGACAGTCCGTACGCACGGACGAACTGGTCGCCATACGTCAACACGGCCACCTCTCCGCCCTCCTCACCCTCCGCGACACAGCCGGCTCCCACCTGACCCTGGACCCCCGCACCCTGATCGCCAACCCACTCCTCTGGCACGAACTAGACACAGGAGTCCGCCGCTCCCGCGAACGCGGCACCCTACGAGAAGGCACAGACGTCCTGAACAAGCTGGCCCACCAGATCGACGACGCAACGACTCAAGCCGTACTCAGAGCATCAGACATCTCCTGAACGCCCCCGGCCCGGGCCGCGGGGGGCATTGCCTCACGACCGCAGACGTCCACATCCGACGCCGAACGGGCATCCTCAGCAGCCCCCACCCACCGGCAGGGGCTATGCCCGCCCAAACACCTTCCAATCGCTCGGGGGACGATCATTGCCGTCCCCAGCCCCCACCCACCGGCAGGGGCCATGCCCGCCGTGGCACCTTCCAGCCCACCCGGCGCTTGAGGACGAGACATTGCTATCCCCGCCCGCCCGGGCGACCCCAGCC
>NZ_JAKEIP010000485.1 GCF_021474425.1 Streptomyces muensis | reverse complement strand
GTGCGCGGGGGGACCGACTGTCAGTGGGGCGTGGCAGGATCGGGGACGTGGCAGAGACAGCAGCGAAGCAGACCGACAACAACCCCGGCGGCGGCCGGCCGCGCCTGATGCTCATGGACGGGCACTCGCTGGCCTACCGCGCGTTCTTCGCGCTGCCCGCGGAGAACTTCACGACCGCGACGGGCCAGCCGACGAACGCGATCTACGGCTTCGCGTCGATGCTGGCCAACACGCTGCGCGACGAGGCGCCCACGCACTTCGCGGTGGCCTTCGACGTGTCCCGCAAGACCTGGCGCTCCGCGGAGTTCACCGAGTACAAGGCGAACCGCTCCAAGACCCCGGACGAGTTCAAGGGCCAGGTCGAGCTGATCGGCGAGCTGCTCGACGCGATGCACGTCTCGCGCTTCGCGGTCGACGGCTTCGAGGCCGACGACGTGATCGCCACCCTCGCCACCCAGGCCGAGGCCGACGGCTTCGAGGTGCTGATCGTCACCGGCGACCGTGACTCCTTCCAGCTGGTCAGCGAGCACACCACGGTGCTGTACCCGACGAAGGGCGTCTCCGAGCTGACCCGCTTCACCCCGGAGAAGGTCTTCGAGAAGTACGGCCTGACGCCCGCCCAGTACCCCGACTTCGCCGCCCTGCGCGGCGACCCGTCCGACAACCTGCCGGGCATCCCGGGCGTCGGCGAGAAGACGGCCGCGAAGTGGATCAACCAGTTCGGTTCGTTCGCCGAGCTGGTCGAGCGCGTCGAGGAGGTCAAGGGCAAGGCCGGGCAGAACCTCCGCGACCACCTGGAGTCCGTCAAGCTCAACCGCCGGCTGACCGAGCTGGAGCGTCAGGTGGAGCTGCCCAAGACCGTCGCCGACGTCGCGCGCGTGCCGTACGACCGCAAGGCCGTCGCGATGATCCTGGACACCCTGGAGATCCGTAACCCCTCCCTGCGCGAGCGGCTCTTCGGCGTCGACCCCGGAGCCGAGGAGGCCGAGGCCACCCCGATCGCGACCGACGGCGTGGAGATCGACGGCTCCGTCCTCGGCACCGGCGAGCTGGCCCCCTGGCTCACCGAGCACGGCGGCGCGCTCCTCGGCGTGGCCACCGTCGACACCTGGGCGCTCGGCACCGGCTCGGTCGCCGAGGTCGCGCTCGCGGCCGCCGACGGCGCGGCCGGCTGGTTCGACCCCTCGCAGCTGGACGAGGCCGACGAGAAGGCGTTCGCGGCCTGGCTGGCCGACGCCGCGAGGCCCAAGGTCTTCCACAACGCCAAGGGCGCGATGCGCGTCTTCGCCGAGCACGGCTGGAGCATCGAGGGCGTCCGCATGGACACCGCGCTCGCCGCCTATCTGGTCAAGCCGGGCCGCCGCTCCTTCGACCTGGACGCGCTGTCCCTGGAGTACCTGCACCGTGAGCTCGCCCCGGCCGCCGCGGCCGACGGACAGCTGGCCTTCGGCGCGGACGACGGCGCCGAGGCTGAGGCGCTGATGATCCAGGCCCGCGCGGTCCTCGACCTGGGCGAGGCCTTCGAGAGCCGCCTCGAAGAGGTCGGCGCCGCGGACCTCCTGCGTGACATGGAGCTGCCGACCTCCGCCCTGCTGGCCCGCATGGAGCGCCACGGCATCGCGGCCGACCGGCCCCACCTGGAGGCCATGGAGCAGATGTTCGCGGGCGCCGTGCAGCAGGCCGTGAAGGAGGCGCACGCCGCGGCCGGGCACGAGTTCAACCTGGGCTCGCCCAAGCAGCTCCAGGAGGTCCTCTTCGGCGAACTCGCCCTGCCCAAGACGAAGAAGACCAAGACCGGCTACACCACGGACGCCGACGCCCTGGCCTGGCTGGCCGGCCAGACGGAGAACGAACTGCCGGTCATCATGCTCCGCCACCGCGAGCAGGCGAAGCTCCGCGTCACCGTCGAGGGCCTGATCAAGACGATCGCGTCGGACGGCCGTATCCACACCACGTTCAACCAGACGGTGGCGGCGACGGGCCGCCTGTCCTCCACCGACCCGAACCTGCAGAACATCCCGGTCCGCACGGACGAGGGCCGCGCGATCCGCCGGGGTTTCGTGGTCGGCGAGGGCTTCGAGTCCCTGATGACCGCGGACTACAGCCAGATCGAGCTGCGCGTGATGGCCCACCTCTCCGAGGACGAGGGCCTGATCGAGGCCTTCACCTCGGGCGAGGACCTGCACACCACGGCCGCCTCCCAGGTCTTCGCCGTGGAGCCCGCCGCGGTGGACGCGGAGATGCGCCGCAAGATCAAGGCGATGTCGTACGGCCTGGCCTACGGTCTCTCGGCCTTCGGCCTCTCCCAGCAGCTGAACATCGACGCGGGCGAGGCCCGAGCCCTGATGGACGCCTACTTCGAGCGCTTCGGCGGCGTCCGCGACTACCTCCGTCGCGCGGTCGACGAGGCCCGGGCGACGGGCTACACGGCGACCCTCTTCGGCCGCCGCCGCTACCTCCCCGACCTCAACAGCGACAACCGCCAACGCCGCGAGGCCGCCGAGCGCATGGCCCTCAACGCCCCCATCCAGGGCACGGCCGCGGACATCGTCAAGATCGCCATGCTCAACGTCGACCGGGCCCTGCGCGAGGAGAACCTCACCTCCCGCATGCTCCTCCAGGTCCACGACGAAATCGTCCTGGAGATCGCCCCGGGCGAACGCGCCGCCGCGGAGGAACTGGTCCGCCGGGAGATGTCCAACGCCGTCCACCTCAACGTCCCCCTGGGCGTCTCGGTAGGCGCGGGCCCGGACTGGGAATCAGCGGCCCACTAGCCTCCGAGCGACCGGACACATATGGATGCCGGGCCGGGTACCCACCCGCCCCGGCATCCTGCGCATCTGCGCCTGGGGGGCGCTGCAGCGCCCCCCTTAGGGGCGCGGGGAACTGCGCGACCAGCCACAATGCACCCGCACCCCCAAAACGACCGTAACCACGCACACGCTCAGGCACCCACCCCCACCCGAACCACCCCAACCAGCCACAACCCGGGATCATAAAAACAAATGACGCATCCCACCAACAGCAAAAACGGTATATCTCGGTGGTGGGCGGAAACATAAAAACCGGGGGGGGGGGGGG
>NZ_JAKEIP010000484.1 GCF_021474425.1 Streptomyces muensis | reverse complement strand
GATCATGGGCTACAACGGCCTCCGCCGTTGCCCTCGCCGCCGAGGATCCGGCCGAGGCCGTTGTAGCCCATGATCAGGTCCCAGGCCGTGCCGTCCGTCGAACCGCCGATGTAAGGGCGTTCGTCGGCGGGCACGAGCGAGACGGCCGCCGCCCACCAGAAGCTGGAGACGGCGAGGGCGACGCCCGCGAGGAACAGGTTGAGGATCCGCTTCACGAGCCTCGGCTTGGCCGCGTACAGGTAGACCGCGAAGACGGCGGGCAGCGCGATGTAGCCCTGCAGCATCTTCGTGTTGAACGCGAGACCGAAGCACACCGCGGAGCCGACCAGCGGCAGCGACCTGCCGTTGTGCACGGCCCGCAGGGCGAGCGCCGCGCCGCCGGCCATCAGGAACACCAGCAGCGTGTCGGGGTTGTTGTCACGGTTGATGGCGACCGTGATCGGCGTCAGCGCCAGCACCAGCGCGGCCACCGTCGCCGCGCCGTGGCCCCATACCCGCTTCACCGAGGCGTGCACGATCCAGATCGTCGCCAGCGCGACCAGGACCATCGGCAGCATCATCTGCCAGGTGCCGTAACCGAGGATCCGGCACGACAGCCCCATCACCATCAGGGCCAACGGCGGCTTGTCGACGGTCAGGAAGTTCCCCGCGTCCAGCGAGCCGAAGAACCACGCCTTCCAACTCTCCGTACCGCTCAGCACGGCCGCGCTGTAGAAGCTGTTCAGGCTGGAGCCGGAGAGGTTCCAGGAGTACAGCACCGCCGCCATGACGAGGATCGCGATCAGCGCCGGGAGCGACCAGCGGGGTGCCTTGTCCTTCTCCGGTGGCGGCCCTGCGGACGGGGCCGCCGGTGGCACCTGCGGGGGTACGTCGGGGGTCGCGGTGGGGTGGGCGTGGGGATCGGTGGCTGATGTCACCAGGGCATCGTGTGCGGCGGGGGTGGGTGCGGGCTGTGCCGGAACTTGCCCTTTCCTGTGGATTGGCAAAGGGGTCGGTAAAGGCGGGCGTTGCCGACCGGTGCCGACGGCAAGCCCTGCTACCTCGTCGGGGACGGTACCGGCCCTGTCTCCCGCCTGGCCGACACCGGCGAGAGCGTGCAGCTCGCCATGGCCGGCGACCTCCTCGACCACGCGGCCGACATGTTCGCCGGCCGCCGGGTCACGCCCGCGCAGCTCTGGTTCCTGGTTGCCCGGATGGGCGAGGCGCTGACCGATGTCCGGCGCATCGCGGAGAGTCGGAGCCGGCATTCGGACAGTCGGCAATGAGGCCGCCCGAGCGCGGGTCCCCCTCGTGCAGACTGAGAAGAACGAATTGATGTCTTCGCGGCATTCGGGGGAAAATTGTTGCGAATCCACTTCACCAGCCGGGATCTGGAGTGCTTACGGATCGCCGACAGGCCGGACCCGCTCTGGGAGATCATCTGCAGTGTCTGCCGGTTGCAGACCCGGGAGGGGCCGCAGGCCTTCGACCTGTGGCGGCGGAGGGTCCGGGACGGGCTGCGGCGCGGGGGAGCGCCTGGGCGGGCGGTCCGGGCGTTGGGGAGCCTGGTGCCGTATGCCGAGTACTTCCCGGATTTTCTCACGCCGAGCGGCGAGCGTCAGGACCATGCCCTGGAGGACGGAATCGACCGGGTGTTGGCGACGCCCCGTCGGCAACTGCGCCACGAGATCGAGCTCGTGGCGGCGGGCGGCCGCACGCCCTTCGCCGGGCCGGCCCTGGCACGTGGCGAGCGGGAGGTCATGATGCTGCTCGGCGGGTTGCTGCGGGTCTACCACGAAGCGTTCGTCGCCCCCGTGTGGGAGGCGATGGAGACGGCGGTGCGCGTGGACGTGAGCCGGCGTTCCCAGGCCCTGCTCACCGACGGGATCGCTGGCCTGCTGAACACGTTCCGCCCGATGGCCCGATGGCACTCGCCGGTCCTCGAGGTCGACTACCCGGTCGACCGGGACATGTACCTCGAAGGGCGCGGCCTGCTGCTGATCCCCTCGTACTTCTGCTGGCGGCGCCCGATCACCCTGGTCGACCGTTCGCTGCGGCCGGTACTGGTCTACCCGGTGGAGAAGTCGGCGCCCCTGGTGTCCGCCGCCGGACAGGCCGAACTGTCCAGGCTGCTCGGCAACACCAGGGCCGCGCTGCTCCAGGAGGCGGCCGCGCGTGCCTGGGGCACCACCTCCCAACTGGCCGCGAAGGTCGGGATCTCCCTGCCCAGCGCCAGCCAGCAGCTGACGGTGCTCCGCGAGAGCGGACTGCTGTCGAGCCATCGGGACGGCAAGCAGGTGCTGCATGCGGCGACCCCGTTGGGGCGGCGGCTGCTCGGCGGTCGCTTTGGCTGAGGCCAAAGGGTCGTGCGCGGGGGTGACGTCCGGGCGAGGCTGCTGGTGCGGACGCAGTCGCGGTCCCGCGGCTGCGGGCAAGCCACTACGGGGAGGCAACACATGCGTAAGTTAAGGATGGCACTGGCGGGCGGAACCGCCGCGGTCGCCCTCGGCGCCGGGCTGCTGGTCGGCGCCGGACCGGCCGCGGCAGGCGGGGCCGGGGCGGACGGCGTCCGGGCGGCGGCGACCGTGCACGGCTGCCCCTCCGGGGCGGTGTGCATCTACCCCGGTCCGAGCTGGAACAACGACAAGCCGTCCCACACCTACTGGAGTCGCGGCGTGCACAAGCTCTACGACCAGTACGACAAGCACCGCGTCTTCAACAACCAGACCGACGGCTGGACCGTGCAGATGTGCAAGGGCGGCAACGGAACGGGCTGCGGGGACAAGATGGGGCCCGGCTGGTACATCGACCAGAACCTGACGCCGATCAACTCGATCTACATCAAGCCCTGATCGCGGGGAAACCGGGACGGCGACGGCGGCCGGGCTCCTCTTCACCGAGGGGCGGCCCGGCCGTCGATCCGGCTCACGCGTACAACCATTCATACGTGCTCGTTGGTCAGAGGGGCATGACCCACGGGAGAACGAGCAAGAGTGAGAAGGCAGGGCGCGTCTCCGGACGCGCGAGAGCCGGCGTCGCGGCAGGTGTGGGCGTCGGCGTCGCGATGGCGTCCATAGCCGTCGCCACCCCCGCCGTCGCGGCCCCCGCC
>NZ_JAKEIP010000483.1 GCF_021474425.1 Streptomyces muensis | reverse complement strand
GGGGACCGCGGGTGGGGGCAGGAGGGCGACTCCCAGGCCCGCTGCCACCAGGCCCCTCAGAGTCTCCGCCTCCTCGCCCTCGAAGGCGATGCGAGGCTTGAAGCCGGCTTCCTGGCAGAGGTCGTCGGTGATGCGGCGGAGGCCGTAGCCGGGTTCCAGGGTTACGAAGATCTCGTCGGAGGCTTCCGCCAGGCGGATGCGTTTGCGGGCGGCCAAGCGGTGGTCGGACGGGACGACCAGGCGGAGTTTTTGTTCGTCGAGGCGGCGGGCCACCAGGTCGGGGGCGTCCGGGACGGGGGAGGTCAGGCAGAGGTCGAGTTCGCCCGCGCGCAGGCGTTCGAGCATGGCCTCGCCGTAGTTCTGGACCAGGCTGAAGCGGACGCGGGGGTGGTCGGCGCGGAAGGCGTGCAGGAGGCCGGGGACCGTTTCCGCGCCCATGGTGTGCAGGAAGCCGAAGGCGACCTTGCCGGTGGCCGGGTCGGCGTCGGCGCGGACCTCGTCGGCGGCACGGGCGATCTCGGCGAGGGCGCGTTCGACCGAGGTGAGGAAGGTACGGCCGGCGGGGGTGAGGGACACCGTACGGCCGTGGCGGGCGAACAGGTCGACGCCCAGGTCCTGCTCCAGACGGACCATGGCCCGCGACAGCGTGGACTGCGGGACCTGCATCTCCTGGGCGGCCCGGGTGACGTGCTCGGTACGGGCCACGCCGGCGAAGTGGGCCAGGCGGGGGGCGAGCAACATCGTCATGTCTTCTGTGTCACTGGACGGTGACAGTCGAGGCTGTGAGCTGTACTGATGCGCCATGGGAACGATTATGGCGAGTCTATGCATTGGACGGATCAGTGGGGGCGTACGTAACTTCGAAGCATGTCTCCCGCCAGTACCGGGGCGTCCACTCTCGTGGGCGCCGCACCCGCAGTCCCTGTCGTCGACTCCCGTATGGCCCCGGGCGGCCCCGGCTACCGCCGGATGAGCTTCGCCCTCTTCCTCGCCGGAGTCGCGACCTTCGCGCTTCTCTACTCCACACAGGCCCTTCTGCCGCTGATCTCCGGTGAGTTCGGGGTGGCGGCGAGCGAGGCCAGCTGGACGGTGGCGGCCGCGACGGGCGGACTGGCGCTGTTCGTGCTCCCCATGAGCGCTCTCTCGGAGCGCTACGGACGCCGTACGGTCATGACGGGCTCGCTGGCGGTCGCGGTGACCGTGGGGCTGCTGGTCCCCCTCGCCCCCAACCTGACCGCTCTGGTCGTGCTGCGGGCCGTACAGGGTGCCGCGCTGGCCGGCCTGCCGGCGTCGGCGACCGCCTATCTCGCCGAGGAGGTCCGGCCGAAGGCGCTGGTGACCGCGATCGGTCTGTTCGTCGCGGGCAACAGCGTCGGCGGTATGAGCGGCCGGGTCATCACCGGCTGGGTCGCGCAGGAGTGGGGCTGGCGGGTCGCCCTCGGTGTCATCGGCGTGATCGCGGTCGCCTGCGCCGTGGCCTTCCGGCTGCTGATCCCGGCGCCGCGCCACTTCAAGCCGGGCTCGCTGCGGCCGCGGGTGCTCGCGCGTACGGTGCGTGACCATCTCGGCAACCCGCTGCTGTGCCGTCTGTACGCCATCGGCGCCCTGTTCATGACGGTCTTCGGCGGCGTGTACACCGTGATCGGCTACCGCCTGACGGAGGCGCCGTTCTCGCTGCCGCAGGGCATCATCGGCTCGATCTTCCTCGTCTACCTGGTCGGCACGGTGTCGGCGTCGACGGCCGGCCGGCTGGTGGGCCGCCTGGGCCGGCGCGGCGCGCTGTACGGGGCGGGTGCCACTACGGCCGCAGGCCTGCTGCTGTCTCTGGCGGGGTCCCTGCCGCTGGTCCTGCTCGGTCTGGTCCTCATCACCGGTGGCTTCTTCGCCGGGCACGCGGTGGCGTCCTCGGCGGTCAGCAAGACGGCCACGCAGGGGCGCGCCCAGGCTTCGGCGCTGTATCAGTCCGCGTACTACATCGGCTCCAGCGCGGGCAGCACGGTCGGTGCCGTCGCCTTCCACGCCGGTGGCTGGGGCGGGACCGTCGGGGTGGGGCTGCTGGCGGTGCTCGGTGTCGTGACGATCACGGTGTTCGGGACGCGGGCGGCTCGGGTGGCGCGGCGGAAGTTGGCCACGGCTGCCTGACGGGCTGCTTGAGGCGCCTAAGGGCCGGGAACGTCAGTGCGCCCCGCCGGGGGGATGGCGGGGCGCACTGGGTTTTTTTGTGGGTTACCAGGCTGCGCGTGTCTTTGCCTTGTCCTCCGAGGGCAGCAGGATCCAGAGGGCTATGTAGAGGAGGAATTGCGGACCCGGGAGCAGGCAGGAGATCAGGAAGATCACGCGCATGGTCGTCGCGGAGGTGCCGAAGCGCCGTGCCAGCGCGGCGCACACTCCGCCGATCATGCGGCCGTGGGTGGGTCGGGCGAGCGCGGTCATGGTGCGGCTCCTTCGCGAGCGTGGTCTGAGGCTCCTTGTGGGGCCTCGTGAGGAGGTTCCTCAACTGACATCCACGCTACGGCGACGAACCGGGCAAAGCGTCACTCTACGGAGCTATGCCGACCCTGGGAATCGTCGGGGTCCGACCCTGAGAGGGCTCCTCCTGAGGGACGGTCGACCGGTCGGCGCGCTCGGACCTGCGGCGGAGCCAGGCTCGGGCGGCGGGGACGACCGTGGCGTGGGCGAGGCCCACTCCGACCGTGTTCAGCAGCAGGGAGTCGACGTCGACCAGCTGGCCGGGGACGCCGGTCTGGAGCAGTTCGATGGCCAGCGAGATCAGGGCGCCGGCGGCGGTCGTGCGGACCAGGGAGCCGAGCGGGGAGGCGTCGGTTCTGCCGTGTGCCATCGGGATCAGCACGCCCAGGGGGGCGAGGAGCGCCAGGCCCTCGACGATGTGGCGGGCCGCCTCCTGCCAGCCGAGGGCCAGGTCGGCTCTGATGCCGGCGAAGGGCTGCAGGTTGGCGGGCATCACCCAGGGGACGTCCAGGGGGCGCAGCGTGAGCCAGGCGACGAACGCGAGGTGCGCGACCAGGAGGACACCCCCAGTCGCACGGATGCGGATCGCGGCGCTGCCGCCGATGGAGCCTTGACGCTGCACGCCTCCCTAGACGCGTTGTCCGGTGGGATCGGTTCCGGGGGGTGGGGGG
>NZ_JAKEIP010000482.1 GCF_021474425.1 Streptomyces muensis | reverse complement strand
AGGGGGCTGCCGCCCCCTGGACCCCCGCTGTCGGCCTTCGGCCTCGTCCTCAAACGCCGGACGGGCTGGAGATGGGGCTGATCGTGTGGCCGAAGCGGAGCAGGTTGTTCGGGTCGTAGGTGGACTTGTCCTTGCGTAGGCGGGTGTAGACGTCCGGGGTCCAGGCTCGGGCTCGGTCGGGTTCGTTGCCGGGGGTGCCGTGGATGTTGACCATGGTGTGGCCGGTGCCGTACGGGGTCATGGCTGCGTACAGGGACCGGGTGGCCTGTTCTATGGCCTCGGCTGCTGGTGGGGCGGCCAGGACGCCTACTGCTTCCAGGAGGTAGTTCGCGTCCCGGGAGCAGATCGCGTCCGGTTGGCGGGCGGGGCGGGAGAGGGCGCCGCCCAGGTGGCGGATCTCCACCACCAGCAGGGGGCAGTCGGGGGCGTCCGGGCCGGCCTGGGACAGGAACGTGTCGATGGCCTCGGGGGTGAGGTCGCGCAGCAGCGCGCACGACTCGCGGGCGGGGAGCGGGTCCTGGGGCTCCATGTGGATGCGGTCGAGGGCCGCGTACGGCATCACTTCCACCGTGTCGACCGCCACCGGGGCCGCCGCGCGGATGGGGGCGAGGAGGGGTTCGCCTTCGGCCGGGTCCTTGGGCCAGGCGATGGCCACGCGGGCCCAGAAGCCGCCGCGCAGGGGTTCGGGGATCTCCGGGATCGGCGGCAGGCGCAGGAGGCTGAAGGTGCTGCACATGTCGTCGGGGAGGGTGTGGGTCCAGTCGCTCCAGGCGCGGAGCAGGGGCTCGGTGTGTGCGCCGGGGCAGTAGATGCCGCCGCCGAGGAGGGTGGGGACGGGCAGGAGCTCGCAGACCATGGAGGTCACCACGCCTACGTTGCCCTTGCCGCCGCGCAGTGCCCAGAACAGTTCCGGTTCCTGGTCGGGGTCGCTCTCGCGGAGGGTGCCGTCGGGGGTGGCGACCTGGAAGGAGCGGACCAGGTCGGCCGCGTAGCCGTAGGCCCGGCCCAGGACCGGTAGTCCGCCGCCCAGGGTGTAGCCGACCGCGCCCGCGTCCGTGGACGTGCCGCAGAGTGCGGCGAGGCCGTGCGGGGCCGTTGCCTCCAGGACGTGGCGCCACTTCGCGCCGGCCGGGATCGTCGCCAGGCGCTGGTCGGGGTCGACGCTCACGTCCGTCATACGGGACGTGCTGATCAACAGGCCGTGGTCGATGGGGAAGTTGGCGCCGTGGCCCGTCGACTGCACGGCGACGGGAGTGGCCGTGGCCGACGCCCAGCGCAGTGCCGTCACGATGTCGTCGGCGCCCGTCGCGCCCACGACCACGTCCGGGGTGTGCAACGCGGCCAGGTTGAAGCCGGTGACCTCGTCGGCGTAGCCGTCGTCGCCGGGGCGCAGGACCGGGCCGTGGATCTCGGAGAGGGCGAAGAGGTCCGGGGTGTTGTGGTGGGTGGCGGTCATCGCGTCCTCCGTGGTGTGCGCGCGTGTACGTCTGTACGTGGGTACGGAGGGACGGCGGCGGCAGGCTGGGGGAGGAGCGGGAGGGAGCGGGGGAGTGGTGCCGTCGGGGTCCTTGCTCGTCGAGGGCTGGGGCTTGTCTCTACCTCAGGATGGACCCCTGGGGGTGGCGGGCGCATGCGGGCCGACGGGGGCGTGGGGCGTGCCGACGGTACGTCGGCAAAGGTGCTGCCGGGGCGGGCGTAGCGTAGGTGGCATGACGACGTACGGATCCTTCCCCGGCACGCGGCCGCGGCGTCTGCGGACCAGCCCCGCCATGCGGCGCATGGTCGCCGAGACCAGGCTGCACCCCGCCGACCTCATCCTCCCGGCCTTCGTGCGCGAAGGTGTCAGCGAGCCGGTGCCGATCGCGGCCATGCCGGGGGTCGTCCAGCACACGCGGGACAGTCTGAAGAAGGCCGCCGCGGAGGCGGTGGCGGCCGGGGTCTCCGGGATCATGCTCTTCGGGGTGCCGGAGGAGGAGAAGAAGGACGCCCTCGGTACCCCGGGGACCGATCCGGACGGGATTCTGCAGGTCGCCATCCGGGACGTGCGGGCCGAAGTGGGGGACGAGCTGCTCGTCATGTCCGACCTGTGCCTCGACGAGACCACCGACCACGGGCACTGCGGGGTGCTGGACGCCGAAGGGCGCGTCGACAACGACGCCACCCTTGAGCGGTACGCCGAGATGGCCCAGGTCCAGGCCGACGCCGGGGCCCATGTCCTCGGGCCCAGCGGGATGATGGACGGGCAGATCGGGGTCGTCCGGGACGCCCTCGACCAGATCGGGCGGGAGGACGTCGCCATCCTCGCCTACACCGCCAAGTACGCCTCCGCCTTCTACGGGCCGTTCCGGGAGGCCGTCGCCTCGTCGTTGCAGGGGGATCGGAAGACCTACCAGCAGGATCCGGCGAATGTGCGGGAGTCGCTGCGCGAGCTCGCCCTCGACCTGGAGGAGGGCGCCGACATGGTGATGGTCAAGCCGGCCGGGCCCTACCTCGACATCCTGGCGCGGGTCGCCGACGCCGTGGACGTGCCGGTCGCCGCCTACCAGATCTCCGGCGAGTACTCGATGGTCGAGGCCGCCGCCGAGAAGGGCTGGATCGACCGGGACCGGGCGATCCTCGAGACGCTGACCGGCATCAAGCGGGCCGGTGCGCGCAACATCCTCACCTACTGGGCCACGGAGGCGGCGCAGAAGCTGGGGCGCGGCTGACGACGGGTATGCGGCGGGGTGCTGGTTCCTGTGTCGGTGCCAGTTCCTGCCTCTGCCTCTGCCTCTGCCTCTGTCCCTGTCCCTCTGTCCCCGTCACCTTCCGTCGGACGTCGGCGGTGTCGTGGGGGCCGGGGGTGTCGGGTCTGGCGTGGCCGTGGGGCTCGTCGGGGTCGACGGGCCCTCGTCGCGCAGG
Organism: Streptomyces muensis; assembly: GCF_021474425.1. Classification (GTDB taxonomy): domain Bacteria; phylum Actinomycetota; class Actinomycetes; order Streptomycetales; family Streptomycetaceae; genus Streptomyces; species Streptomyces muensis. Next base: position 267 of record NZ_JAKEIP010000482.1, on the reverse strand, counting down.
CCCTGGCCGTCCTCGCACGCGGTGAGCGTCAACGCGGCGACCGCCACCAGCGTGGCGGCCAGCAGCCGGGCGCGGGGGCGAGGGCGAGGGGGGTGTGCGGACGCGGACATGGGTGCGGCCCTCTCCGAATGTGGGGGTCGGTGTCGGGCCCAGACTGCGTGATCATCCGCCCCGGCCGCCACCGTGCGCCGCGAATTCGGGACGCCCGAGCTGCGGGACGGCCGCTGACCTGCGGGGATGTGGGGTCCCGGCGGGTGGGTGTGGGAC
>NZ_JAKEIP010000481.1 GCF_021474425.1 Streptomyces muensis | reverse complement strand
CCCCCCCCCCCCCCCCCCCCCCCCTTTTCAAGCAGAAGACGGCATACGCGATGATATAACAGGTCTCGTGGGCTCGGGGGAGGCCAGGACGACGCGGCCGATGAGGCGGCCGGGCGCGGTGGGGTTGTGCGCCCAGTCGGACGCGTCGAACTCCGCGAGACACGCCCGCGTGTGCGCCCACCACGCGCGCTGGTACCGCTGGTCGTGCAACCCCAGCTCACGGGCGTATATCCGCAACTCGTGGTCGAGGAACTTGGCCCGTGCCGCCCGCGCCAGCTCCTTCTGCCCCGCGCCCAGCAGGATCTCGTACGCCAGCCGGCTCGCCTCCGTGCGCGCCCGCCAGTTGGCGATGTCGGCGCGGTCCAGGGAGATCGACAGCCGGTCGGCCGAGCGGCGCACGTGCCAGACGTACACCCGGTCGGGGACGAGGGCCATGCGCGGCCGGGCGGCGAGCACGCGCGCGGTGAAGACGAAGTCCTCGTAGGGGAAACGGCCTTCGGGGAAGCGGATGCCGTTCTCGCGCAGGAAGTCCGTGCGGTAGAGCTTGTTCACACAGAGGGTGTCGTGGACCAGGCGCGGGCGCTGAGCGGGGTGCTCGAAGACGGCGTGCGTGGCGTAGAGGGGCGCCTGCCAGGGCACTTCGCGCCGCCCGGGCAGCTCCCGCCGTACACAAAGACCGCCCGCCACCTGCGCGTCCGCCCCCGTCGCCGCCGTGAGCAGCGCGTCCACCGCGCCCGGCGGCAGTACGTCGTCGCTGTCGAGGAACATCACATACGGCGAGGTCACCCGGTCGAGGCCGGTGTTGCGCGGGCTGCCGCAGCCGCCGCTGTTGACCCGGCGCCGGACCACCTTCAGGCGCGGCTCGGTCGTGGCGAGGCGGGCGAGCAGGTCCACGCTGGCGTCCGTCGAGCAGTCGTCCACGGCGACGACCTCACGGACGACGGGGCCCTGCGCCAGCGCCGAGCGGACCGCGGTGGTCACATGGGCGGCGTCGTTGTAACCGATGACGATGACGCCGACCTGGGGGGCGCGCGCGGTGCGGGGGGCGTGAGCGTGCATGGAGGTCACGTTCCGGAATCGTAGGAATGATGCGCAATCGCCCGTTAGAGGGGACTTGGGGCGCGTTCCGGAAGACGTCGGGAGGTGATGGCGGGTTCATCCGCGGGCGGCGGCGCTTCGGAGGGGCGGCCTCATCACCCCTACGGCTCCATGCATCTCTACGGCTCCGCGCACCTACGGCTCCATGCGCGGCGCCCTGCCTATGCCCCGCGCCCCGCTGCCGCCCCCTCCGTCGCCTCCTCGACCGCCGCGGCGTCCAGCGCCTCCGTGAGCTGGTCCAGCCGTGCCCGCAGCGCGCGGATCTCGTCCACGTCGAAGCCGGTCGCGGTGGCGATCCGGCGCGGCACCTGAAGGGCCCGCTCGCGCAGCGCCGTGCCCTCGTCCGTCAGGCGCACCTCCACCGAACGCTCGTCGCGGGCGCTGCGCTCCCGGCGTACCAGGCCCGCCGCCTCCAGCCGCTTGAGCAGCGGCGACAGGGTGCCGGAGTCCAGGCGCAGGTGTTCGCCCAGCTTCTTGACGGGCAGGTCGCCGTGTTCCCACAGCACCAGCATCACCAGGTACTGCGGATAGGTGAGCCCGAGGTCCTTCAGGACCACGCGGTAGACGCCGCCGAAGGCGCGCGACGCGGCGTTCAGGGAGAAGCAGATCTGCTGGTCGAGGCGGAGCCAGTCGGCCGTGGGCGTGGTCGTCATGGTTCCAGGGTAGCTCGTGCCCATCATTTAGTTGTGCCCAATTGAATTGTGTGCTCTACTTGTGGTCGTGCGGCGGCCGACGACAGAGCCGCCGGACGTGACTCGACTCGAGAGGGATGGTTTTCCATGGACGCGCTCTACACCGCTGTCGCCACCGCCACCCACGGCCGCGAGGGCCGCGCCGTCACCAACGACGGCAAGATCGACCTCGCGCTGGCCATGCCGGTGGAGCTCGGCGGCAACGGGCAGGGCACCAACCCGGAGCAGCTCTTCGCCGCCGGGTACGCCGCCTGCTTCGGCAGCGCCCTCGGCCTCGTCGGCCGCGCGGCCAAGGTCGACGTCTCCGACGCCGCCGTCACCGCCGAGGTCGGCATAGGCAAGCAGGGCGAGGGCTTTGGCCTGAAGGTGACGCTGCGCGTGGAACTGCCCGACGCCCTGGACGAGGAGACCGGCCGCAAGCTGGTCGAGCAGGCCCACCAGGTCTGCCCCTACTCCAACGCCACCCGCGGCAACATCGACGTCGACCTCGTCATCGAGTAACCCCACCCGAAGCCGACGTCTCACCTGATCGCCGACGCCTCACCCGGCGTCCCGTGCCGACGTCTCACCCGATCCGCGCCAACACCTCCCCCGTCTCCCGGCTCCACGCCACCACCACCGCCTCCTCCGGCACCCGCTTCCACCGCGTCAGCAGCAGCCAGCGCGCGTGATAGCGCCGGGCGACGGCCGTGCGCTCGGCGCGGGTCGAGTCCGGGGAGAGGTAGGCGCGGACATCGGCGAGCCGGCGCTCCCGTTCCCGTTCGTCCAGCGCGGGGTCGGGCCAGATCGGCGCGGCGAGGTTCGGCCCGTATCCAGGGAGCGAGCGGGGCGCGAAGTGCCCGTCGGAGATGACCACCTCGCCCTTCCCGACATGCCGTGCCACCCACGCGTACGACGGCCAGAGCGAAGGCTGCTCCAACCCGATCGGGTCCAGCACGCGCGGCACGACCGCCCCGCCCTGCACGGTCAGGAACCCCACGCACGCCCCGACGGCCGCCGCCCCGCCCAGCACCCGCCGCGCCCTGCCCCACGGCCGGGGCGCCGCCAGCTCCACCGCCAGCGCGAACTGCGGCGGTACGAGCGTGAGCCCGAGGATCCTGCCGTACGTGTAGTGGCCGCTGACCCAGCCGTACGCCACCACCAGGCAGTCGAGGACGAACAGCAGCACCAGCGGATCCCGCCAGGAACCCCGCCGCCATCGCAGCCACAGCGCCGGCAGCCCCAGCAGCGCCAGCCAGAACTGCCCGCCGAGGTCCTCGTACAGTCGCTGGTGCATCCAGTCCACGCTGCTGTCCCCGGCCAGCGCGAACACGTCGAAGTACGGCCAGCTCCCGGCGACCAGCACCGCCGCACCCGCCGTCACTCCCCACCGCACCACCACGGCACCCCGAGC
>NZ_JAKEIP010000480.1 GCF_021474425.1 Streptomyces muensis | reverse complement strand
GGGCGGGGGTCAGTGGGGGGGCGTCTGGGCTGTTGGGCCCTCTCGGCAGATGAGGAGGAGGGCTCTGTCGTCGTTGACGTCCTTGGCCACTGCCTCGATGAGGTGCCAGGCGGCGCCGTGGAAGCCGCCGGCCACGTAGCGGTCGGCTTCGCCGGTGAGGCGGTCTATGCCCTCGACGATGTCGCGGTCGGAGGTCTCGACGAGGCCGTCGGTGAACAGCATCAGGACGTCTCCGGGGCGGAGGGAGCCCTTGACGGGGTCGAACTGGGCGCCGTCGTAGACACCGAGCAGCGGGCCCTCGGCCGCCTTCTCCTCCCAGCGGCCGCTGCCCGCGCTCAGTTGCAGGCCCGGGGGGTGGCCGGCGGAGTAGAGCTCGTAGTCGCCCGAGTCCAGGTCCAGGACCAGGTGGATCGAGGTGGCGAAGCCCTCGTCCCAGTCCTGGCGGAGGAGGTAGCCGTTGGCCGCGGGAAGGAACGCGTGCGGGGGCAGGCTGCCCAGGAGGCCGCCGAAGGCTCCGGAGAGGAGCAACGCGCGCGAGCCCGCGTCCATGCCCTTGCCGGAGACGTCCGTCAGGACCACCTCCAGCGTGCGGCCGCCGTTCGTGCGGGCCGCGACCACGAAGTCGCCCGAGAAGGACTGGCCGCCCGCGGGGCGCAGCGCCATCTCGCGATGCCAGCCGTGCGGCAGGCTGGGCAGCTTGCTCTGGACGCGGATGCGTTCGCGCAGGTCGAAGAGCATCGTGCCGCCGCGCCGCCAGGGCACGCCCACGCGGCTGCGGAACTGTGCGATGAGCAGGCCGAAGAAGCCGCAGGCGGCGACCACCAGGACCACGCCGGGGGTGACGCGGGACGGGCCCTCCGTGTACGGGCCCAGCTGCACCGACTCCACGATCAGTGCCGTCGCCGCCGCCGCGTACAGGCCCAGCAGGCTCGCCGGGCGCAGCAGCAGGCCGCCCGCGACGATGGGGAGGACCAGCGCGGCCGGGGAGAACCACACCGGGTTGGCCATCGTCACGGCGCAGATCAGGGGGACGGTCAGCAGCAGGCCTGCCAGGGCGATCCAGTCCGAGCCGTCGCCGCGGAAGTAGTCCACCGCGCTTCTGCGCACGCCGACGCGGGCCCGGTGCCACTGCATCTTCAACCGGGCCGTGAACGTCTCGGCCGCCGTGCGCCGCTCTCGTCCTGCTGCCATTAGTTCGGGACCCTATCCATCGGACCAGCTGCTTGGCACGGGAGGTCCCACTTGTCCCCCGTCCGAGGTTCAACTTCACAGTGAACTTCACGGAAAGCCACCTCGTAGCCGCCAACGAGAAATTCCCTCGCTCGTCCCGCAATGCCCTGGTAGGCATGGTTCATGGCGAATGGGAATGGCAGTGCGAGCCGGCCCGAGCTGCGGGTGTTACGGCAGGACGAATGGGACAACTGGTACGAGACGCTGATCCGCGGCTTCGGCGGGGTCGCGGAGGCGGCCGAGGAGCGGGAGTTGTGGCACTCCCTCACCGAGTTCGAACGTTCCCTCGGCGTCTGGGACGGGGACGTGTGTGTGGGCACGGCCGGTGCCTTCAGCTTCCGGCTGACCGTGCCCGGCGGGGCCGCCGTGCCCGCCGCCGGGGTCACCATGGTCAGCGTCGCCGCGACGCACCGCCGGCGCGGCGTCCTGACGTCGATGATGCGCCGGCAGCTGGACGATGTGCGTGACTGGGGCTGGCCGCTCGCCGTACTCACGGCCTCCGAGCCGGACATCTACGGCCGGTTCGGGTACGGCATCGGCACCTTCCACGTGAACACCGAGATCGACACGAGCCGCGTCCGGCTGTCCGTGCCGCCCGGCACCGATGACGTACGTCTGCGGTACGCCGTCGCCGCAGACGTCCTCGACGTGTGCGAGGCCGTGTACGCGCGCAAGGTCCCCGGGCGGCCGGGGATGCTCGTACGGATGCCCGGATGGGAGCGGCTGAGGCTGCTCGACCCGGAGAGCGACCGGGAGGGCGGGTCGCCGTTGCAGTGCGTGCTGGCGGAGCGGGACGGCGAGGTCGTGGGGTACGCGCGCTTCCGGGTCAAGCCGGAGTGGGATGCGGCCGGGCCCAAGGGCACCGTCCATCTGCGGGACACGGAGGCTCTGGACGCGGCGGCGCAGGCCGCGCTGTGGCGGTTCCTGTTCGACATCGACCTCACCTCCACGGTGCAGGCGTACGGGCGTCCGGTGGACGAGGCCTGGCAGCACCAGGTGTCCGACATCCGGCGCTGTGCGCTGCGGGTGCGGGACTCTCTGCACATACGGCTGGTGGATCTCGCGGCCGCGCTGGAGGCGCGGACCTATCAGGCGCCGGTGGATGTGGTGCTGGAGGTGGAGGACGCCTTCTGCCCCTGGAACGGCGGGCGTTGGCGGCTGTCCGGTGACTCCAAGGGCGCGTCCTGCGAGCGTACGACCGATGCCGCGGATCTCTCGTTGTCCGTACGGGAGTTGGGGGCGGCCTATCTCGGTGGTGTCAGCCTGGAGGCGCTGGGGGCGGCCGGGCGGGTGCGGGCGTCGCGGCAGGGGGCGCTGGCAGAGGCCTCGGTGGGGTTCGCCTCGGCCGTGGCGCCCTGGTTGCCGCACGGGTTCTGAGGCCGCGCCGGGATGCGGCTTCGGCGACATCCCAACGGGGCTACTCGGTCTGGCAGTTCGGGCACCAGAAGAGGTTGCGGGCGGCGAGGTCGGCGGTGCGGATCTCGCCGTCGCAGATGTGGCAGGGCAGGGTGGCCCTTCGGTAGACGTAGACCTCGCCGCCGTGGTCGTCGACGCGCGGTGGGCGGCCCATCGCCTCCGGGGTGTGTTCGGGGCGGACGGTGTCGATGCGGTTGTTGCGGACGCCCTCGTGCATGAGGTCGACCAGGTCAGTCCAGATGGCGTCCCACTCGGCGGGGGTGATGTCCTTGCCCGCGCGGTAGGGGTCGATGCGGTGGCGGAAGAGGACTTCGGCCCGGTAGACGTTGCCCACGCCCGCGATGATCTTCTGGTCCATGAGCAGGGCGGCGATCGTGGTACGGCTGCGGGAGATCCGGCGGTAGGCCTGGTGGGGGTCGGCGTCGTCGCGGAGGGGGTCGGGGCCGAGGCGGTCGTGTATCGCCTGCTTCTCGGGGGTGGTGAGCAGGGTGCAGGTGGTGGGGCCGCGGAGGTCCGCGTATGCGGTGGTGTTGGTGAGGCGGAGGCGGACCGTGTCGGTGGGTGGGGG
>NZ_JAKEIP010000479.1 GCF_021474425.1 Streptomyces muensis | reverse complement strand
GTGTCGCGGCCCTCCGCCCCGGAGCCGCCCCCGGTGTCCATCGAGGACGACATCCCGGAGGACGACGACCCCGACCTCAACGAGTCGGCGCTGTCCGGCTACGAGCTGATCGTGCGGGAGCTGGGCGCGACGGTGGTGGAGGAGTTCACGAACGAGTAGCACCGAGTAGCGGGGCGGGCGGGCGCCCCGACTTGGAGGAACGTACAGGTCACCAAGGCCCGGCCCCTCGGCACCCCGTACGAAAACCCCGTTAGGCTGACCCCCGTGAAGGTCCTCGTCATCGGTAGCGGCGCCCGCGAACATGCCCTGTGCCGCTCCCTGTCCCTCGACCCCGACGTCACCGCGCTGCACTGCGCCCCCGGCAACGCCGGCATCGCCGAGGTCGCCGAGCTGCACCAGGTCGACGCCCTGGACGGCGCCGCCGTCACCGTGCTCGCCGAACGGCTCGGCGCCGACCTCGTCGTCGTAGGCCCGGAGGCACCCCTCGTCGCCGGGGTCGCCGATGCCGTGCGCGAGGCGGGCATCCCGGTCTTCGGCCCCTCCGGGGAGGCCGCGCAGATCGAGGGCTCCAAGGCCTTCGCCAAGGATGTGATGGCGGCGGCCGGCGTCCCGACGGCCCGCTCCTACGTCTGTACGACGCCCGGCGAGGTCGACGAGGCCCTTGACGCCTTCGGTGCCCCGTACGTGGTCAAGGACGACGGTCTCGCCGCCGGCAAGGGCGTCGTCGTGACCGCCGACCACGAGGCGGCCAGGGCGCACGCCAACTCATGCGAGCGCGTCGTCATCGAGGAGTTCCTCGACGGGCCCGAGGTCTCCCTCTTCGCCATCACCGACGGCGAGACGGTGCTCCCGCTCCAGCCCGCCCAGGACTTCAAGCGTGCGCTCGACGGCGACGAGGGTCCGAACACCGGCGGCATGGGCGCGTACTCCCCGCTGCCGTGGGCCGACCCGAAGCTCGTCGAGGAGGTCCTGGAGACGGTCCTCCAGCCGACCGTCGACGAGATGCGCCGCCGCGGCACCCCGTTCTCCGGGCTGCTGTACGCCGGTCTCGCGATCACCTCGCGGGGCGTACGGGTCATCGAGTTCAACGCCCGCTTCGGCGACCCCGAGACCCAGGTCGTACTGGCCCGCCTGAAGACCCCGCTGGCCGGTGTCCTGCTGGCCGCCGCCAAGGGCGACCTCGCCGACCTGGAGCCGCTGCGCTGGAGCGACGACGCCGCGGTCACCGTGGTCGTCGCCTCGCACAACTACCCCGGCACCCCGCGCACCGGCGACCCCATCACCGGCCTCGACGAGGTGGCCGCCGAGGACGCCCCGCACGCCTACGTCCTGCACGCCGGTACCAAGCAGGACGGCGACGCGATCGTGAGCGCCGGCGGCCGTGTCCTGTCCGTCACGGCGACCGGCAAGGACCTCAGCCAGGCCCGCGACCGCGCGTACCGGGCCGTCGCCCGCGTCGAGCTCGACGGCTCTCAGCACCGTACGGACATCGCGGCGAAGGCGGCGGAAGGCGCGTAACCGGCCGAGCGCCGGGCGGCTGCCCGCCGCCCGCGGATGAACCCCGAAGGCCCCGAATCCGTCTCAGGATTCGGGGCCTGATCCATGCCGGAATCGGGTCCGGACCCGGCCGGGAACAGGCCTTCATCCGGCCGGGATTAAGGGCCTGATCCTCGCTGTCCGTCATCCACCTTTCCCCAAAGCCATTCCATCGAGTGACCGATGCCCCATCCGGCTGACGTGGGCCGAAGCCCCAACTAGGGTGCGGCGCAAGCGTTCCGGCACTTGGCCCACCGGCATTGCGATGTCAGTGGTGGGTGCCACAGTGGGGGAGTGAGCAAAGCCAGGACAGTTCGGACAGCCGGGGCAGCGCGGAGGGGGTGAGGTCCGGCGTGAGCGGTATGGGTGCGGAGGTCGGCGCGCAGGCAGCGCGCGCCCGGGCCATGGCCGTGCTGCGGGTCCGCAGCCGCGCGCTGGCTGTCGCGGTGCTGCCCGCGGCGTTCGCCGTGGTGCTGCTCGCCGGTGCCTCCACCGGCCACCTCGTCGGCCCGGGCTGGCACGCCGCGCGCTGGGCCGTCATCCCCGTCGCCGTCCTCGTCCTGCTGGCCGCCGCCATCATCGCCCTGGTCGTCGCCCGTGCCCGCCCCGCCGTCAGCCCCACGGTCCCGATCGGCGAGGAGCAGGCGCCGGACCTGTACCGGATGGTGCGCGACCTCGCCGACCGGCTCGACGTCCCCGCCCCGTCCGCGATAGCTCTCACCCCGGACTGCGACAGCTGGCTGGAGGACCGCACCCACCCGTCCCACGGCCCGCCGGCGGCCGAAGGCGGCATGGAGGACGGGCTCAACGGCCTGCACGGCGGTAGCCGTTCCGGCACCCATCGTCGTACGCCGGACGCCCCCGTCCTCGTCATCGGCTCCCCGTTCCTGTGGTGGATGCGCGTCGGCGAGCTGCGTGCCGTCCTGGCCCCGGTCGTCGCTGGTACGGGACCCTCGGCGCACCCCGACATAGCCCAGGCCCGGCGCTTCGTCCGGGGCCTCGACGCCGCGGTGGCCGTCGCCTCGACGCGCGGCCGTTGTCCGGGGTCGCGGGCGGTGTGCGCGGGCATCGGCTGGGTCGCGCGGGTGATGCTGCGCAGTTGCCGGGACCACGCGGCCGAGATGGAGCGGGGGGTGGCCGCCGCGGCCGCCGAGCGTGCACAGGCTGTGGACTACGGGCTGCGGATCGTCGCCCAGGAACAGGTCGGGCTCGCGTACGCGGGCTGGGACCGGCTGCTGACGCGGGTCGCGCTGCCCGCCTGGCGGATGGGGCGCTGGCCGTCCCGGCTGGACGCCGGCGTCGTCGCCGCGCTCACCGAACTGTCCCGGCGGGACCGGCTGGCCGAGGGATTCGCCTCCCGGCTGGGCGAGCGCCCCGCCTGTGACCTGCTCGAAGAGCCCGGCGCGATCGACGAGGCCGCCTCGCTCCTGGCCGCCCGCCTCTTCCACGGCGGCCCCGCCGAGCCCGGCCCTGACTGGTCCCCGGTGGGCTGGCAGGAGTATCCGGAAGAGGTCGTCGACCGCAAATGGCGCACCGACGCGGCCCGCCTCCACCGAGTCCTCGACACCCTCGGCGTCCGCCGCACCACCGAGGGCACACCCCCGGAATCCGACGGCCCCACCCTGGCCCGAGTCCTGGACCACCTCTCGACACCCCCGACCACCGCACCGACCTGGCCCCCCGCCGAGC
>NZ_JAKEIP010000478.1 GCF_021474425.1 Streptomyces muensis | reverse complement strand
CCGCCCTTCCCCTCGCCCCGTCATGCCCTCATGAGCCTCGCCCGTACGTTCATCGACGTACGGCCGCTGCGTACCTCGCCCGTGTTCCGGCGGTTGCTGATCGGGCGGACGGTCTCCGTGCTCGGCGGCTTCATGACGATGGTGACCGTCATGTACCAGGTGTGGGACCTGACGCACAGCCCGGTCTGGAGCGGTGCGGTCGGTCTCGCGCAGGCGCTGCCCATGGTGTGCGTGGGCCTGTTCGCCGGGTCGTGGGTGGACCGCGGGGACCGGCGGCGGATCTTCCTGGTGGCCACCGTCGGACAGGCGGTCTGCGCGCTGCTGCTCGCGGTGCAGGGCTTCACCGGGGGCGTACCGGTGGCCGGGATCCTGGCGCTGGTGGCGGCCGGTTCCTGCTTCGGCGCGGTCGGCGGTCCGGCGGCGGGCGTGTTCGTGCCGCGGCTGCTGCCGAAGGAGCAGGTGGCGGCCGGGCTCGCCCTCAACCACGCCACCGGCCAGATGATGATGCTGCTCGGCCCGGCGCTTGGCGGGCTGTTCCTGGGCTGGTTCGGCATCGGCGTCTGCTATCTGCTGGACGCGCTGAGCTTCGGCCTCGCCTTCTACGGCGCCTTCGGTCTGCCCGCGCTGCCGCCGGAGGGCGAGCCGTCGCGGGCCGGGCTGCACGGCGTCCTGGACGGCCTGCGCTTCCTGGCCGGCCACCGGGTGGTGCGCGGCGCGCTCGTCACCGACCTCGCCGCCACGGTGCTCGCCATGCCGGCCAGCCTCTTCCCCCTGATCAACGCGGAACGCTTCGACGGCGACCCCCGCACCCTGGGCCTGTTCATGTCGGCCGTCGCGGTGGGCGGCGTGACGGCGACGGCCCTGTCGGGTGCGGTCACCCGGCAGGGCCGCCCCGGCCTGGTGATGCTGTGCGGGGCGGGCACCTGGGGCGCCGCGCTCGCCCTGTTCGGCCTGCTGAGCAACCCCTGGCTGGGACTCGCGCTGCTGACGGTGGCGGGCGCCGCCGACGCCCTCTCGGTCGTCTCCCGCGGCACGATCGTCCAGACCCGCACCCCCGACGCCCTGCTCGGCCGGGTCACGGCCGCCGAACAGATCGTCGGCCAGGCGGGCCCCCACCTCGGCAACCTCCGCGGCGGCCTGGTCGCCGGCTGGACGTCCGGCCCGACCGCACTGATCACGGGCGGGCTGCTGTGCGTGCTGGCGGTGGCCTACGTGGGCGCGGGCACGCCGGAGCTACGCGACGGGAGGGTCACGCCGGACGAGGGGTGAACGGCGCGGTGGCAGGGCGGGCGTCAGGCGGCACCGCTCACCCCCGAACGGCACCTCACACCGGACGGGCCATCACCGGCGCCGTGGGATCCAGGCACCACGCCAGCACGGCCGGCCACGGCCCGTACCCGGCGTCCAGGTCGAGGTGGGCGGCGCCCGCGAGGATGTCGGTCGGCAGGGCGAGCGGGGCGCCGTAGACGACGTCGGCACCCTCCTCGCAGTACGGGTCGTCGTCGCCCGCGACCAGGCGGGTCGGGCCGGGAAGGGCGAAGTCCAGGGGCGGCGGGACGAATCCGGCGACCTCCGGGTGCCGGGCGAGTACGGCACCGGACGGCGGGGCGACCAGCAACACCCGGTTCACGGCGTCGAGCCCCGGCAGCCCGCGCGCGACGGCGTGCAGCCACAGCACGGCGGACAGGCTGTGCGCGACCACGACCCGCTCCGTACCGGCGTCGAGCGCGTCGAGATGCCGGGCCAACTCTGCCAGCCAGACGTCGAGTTCGGGGTCGTCGGGGTCGGGCAGCTGCGGGTAGACGACCTGATGGCCGATCGCGGTGAGACGGTCGGCGAGCCAGTGCTGCCAGTGGTCCTCGGGGCGGTGGTTCTGCCAGCCGTGGAGGATGAGGTACGCGGTCATGACGGCGATGGTTTCCGATAGCGCCGTTCCGGTCCATCCGAGGACCGGGGACTAGGGCCTGTCCGACGCCCCCGCCCACACCTGGGCGAATGCCTCGTGGAACCCGGGGAAGGTCTTGCGCACGCACCCCGGGTCGTCGAACGAGACCCCCGGCACCCGCAGTCCGGTCACCGCGAAGGACATGACGATGCGGTGGTCGCCGTAGGACTTGATCTCCGTACCGGTCGGGCCGTCCGCCGGTGCCGGCTGGATCTCGATCCAGTCCGGGCCCGTCGCCACCTCGACCCCCAGCCGCCGCAGGTTCTCCGCGCAGGCCTCCAGCCGGTCGCACTCCTTCACCCGCGTGTTCGCCACGTCCTCGATGCGTACCGGGCCGGAGGCGAAGGGCGCGATGGCGGCGAGGGTCGGCATGGTGTCGGAGATGTCGCGCATGTTGACGGTGACGCCCCGCAGTTCGCCGGTTCCCCGGACCGTCGTCGCGTCCCGGCCCACCGTCACCCGCGCGCCCATCCGTCGCAGTACGTCGACGAAGCCGAGGTCGCCCTGGAGCGCGCCCTCGCCCAGCCCCGGGACCGTCACCTCGCCGCCGGTGGCCGCCGCCGCGGCGAAGAAGTAGCTCGCGGTCGACGCGTCGGGCTCGACGGCGTAGGTCGTGGCGCGGTAGCCGCCCGGCGGGACCAGGAAGGAGTCTCCTTCCCTGCCGACCTCCACCCCGAACGCCCGCATCATCGCGATCGTGATCTCGACGTACGGCACGGACACCAGGTCGGTGACGGTGATGCGCAGGCCCTCGCGGGTCAGGGGGCCGAGCAGCAGCAGGGCCGTCAGGTACTGGGAGGACTGGCCGGCGTCCAGCGTCACCTCGCCGCCCGCCACGCCGGCCGCCGTCACGGTCAGCGGGTGGTGGCCGTCCTTCTCCTCGTGCCGAAGGTCCACGCCCAGGTCGCGCAGGGCCCGGGTCAACGGGAGCAGGGGGCGGCGGCGCATCTGGGGTGAGGCGTCGAAGCGGTACGTGCCGTGGCCGGCGGCGGCGAGGGTGGGCAGGAAGCGGGCCGTTGTCGCGCCGTCGCGGCAGTAGATGTCCGCCTCGGTCGCCGCGGGGCCCTGCGGGCGGCCGTCGATCCGCCAGGTGTCCGGGGTCCGGCCGACCCGGTAGCCGAGCCGGGCCAGGCCCTCGGCGAAGCCGTCGTGTCGTCCGAGTGCAGGGGGCGTGTCAGCGTGGTGACTCCGTCGGCCGCGGCGGCCAGGAACAGGGCGCGGGCGGTGATGGACTTGGAACCGGGAACATCGACTACGGCCATACCGTCATGATCACCCGCCCCACCACTCCCC
>NZ_JAKEIP010000477.1 GCF_021474425.1 Streptomyces muensis | reverse complement strand
GGGGGGGGGGGGGCGCCCGGGCGGGGAGGCGGGCGCGGCCGGTGTTGTGGGTGGTGTGCGGGGGCGGGCCGGGGTGCTGTCGGCGGCGTTGACGGGGACGGCCCAGGTGAGCGACCAGTGGGGCCGCAACCGCTCCTCCACGGGCCGGTCGGCGAGAAGGTCGGGGGTGAGCGGGCCGGAGGCGGCGGCCGTACGCCAGTGGGTGACGCCGTCGACGCCGTCGCGGGAGTCCTCGACGACCGTGAACGGCCCGTCGGTGCGGCGCCGCAGCGTGCGCGGCTCGTCGTCGCCGACCTCGATGACGACCTCTTCGAGCCCGGGCAGGGCGAGCAGCAGGGCGTCGTCGACGGTGTGCAGCAGCCGCTCGGCGAGGTCGGCGGCCGCGGTGTCGCGCAGCGGGAGGATGACGGCGGTGTCGTACGGGTCCGGGGCGGTGCCCTCGGCGGCGAACGGCAGCCGGAGCACGGGCACGTGTCCGTCCCGGCGCCGGATCTCGTCGCCCAGCCCCGGGCTGTGCCGCGCGGTCTCCTGGGCGAGCTCCCGGGCCTCGGCCAGGGACCACCGCACCCCGCCGTGCCGGCCGACGACGGCGGGCTCGTCGGTGACGGAGAGGACGGCGGCGAACCCGACGCCGAAGCGGCCGACCGTGGCCGTGTCCCGCTTGGCGGAGGCGCGCAGGGTGGCCAGCGACTCGACTCCGGCCGCGTCCAGCGGCGCGCCGGTGTTGGCGGCGACGAGAACACCCTCACGGAGGGTGAGCCGAAGACGTCCGGCCACCCCTGCCCTGGCGGCGGCGTCGGCGGCGTTCTGAGCGAGCTCGACCACGAGCCGGTCCCGGTACCCGCCGAGGACGAGGTCCTCCTCGGCGTTGGCGTCCTCCCGGAACCGAGCCGGGCTGGTGGCCCAGGCCCCCACCACTCCGCGCCGCAGACGGGCCGTACCGAAGGGGTCGGCACCTTCGGCCGCGGGCCGCACGAACTTGCTCACGTTGACTCTCCTCATCGGCTGACGATGAAGGTACCGCCTGGCGAGCGCGGCGCAGGAACGTGAGGCCTTCTGCACGGACCGACACGAGAACGCGGTGCCTACATCCCGGAGAGCACGACGGCGGTGTCGTTCGCGACCCTCCAGGGCGTGCCGAAGGATGTGCACCCCGCGCCGGCTCCATGACCGGGCGCCGAGTGCGGCAGCCGGCCTCAGCAGCACTTAGGCTGAGCCGGTCGATCATGCACACGTCTCATCCATCCGGGAGCGCCCCACCATGCGGGACCTGATCACGGAGGCCCTCGGTCAGTTGGCCACGCTGGTCATCGGACTTCTTCTCCTCGCCTGGTGGCTCGGAGGTCCGGGCCTGACCGCCGTCGCCTGGGGAGCGGGCGACAGGACCTACGCGCTCGGGTTGCTGGCGACCTGGGCGACCGTCACCGCGCTGTACTTCGTCGCGTCCCGGCTGATCCGCCGCGCGCTGCGGGCTCGGCGCTAGGTTGGGTCACATGATCGTATGGCTCAACGGCACCCACGGCGCGGGCAAGACGACGACCAGTGCGCTCGTGCAGCAGCTGATCCCGGATTCACGGGTGCTCGACGCCGAGAAGGTCGGCGAGACGCTGATGGACATCACGCCAGGGCTGCCCGGCACGGACAACTTCCAGCACTGGCCGCCGTGGCGGCCACTCGTCGTCGAGACCGCCCGCCGCGTGCTCGACTACACCGGCGGCACGCTGGTGATGCCCATGACGGTCCTGGTCGAGCAGTACTGGCGCGAGATCAGCACGGGCCTGGCCCACCACGCCATCCCTGTCCGGCACTTCGTCCTCCACGCCGACCAGGAAACCCTGCGCGGACGCATCGCGGGGGACACCGTCCTCGGCCCCAACTCCCCGTTCCGCCTCAAGTACCTAGAGCCCTACGCCGAGGCGGCCCGCACATGGCTGCACGACGAGGCCGAGGTCGTGGACACCACCCACCTCACGCCGGCCGAGGCCGCCCGCCAGATCGCGGAGGCGGTCACTGGGACGCGTACGTGACGAAGGCCGACCAGGCCTGCGGGGCGAGGGCGAGGCGGGGGCTGGAGTCGCGGTACTTGGAGTCGCGGACGTGGATGGTGTGGGGTGCTGCCGCGATCTCGACGCAGGACTCACCATTGGTGCCACCGCTGTAGCTGCTCTTGAACCACGCCAGTTCGGAGGCGTCCCCGGTGGGGGCCTTGCGGATCATGTCTCTCCCAGCAGTTGCTCAATGAAGGTCAGCGACTCCCGCGGCGGGAGGGCCTGCGCCCGGATAATCCCATACTGCAGTTCGATGATGCGCAGCTGTTTTGGATCGGTGGTCGGCCGCCCGTTGAACAGACCGTCTGCTCGGGCCACTGCTGTTCCGTCCGGGAACTTAAGCAGCTCGATCCGTCCGTCCAGCCCCGGATGCGGCTCGGTGTTGGTCGGCATGACCTGAAGCGTGACACTGTTCAACCGCCCCACCTCCAGCAGACGTTCGAGCTGCTGTCGCCACACCATTGTGCCTCCAACCTGCCGCCGCAGCGGGGCCTCTTCCAGCACGAAGTGAATTGACGGAGCGGGGTCGCGATCGAAGACCGACTGCCGAGCCAGACGAGCAGCCACCATACGGTCCACATCATCCGGCGAGTACGGCGGCTGCGCTGCCCCGATCACAGCTCGCGCATGCTCCGGCGTCTGCAACAACCCGGCGATGATGTTGCACTCATACACGCCGATCTCAACCGCCTGAGCCTCTAGCTTCCCCAGCTCCCGCACCTTCTTCGGGTACCGGACCTTCTTGACGTCCTCCCACGTCGCCGAGATCAGCCCACCGGCGTTCAACACGTCGTCGGCCTTGTCCAGGTACTCCTCCCGAGGAATCCGCTTCCCGCCCTCGACCTTGTAGACAAGGTCCTCCCCATACCCGACCGCCTTCGCGAAGTCGGCGGCCCGCATCCCCACCGCCTCCCGCCGCAACCTCAGCTGCCGCCCCACGGTCGCGATCACCGCCACGCCCCACTCGTCGTCCGGATCCACCTCCCAACCCGGCTCGTCCGCCTCCGTCTTGAGCCGCCCGGTGTCCGCCTCGACCGACATCCCGCACCCCTCCGTCGTGCCGCCTCAGTGCAGCAGCGCCCTACCCGCAGACCCGCTCCGACAGCCCGGACCCGACCGGACAAGCTCCGGACAGTCACTCGACGCACCCGCAGAGTCACTGTTCACACTGAGCACGCCCGACCACGCTGAGTGATGTGAATCAAGAAACCGCCACCCCCACGACCACCC
>NZ_JAKEIP010000476.1 GCF_021474425.1 Streptomyces muensis | reverse complement strand
CCGCCCGCACCGACCGGGTTGAACGGGTCGGCGTGGGCCGCGTCGCCCACGAGGAACTGGTAGGTCACCCGCAGCCGAGGGTTGCGCAGCGCTCGCAGTTCACCCCGCAGGGCGGGACGCGCGAAGCCGGCGGCACCGCCCGGCACGGACCGCGCCACGGCCAGGACAGCAGGCAACGACACCAGCGCCACGGCCCAGAACGCGGCACGCCATCCCCAGAGCTGCCCGAGCACCGCCCCGGCGGGCACCCCCACCACACACGCCAGCGTGACCCCGCCGAGCAGCGTGGACGTGGCCCGCCCCTTGGCGTCCGGCTCGACCATGTCGAGGGCGGCGACGAGGGCGACGGCCAGGAACCCGGCGTTCGCGAGCGCCCCGACCACGCGGGTGGCCAGGAGCACCCCGAAACTGTCGGTCACCGCCCCGACGACATGAACGCCGAGGAACACGACCAGAAACCCGAGCAGCGCACCCCGCCGCGACCACCGCCGCGCGAGCCCGGCCATCAGCGGCGCCCCGACGACCATTCCCACGGCGAAGGCAGAGGTGAGCGCACCGGCAGCGGGTACGGAGACCCCCAGATCCCGGGCGATGTCCGGCACCAGCCCGGACAGCATGAACTCGGACGTTCCCTGGGCGAAGACGGCAAGGCCCAGCAGATATAGAGCGAACGGCATGAAGAAACTCCGCAACCGGAAGCCGACGTCGGAGTCGGCGAAGTCGAAAACGGCACGTCGAACGGCCGTCCGGCAGCGGAGGTGAGCCCGAAGGGCGACGAGCCCCGAAGGGGAACGAGCCCCGAAGGGAAGCGAGCCCTGATCAGCCCGGCATCACGAGCAGCCACCGGAGAGCCGGTGGCCGGAGTCTGGACGCCTCGGGGCTGGACACGGAGGCAGGTTATGCGCACCCCGCACCGGAGAGCCACCGGATTTCCGCCGGGACGTGCCGCCCTCGCGCTGCACGATGACGACGGCGGCGAGGCCGACGGCCAGGCCCAGGGCCGTCTGCGCGCCGAAGGGCTCACCGAACATGAGCGCTCCCCAGACGGCGGTGACCGGAGCCATGAGGAACATGAGCGCGTTGACCCGGGCGACTCCGGAACGGCGCAGGATGATCCAGTACAGCCCGTACCCGCCGAAGGTGGGCAGGACGACGAGCCAGCTGATCGCGGCCCAGAAGCCGGCGTCGCCAGGTGGTCCGGCCGCACCGGCGCTCACGGCGAGCACCGTGAACAGCACGGCGCTGGTGGCGCAGTGCACGGTCATCGCCACCCCGGGCGCGACCGGCGTGCGGGAACGGCTCTCCAGGAACGTGGCCGCCACCAGCGAGAGCATGCCGAGGAACGGGACGAGGTAGGCCCACGCGGCGACCCCCGTCGCAGCCCCGGCGTCGGCCGCGGTGACGATGACCACGCCGCCCACCCCCAGCCACAGGCCGAGCCACTGCCGCCGTGAGACGTACTGGCGCAGCAGCGGTCCGGCCAGCGCCCCGGCGACCAGGGGCTGGACGCCGTCGATCAGTGCCGTGGTGCCGCTGGAGACGCCGAGCTGGATGGCGTAGTAGACGGTCAGCAGGTAGCCGCTCTGCGACAGCACGCCGATCACGGCCTGCCGGGCGACGTCCCGCCCGGTCAGGCCCCGCCACGACGCGCGGCCCACGACGGCGGCGACGGCGACGAGGACCACGGCCAGCGGCAGGAACCGCCACATGAGGACCGTGACCGCGGGCGCGCTCCCCGCGCCGAGCTTGGCCCCGATGAACCCGGAGCTCCAGCTGAGGACGAAGGCGATCGAGAACAGAGCGTTCACAGGGACCACACCCACTAAACAGATCGGTATACCTGGCTCTGAGTCTCCACTATACAGATCGGTATACTTTCGAGGTATGGGCACCACAGAGCAACCGCAGCGCGTCACGATGACGCGCGCCGCGCGCCGCATCCTGGAAGCCGCCGAGCGCCTGTTCTACGAGCGCGGCATCCATGCCGTCGGCGTCGACCTCATCGCCGCGGAGGCGGGGGTGACGAAGAAGACCCTCTACGACCGCTTCGGCTCCAAGGAGCGGATCGTCGTGGAGTACCTGACCGGCCGGGACGAGCGCTGGAGGGCCTTCCTGGCGCGGTATCTCGACGACCACCTCGACGCCGCGCACGCGACGCCCGAGGCCCGCGTCCTGGCCGTGTTCGACGCCTCCCGCGCCTGGTCGGCGGAGTACGGCGCCAAGGGGTGCAGCATGGTCAACGCCCACGCCGAGATCAGCGACCCCGCCCACCCGGCCTTCCCGGTCATCACCGGTCAGAAGCAGTGGATGCTGGCCCTGTTCACCCGCCTGGCCGGGGACTTCGCCGGGGACGTCGCCGGGACGGACGCCGACCGCCTGGGCCGGACGCTCATGCTCCTGCACGAGGGCGCCCTCGTCGCGCACGGCCTGCGGGTCTTCCCGGATCCCATCGCCCACGCCCGCGACCAGGCGGAGGCTCTGCTACGGACGTGGCACTCCACCTGAGCGATCAAGATCCCCGGCCTAGACTGAAGGCGGCACGGGGGAGGGAAGTCGACCCCAGGAGGACTCGATGTTCCGGCACACCCGGCTGCCAGGGGAATCCGCCGAATACCTCGCAGCCCGCGAAGAACTGCGCCTCGCCGAGATCGAGCTGATGCGCCACCGCGAGGACGTCGCCGCCCGGCGCCGGGCGCTGCCGCCGGGGCCGCCGGTCGACGACTACGTCTTCCT
The DNA here is from genome assembly GCF_021474425.1 of Streptomyces muensis. Lineage (GTDB taxonomy): Bacteria > Actinomycetota > Actinomycetes > Streptomycetales > Streptomycetaceae > Streptomyces > Streptomyces muensis. Next base: position 550 of record NZ_JAKEIP010000476.1, on the reverse strand, counting down.
GGAGGGGCCCACCGACCTCGACGCCGGCGACGAACCGGTCCGCGAGGTGCGGCTGAGCGACCTCTTCACCGCTCCCGAACGCCCGCTGATCATCTACCAGTTCATGTACGGCAAGGCGCAGACCGACCCCTGCCCGATGTGCACCCTGTGGATCGACGGCTTCAGCAACATCGCCCACCACGTCAACCGCAACGCCGACTTCGTCATCGCGGCGGCGGCCGACCCGCCCGTCCTGCGGCAGCACGCCCGCAACCGCGGCTGGCACCGGCTACGGCTGCTGAGCTGTGGCGACAGCACGTTCAAGTACGACACGGGCAGCGAGGACAAGGACGGCGAACAGGACTCCACCGTCTCCGTCTTCACCCGCGACGGCGACGGCACGATCCGCCACTTCTACTCCACGCACCCCCGCATGTCCGCCGACATCGACGAGCGGGGCATCGACCTGCTGGCCCCCGTCTGGCACCTGCTCGACCTGACCCCGCGGGGGCGCGGCGACTGGTATCCGAGCGTCGACTACTGACACCGGGGCCGGGAGGGGGGAGGGGAG
>NZ_JAKEIP010000475.1 GCF_021474425.1 Streptomyces muensis | reverse complement strand
CCGGCCCATGAAGACCACCTCGACGTCCTCCACGTCGGCGGGCACGGTGGCCAGCACCAGATGCCCGCCGGGCCGCAGCGCCAGGGCCAGCCGCCGCGTCAGCGCCGACTGCTCGGCCCGGGTCATCTGCAACAGCGAGAAGAACACGCACACACCGTCGAACGAGTCCGCCTCGAACGACAGCTCCCGGACGTCACCGCGGCGGAACTCTGCCCCGGGGACCTGACGCGCGGCGAGTTCGACCATGACGGGGGAGACGTCGACACCCAGCACGGAGTGCCCCGCGGCGACGAGCGCCGCCGCCGTGGGCCGACCGGTGCCGCTGCCCACGTCCAGCGTCCGCGCGCCGGTCGGCAGCCGTTCGATCAGCCACTCCAGCGCGGACAGATGCGCAGGGGCACGGCCGAACGCCTTCTCGTAGTCGGCGCCCAACGCGTCGAACAGCACGGCGGCGGGCGGCCGTTGACGCCCTAGGCCCGCGTGTCCCACGTCCTCGTGTCCTACGTCCTCGCGCCCCACGTCGGTGTCCCTCCGCTCGCCGGCCCGCATCGTCGCACCCGTGGGACGCGTGCCACAACGGCGGCCCGGTGCGCGTCCCGACGGCCCGGGCAGGGGAGAATGAGGGCCGTACCAACGGTCGAGCTGTGCGGAGGAGCGGGGAAATGCAGGACGCGCGTGCGGGGCAGGTCGCCCGGCCCGAGGACCTCATCGATGTGGCCCGCCTGGTCACGGCGTACTACGCACTGCACCCCGACCCGGCCGAGCCGGGCCAGCGGGTGGCCTTCGGCACCTCCGGACACCGCGGTTCGTCCCTCACGGCGGCGTTCAACGAGGACCACATCGCCGCCACCAGCCAGGCCATCTGCGAGTACCGCGCCGCCCAGGGCACCGACGGCCCTCTCTTCCTCGGCGCCGACACCCACGCCCTGTCGGAACCCGCCCGCATCACGGCCCTGGAGGTCTTCGCGGCCAACGAGGTGACCGTCCTCATCGACCAGGCCGACGGCTACACGCCCACCCCGGCGGTCTCGCACGCGATCCTCACCCACAACCGGAACCGCACGTCCGCTCTCGCTGACGGCGTGGTCGTCACTCCCTCGCACAACCCGCCCGCCGACGGCGGCTTCAAGTACAACCCGCCGAGCGGCGGCCCCGCCGGCTCCGAGGCGACCTCCTGGATCCAGGACCGCGCCAACGAGATCATCACCGGCGGCATGAAGGACGTACGCCGCATCCCCTACACCCGCGCCCTGGCCGCCCCCGGCACCGGCCGCCACGACTTCCTCGGCGCCTACGTCGCCGACCTGCCGAACGTGCTGGACCTGGACGCCATCCGGGCGGCCGGCGTCCGGATCGGCGCCGACCCGCTGGGCGGCGCCTCGGTGGCGTACTGGGGCCGGATCGCCGAACAGCACGGCCTCGACCTCACGGTGGTGAACCCGCTCACCGACCCCACCTGGCGCTTCATGACGCTCGACTGGGACGGCAAGATCCGGATGGACTGCTCCTCGCCGTACGCCATGGCCTCCCTCATCGAGCGGCGCGACCGCTTCGACATCGCCACCGGCAACGACGCCGACGCCGACCGGCACGGCATCGTCACACCGGACGCCGGCCTGATGAACCCCAACCACTATCTGGCCGTGGCGATTTCGTACCTCTACTCGCACCGGCAGCAGTGGCCCGCGGGTGCCGGGATCGGCAAGACCCTGGTGTCGTCGAGCATGATCGACCGGGTCGCCGCGGACGTAGGCCGGCCGCTGGTCGAAGTCCCCGTCGGATTCAAGTGGTTCGTGGACGGTCTGTCCGACGGCACCCTCGGCTTCGGCGGCGAGGAGTCGGCGGGCGCGTCCTTCCTGCGCCGCGACGGTTCGGTGTGGACCACCGACAAGGACGGCATCATCCTGGCCCTGCTCGCCTCCGAGATCACGGCGGTCACCGGCAAGAGCCCGTCACAGCACTACGCCGAGCTCACCGACCGCTTCGGCGCCCCGGCCTACGCCCGCGTCGACGCCCCGGCCTCCCGCGAGGAGAAGGCACTGCTCGCCAAGCTCTCCCCGCGTCAGGTCACCGCCGACACCCTCGCCGGAGAGCCGGTCACCACGGTGCTCACCGAGGCGCCCGGCAACGGCGCCGCCCTCGGCGGCATCAAGGTCGCCACCGCCAACGCCTGGTTCGCGGCCCGCCCTTCGGGCACCGAGGACGTCTACAAGATCTACGGCGAGTCGTTCCTCGGCCCGGACCATCTGCGCCAGGTCCAGGAGGAGGCCAGGTCCGTGGTGCTCGCGGCGCTCGGCGGCTGACGCCACACGTCCCGGACTTCCGTTGCCGTCTCAGGCGGCAGCGGGAGTGGCGGCGGCGTACGACAGCTGCCGCCGCAGTGTGCTGACGGTGTGGCGGATCTGGTCCGGGGTGTGCTCGCAGGTGACGAAGAACCGCAGCCGGGTCAGCTCCTCGGGCACGGCCGGGTACAGGATCGGGTTGACGCTGATGCCCTGCCGGAACAGCGCCTCGGCCAGCCGGAGGGTCCGCGCCGAGTCCCCGACGATGCACGGGACGATCGGCGAGTCGTGGCTGGCGCCGATGTCGACGCCCGCCCGGCGCGCCAGGTCCGCGAACAGCGCGGAGTTCTCCCGCAGACGCGTCAGACGCTGCGGTTCGGCACGCATCACGCGCAGCGCGGCCAGGGAGGCGGCGGCGTTGGCCGGAGTCATGCCCGCGCTGTAGACGAAGCCCGGAGCGGTGTACCTGAGGTACTCCACGACACTCCGGCCGGCCCCGACATAGCCGCCGCACCCGGCCAGCGCCTTGGACAGCGTGCCGCCCCACAGGTCGACGGCCCGGCGATCGACGTCGTGGTACTCACCGATACCGCCCCCGTTTGCGCCGATCACGCCGATGCTGTGCGCCTCGTCGACCATCAGCAGGGCGCCGTGCCGGCGCTTGACGTCGATCAGCGCGGGCAGGTCGGCGATGTCGCCGTCCATGCTGTACACGCCCTCGACGACGACGAGCACCCGGCGGTACTGGTGCCGGACCCGGGTGAGGAGGGCGTCCAGGGCGGCCGCGTCGTTGTGCGGGAAGGGCCGTCGCGTGGCCCCGGAGAGCCGGCAGCCCTGAAGGATGCTGTCGTGGGCGAGCGAGTCGTGGACGATCAGGTCCTCCGGCCCGACGAGATGGCCGATCACGGTGACGTTGGTGGCGTGCCCGCTGGTCAGGGTGATCGCGTCCTCGGTTCCGAGAGTGTCGGCGAGTTCCCGCTCCAACTGCAGGTGCAATGGACGGCTGCCGGACAGCAGCCGGCTGGCGGACGCCGACGTACCGCACTGCGCGACGGCCGCCTCCACGGCCTCGGTCACCCGGGGGTCGCTCGCCAGACCCAGGTAGTTGAAGCCGGAGAAGGAGATCAGCTCACGGCCGTCCACGACGGTGGTGTCCGTCATGTCGCCCTCGTGCACTCGGAAGTACGGGTTCGGCAGGTCGAGCCGGTCGAGCAGGTGCACGCGCTCCTGGTGCGCGGCCACCTCGGGGAAGAGTTCGATACGGGTCCGGTCCTGCGGGAGCTGGGCGACCGGCGGCGAGGACGAGCTGGACCGCACCGTGCG